>JAIXQU010000160.1 GCA_027485575.1 Cytophagaceae bacterium
ACCAGGTTTTGGATTGTGGGCTTTTACACCTTCAGGTCAGGCCGTCCAATTGCCAAAGGCAACATCCAGGGTTCAAATTGTTCACAATTCTGCCAATGCACCAGCTGTTGATGTTTTTGTCAATGGAGCCAAAGCAGTCCCAGGATTGGCTTTCCGAAATGCGACGCCATTTGTAAGTTTGGATGCGGGTGTGCCTTTGACAGTGGCACTTAAAGGCGCTTCAGCAGGAACTGACACGAGCAACCCAGCTTTCAGAAGAGTTTATGAATTGGCTGGTGATGAAGGTTACTATTTGATAGCCAATGGCAATCTTGCACTTCCCAGTGGAGTCTATGCACCAAATCCGGATGGCATTTCAAATTCCTTTGACATTACCGTAATCGGCGGGGCCAAAGAAACCTCGGCAGTTGCTACCAATGTTGATTTGAGAGTATTTCATGGTTCCAGCGATGCGCCGACAGTAGATATTAAAGCACAAGGAGTTGGTACTTTAGTTGATAATGCCCCATTCAGAGGTTCCTCTGATTATTTGCCTGTTCCTGCAGCCAATTACACCATACAAATAGCACCTGGTTCTGGTTCACCAAATCTATTGGCGTACAAAGCAGGTATAGCGGGTCTTGGAGGAAATACCGCTTTGGTTTTAGCTTCAGGTTATTTCAACCCAGCCGCAAATACAACAGGCGGAACAGCTGGACCAGGTTTTGGATTGTGGGCTTTTACACCTTCAGGTCAGGCCGTCCAATTGCCAAAGGCAACATCCAGGGTTCAAATTGTTCACAATTCTGCCAATGCGCCTGAAGTAGATGTTTTTGTAAACGGAGCCAAAGCAGTCCCAGGATTGGCTTTCCGAAATGCGACGCCATTTGTAAGTTTGGATGCAGGTGTGCCTTTGACAGTTGCACTTAAAGGCGCTTCAGCAGGAACTGACACAGCAAACCCAGCTTTCAGAAGAGTTTATGAATTGGCTGGTGATGAAAGCTATACCCTGGTTGCTACCGGATTATTATTTTCTGCGATGAGTTATGCACCAAATCCTGAAGGAAGAAACAGGGCTTTTGACCTGACAGTTATGCCGGGTGCAAGGGAAATATCTTCTACTTCTGCAACAAACAACAACGCAGAATTAAGGGTATTACATGGAGCAACGGATGCACCAAAAGTTGACGTTAGAGTTCAAGGCGGGGCAACCCTGGTTAACAACGCTGGATTTAGAGATTTTACCAATTATCTTTCTGCTCCAAACCAAAATTTGGTTGTAGAAGTTACGGATTCTAATCAAACTGTTGTAGTTGCAGCATTTTCAGCACCATTGTCTGCTTTTGCCGATAGTGCACTGGTAGTAATGGCATCTGGATTTTTAACCCCATCTGCAAATCAAAATGGACCTGCATTTGGTCTTTTAGCAGTTACACCAAAAGGAAATGCAATTCTGCTTCCTGTAGTAACTTCAATTGAAAAAGGGAAAGAGTCAAAAAACTTCATGGTGTATCCGAACCCATCAAATGGCAAGTTTTCCTTGATTGGAAATGAAAATTCAACAATTGTAGATGCCCGCATTACTGGAATGGATGGCAAAGAATATATTCTTCCAATAAAGCAGAATGACAATCAGCTGGAAATAAAGAGCGAATTGAAGTCAGGTGTTTATCTATTGAGGGCGACTGACAATAAGGGAGAAACTTTCTCTCAAAGGATTGTAATTAAATAAAAACTTGAATTTTTGACATAAGACTAACCATTTAGAACAAGTTAAAAAGTACAAATTAAATTATTGCGAATGCGGTCTGCCTATCAAAGCAGGCCGCATTTTTTTTTCATTGATGTCTTGTAAGTTCTAAGGGTTTTTCGAGATCTATTATAAAAATTTATTCAAGGTGCTATTTTTTTAATACCTTTTTCTGAAAAAAGAATACTTTTCATAGCTTTGCCCCCTAAAATTTACACTCTTTATCAAAAAAAATATAAATGGCAATTTTGCGGTTTAAAGCTTTGGAAACGGTAAACAATAGAAAGCCGATTTCTCTTGATTTTCCAAAAGAAAGGGTCACCTCCTATTTTGGAATGTATGTCTTCGATAAAAAGAAGATGAATGAATTCCTTTCTCCTGAGGTTTATAAAGCGCTGATCAGAACCATTGAAACCAATCAAAAACTGGATCCTTCGCTTGCTGAGTCTGTGGCTTTGGCTATGAAAAACTGGTCAATAAGTCTTGGGGCCACCCATTATACACATTGGTTTCAACCTTTAACGGGTGCTACAGCAGAAAAGCATGATGCTTTTTTTGATATTGATGGTGATTTGGTATTGGAATCATTTAAAGGTTCTGCCTTGGTTCAGCAAGAACCAGACGCATCTTCATTTCCAAACGGAGGCATCAGAAATACTTTTGAAGCAAGAGGCTATACTGCATGGGATCCCACCTCCCCAGCTTTTATAATGGACACACAGGGAGGTAAAACACTTTGCATACCTACAGTTTTTGTTTCTTACACAGGAGAGGCACTGGATAATAAAACCCCATTGCTTAAAGCTCTAAACCTGATAGATGAAGCCGCAACCCATGTGGTTCAATATTTTGATAAGGATGTTAAAAGGGTAATTGCAACCCTGGGACCAGAACAGGAATACTTTTTGGTAGATTCTGCCTTGTACAATTCCAGACCCGATCTGGTTATGAGCAACAGAACGGTTTTTGGACATGCCCCTGCCAGAGGTCAACAATTGGAAGACCACTATTTTGCGTCCATTCCGCCTCGGGTTCAGGCATTTATGATGGATTTTGAAATGGAAGCCTGGAAATTGGGAATTCCAATTCGAACCAGACATAACGAAGTTGCACCAGCTCAATTTGAGTGTGCCCCAACTTTTACAGAAGTGAACCTTGCTGTGGACCAAAATTCACTTTTGATGGACATTATGGAAAGGGTCGCTGAAAAACACGATTTGAGGGTTCTTTTGCATGAAAAGCCTTTTGCCGGAATAAATGGAAGCGGAAAACACAACAATTGGTCAATGGGAACTGACAATGGCAAAAACCTGCTTAGTCCCGGAAAAAAACCAAAGGAAAATTTACAGTTTCTGACCTTTTTTATAAACACCATAAAGGCGGTTCATGAATATGCCGATTTGTTAAGAGCCAGTATTGCATCTGCAGGAAATGACCATCGATTGGGTGCAAATGAAGCTCCTCCTGCTATTATTTCAGTTTTCATTGGCTCGCAGTTAACAGAATTGCTTGAATCTCTGGAAAAAAATTCTGATGTAATTGAGAAGGGCGACAATCTTTACCTGAAGCTTGGAATTGATAAATTGCCAGAGATTCTACTGGACAATACCGATAGAAACAGGACTTCACCATTTGCCTTTACCGGAAATAAATTTGAATTCCGTGCTGTGGGATCTTCTGCCAATATTTCTGCGCCAATGGTTGTTCTTAATACCATTGTTGCTCAACAGCTTAAATACTTTAAATCAGAGGTCGATTCGGAATTGGACAAAGGAACCAAAAAAGAGGTAGCCATCATCAATATTTTAAGAAGGTATATTAAGGAGTCAAAGACAATACTTTTTGAAGGAAATGGGTACTCTCAGGAATGGGTAGAGGAGGCCACCAAACGAGGGCTTTCAAATATCACAACCACCCCACCAGCATTAAAATCATATCTTTCTAAAAAAGCAAGAAGCCTTTTTGTTGACAATGGCATTTTTAATGAAAGAGAACTTGAGGCAAGAACAGAAATATACTTCGACGACTATGTGAAGAAGGTTCAGATTGAAAGCCGGGTAATTGGTGACTTAGCCTTAAATCATATCATCCCAACGGCATTGAACTATCAAAACCGGTTGATTATAAATGCCAAAGGATTAAAGGATTTGAATCTTGGAGAAGATAGCTACAAAGTGAGTCTTGATACAATCAAAGAAATTTCTGAAAGGTTAACCATTATAAAAACCAAAGTAGAAGAAATGGTGGAGGCCAGGAAAGTAGCCAATAACCTGGATCACAGTGATGCAAGGGCAGAAGCATATTGCGAAAAAGTCAAACCCTTTTTTGATACCATCCGATACCATGTAGATAAATTGGAATTGTTGGTTGACGATGAGGATTGGCCATTACCGAAATACAGAGAGATTTTGTTTCTGAGATAGAAATTAACAAAAAAGGCTGGCTCGTTCCAGCCTTTTTTGTTAATTTTTCATTAAGTGCTTTTGTAATATTTTTCGATTTGCCTTCCTTCAATTGATTGAAATAAAGTCTTTTGGAAAATAAATCCCAACTGTCTGAAAATCATTTTTTAAAGAAATTCCTTTAGGTTTCCGATATTTGAAGCTATGAACGAAACGAGTTCTTCAGTAGGATTTGCGCTATTATTAGTTTTGTGTTTTATAACCCAGACTTTATCAGGGCAAACTTTAAAGTTTGAAAAGGAGAAAAACAAATCCATTGAAGCCCAAAGTATTTTTATTGATGCTACAAAAGCAGAAATACTTCAAAATACGAAAGAAGCCATAACGCTTTACCAAAAATCAATTCTTGCTGATCCCAAAAATGATGCCGCTTATTATCGCTTGGCTGATATTTTTATCAAGCAAAATCAGTTTTTCGAAGCACTTTCTTATGCCAGAAAAGCAGTGGAATTGGACGAAAAAAACCAATATTACTGGGTTCAACTTGCTCAAATACAAGAACTTAATTCAGAAACAAAAGGTGCCATCAAATCTTATGAACAAATTATTAAACGATTTGAAGGAAATGATATGTATCATCTTTCCATTGCTCAGTTGTATCTTAAAAACAAAGAATACAAAAGTGCCAGGAAGCAATTGGATAAAGCGGAGAAAGCATTGGGTTCATCTCCTGAGCTGTTTCAGGTAAGGCAAAAAATTTACCTGCAGGAAGGCAAAAATGACAAAGCAAAGGAAGAAGGAAAAAGGTGGATTGAAGCCTTTCCCAATGATCCTCAATCGAGGTTTTCCTATGCCCAATTTTTAATAAACAATAAAGAGAATAAGGAAGCAAAAATGGTTTTAGAAGAGCTTTTGACTCTTTTTCCTGGATTTCCTGCTGCCAATTTAATGCTGGCTGATATTTATATCAATGAAAAGGATGAGCCCAACGCAGACCTTCAGATTGAAAAAGCCTTTTTAAATCCCGAACTTCCCATAGCCGCAAAAATTGATTTGGTGGCAAGTTATTTAAGTGGTTTTGGTTCAAAAAAAGAAGAGGACAGGGCAATAAAACTTTCCGACCTAATCATTCAGGCACACCCTCAGGACCCGAAAGGATACATTGTTAAGGGTGATATTTACAACAAGCTCAACAAGAAAAAAGAAGCACGTGATTTGTTCATTTTTGCCAAATCAAAGGACAAAAATAATTTCGGACTTTGGGAGCAGATTGTACTTATTGATTTGAATATGAATGAGATAGATTCATTGGTCAAACATACCGAAGAAGCAAAAACCCTTTTTCCCAACACACCATCTTTTTCATTCTACAACGGAATGAGCAACCTGATGAGGAAAGACTATTCAAAAGCTGTCGAAGGATTGGAACAGGCCAAAAGAATATCGCTTGACAATAAGGATATGCAGCTTGAGATTTATTCTCAATTAGGCGATGCCTATTTTAATCTGAAAGATATAGAGAAATCAAACCAGGCTTTTGATGAGGCATTGCGCATGGATTCTAACAATGCCCATGTCCTGAATAATTATAGTTATTTTCTTTCACTGGACAAAATAAATCTAGCCAAAGCGCTGAAGATGAGTACTAAATTGATAAATCTGTTTCCCAACGATCCCACTTACCTTGACACACATGGCTGGGTATTATTTCAAAATGGAGATTTTCCTTCTGCTTTGATCTATTTGGAGAAAGCAGCAAAAATCTCAAATTCCGGGGTAATCTGGGAACACTATGGTGATGCATTGTCAAAAATGAGTAGGCAAACCGAAGCTGTTGATGCATGGAAACGAGCCAAGGAATTGGGAAATGAAACATCTGAACAATTGGAAAAAAAGCTAAAAGAGAAAAGACTTTAAATGAAATTTTATATTCAAATTGTTCTGTTGTCCATATTGGGAATGGTTTCCTTTTCGTGTAAAAAAAAGGATAATTCCAATGGAAAAGAAAAGGGAAAAAGTTCTGAGGTTAACCGGGAACCTGCTTTAATTCTTGAACAGCAGCAATGGCCACAGGAATATTGGACGGCTAAGGCAAAAATAAGCATTACCCATCCCCAAATGAATGTGTCATTTAATATGACATTAAGAGCAGAAAGAAATAAGCAAATCTGGTTTTCAGCTAACGCATTTGGTTTGATGGAAGTAGCAAGAGGTTTGGTAGATAAAGATTCGGTCAGGGTTTGGGATAAATTTAACAATCGATGTATGATTGGAAACCTTGATGTCCTCCAGGGCTATGTACCCATTCCGTTAGGGTTGGGCCAACTCCAGCACTTTCTTATGGGAAGAGTTTTTTGGGATAGCCTTGTTGCTGGAAAACTTGAAGTCAGGGGAGACTCATCCTTTGTGAAAGGAAGCCAGGGCGGAATTGATTTTAAAGCGTCTATTTGGCAAAAGTATATGCTGCATAAGGCCAAAGCAACAGACCCACAATTGGAAGTTTCTTTAGAAAACAGAAACTTCAAACCCATTTCAAATACCCTGATATCATTCGATAAAACACTTACAAGCAGCCAGACTGAAAATGGAAAAACTCAAAATACCGGGCTCAAAATAGAATTTACAAAGTTTGAATTTTTGAATTCAAAACCAGATTTTACCCTGGAATTACCGGAAGATTGCCAGAAGCAACCGCTTAGATAGTGTTTTATGACCCATAAAGTGACTTTTGGGCTATAAATTGACCCTTTTACAAGCCCACATTTTTTACAATCCTTCCAAAAAGTCTCATCCTGCTGATTCCTCCATCAGGAAAAATTGAAAGCCTGACATGACTAAAGGGTCCTTTGTTTATAATTTCTGATTTGAAATTATGTTCATGATCGGCCTTAAGTTTTGTCTGAGGTAAAATGGTTTGCCAAATGATTTCAGAATTCTGATCCAATTCAGAATCCTGGTTATTATTTAGAACTCCTTCCAGTAAAAAGGTATCTGGATAATTGCCTTTAAAATGGCATGTATCGACCAGAATTTTGTCTATTTCCCCCTTATGCGCCAATCGGACTACAACCCAATCCCGGTTGTTTGGTGTCCGGTTTCTTTTGGTTTCCCACCCATCTCCCATGTTTACACCACGGCCAGGCATAATCAGATTATCCATATGGCTAAAGAACATGTCATTGCATAATATAGATTTTGCTCCATTTAGGGCAGATGCAAGATCTACTTCCTCTTTTTCTCCTACCAATGCCCAATCTTTAAAAACTTCTCCATATACTTTTAACCTCGCAACACCGCCATCAGGATATATATTCAGACGCAGGTGTGTGAATATCTGTCGGTTATGGATTTCAAAAAAGTGCTGGCTTCCTGGGTTTAAAGCTGATTTTGGCAAAATTTCTATCCAGATAGTTGAATCAGATTTCAATTCAGAGGCCGAAGGGTTACCGGGCCGGTTACAAGCTTCAATGCTTGCAAAAGGAGGGTGATTTCCTAAAAAAAAGTTGGTGTCAATATCTACACCATGAATTTTACCCGAAGTTGCCAGCTTAATGATGCACCAGTCATAGCCAGGAGTCCTCTTTCTCCTGGATTCCCATCCATCCATCCATTTTCCCCGATCGGTGTACTTGTCAGTAATGAAAATTCCCCTGCCAGGCTTTAATAGATTTTCCTTTTCGGCAAAAAAATCATCCGATGCTTCTATTGCTTTTCCACCGAGCCTTTCAGAAGCAAGGTCAGTTAACTTGGTAAAATCTGGTCCTGTTGTAGAAATCTCCTGATGCATTTTTTTTGATTAAGTTTTTGCTAAAATATTAATATTGAACTACTTATAGTCCATGGCCTATAAGTAAATTTCCATGGCCTAAATGTAGAAATCTTCCGTCATCATAGACATCAAACCCCCGGACAATTGTTTTTTTTACTTTTCCAAAAAGCTCCATTCCAGTGTATGGACAAACCTTGTGCCGATGTTGGATATCAGCTTCTGTGACCAAAAATGATGAATCGGGTTCCCAAATCATTAAGTCAGCTTCATGACCCCGCATAATAGTGCCCCTTTTGCCATCGAGCCCACAAAATTTAGCAGGATTTGTCGAAAGTAGTCTTACAATTTCCCCAACCTCGATTCCTCGTTTCCGGGCCCCGGTCCAAAAAGCGGGAAGTAAAAATTGCAGGCCAGCAATTCCTCCCCAGGCCTTTCTAAAATCTCCGGATTCCATTTCTTTTAAATCCGGCGTGGCAGGAGAGTGGTCTGTGGCTATAAAATCAATTGTTCCATCTTTAATGGCTTCCCAAATAAGTTCATTATTTTCTCTCTCTCTGATGGGTGGTGCGCATTTAAATTGAGTTTGGCCATCTTTTATCTCTTCAGCGTTAAAAATCAGGTAGTGTGGACAAGTTTCAACGGTAATCGGAAAACCATCTTTTTTTGCCTTTCGGATTTCATCCAATGCTTCTGCCGATGATAGATGAACAATATGAATTCGGGCCCCGGTTTCCCTGCATAGTTTTATTACAAGTTTGATGGCCTCGTTTTCCCAGGATTTTGGTCTGGATTTCAAATAAGCATGATAACTCCTTGGATTTGCCTCCAGCAATTTATCATCCGCGTTTATGGCATCCAATTCACAGTGCACGAGCAAAGGCTTGCCATGTTTTTTTAAAATTTTCAAGGCATCCCTTAAATGGTTTTCATCGGTATTGGGAAATTCATCAATTCCGGAATGTGTAAGGAAGGCTTTTAATCCAAAAGCGCCTTGCTCAAGTAAAGCATCGAGGTGTTTTAGATTGTCTGGAACCAATCCTCCCCAAAAACCGCAGTTTACATGAAGCTTTCCAAATGCGGATCTGATCTTAAAATGGAAATTTTCAGAAGTCGTAGTTACTGGACTGGCATTTAGTGGCATTTCGATTAAGCTCGTTATTCCTCCAGCAGCTGCGGCTTTTGTAGCGGTGTCAAATCCTTCCCAAAAAGTCCTTCCAGGCTCATTGATATGCACATGGCAATCTATCAAACCTGGAAAAATGTATTGTTCATTCCTGTCCTCCACAAAGTTAAAATGGGTATTTTCTTCATATGGAAGGACGTCCTCAATTCCATTATCTGCAATCAGGATTTGTCCAGGAAAAATACCTCCTTTCCAGGCTATTTTTTTGCTCTTTAAAACTCGGTTAATCTGGCTCATTGACTTTCAGGTTTCATGCAAGTTCATTTTTTATTGTATTAAAATCAAACTTTAGCATAAAAAAAAGCCAACCTGGAAAGGTTGGCTTTTGAAGTTTAAAGAGCAATTCTACTTGTATCCAATAGCAAAGGCTACACAGCAGGAGGTACTTTTCATGTCTGCAGGTGGGATTCTGAATTCAATTGTAAAATCACCACTTTTCTGAGCAACGAAATCATATGACTTCACAGTCTTGTCTGTTTTGTTAGAAAACAAAAGGTTGTGTTCAGTATCATAAATGGAAAATTCAATTACATCTGAAAATCCTTGACAAAGGTTTAAAACCCTGTAACTTTCCTGAGAATAAACTGAGAAGGCAGCTTCAACTACATTTTTCTTAGCGCCAAAAGCTGTTAGTGGTTTGAAGGCAGCCGATTCAAAAATATAGGTTCCAAGACCATCTTTACAAAGTCTTTTGATGGTTTTGTCGCTGCATTGGGCCTGTGCTATCTGAACAATTGATGCCAGAGCTATAGAACAAATTAGGAATATCTTTTTCATGATTTTTAGGCAGACTAGTTATCGTTTACAATTTTAGACCTAAGCGTTTCTACCTTTGAGGTAAGTTTTTTAAACTCTTCTTCGTGGGTCGTGGTGTTTTCAGAATTTAAAACATCAAGACTTGTTTTAATATCCGACAAACTCGAAATCAACGACTCAAATTCTTGTTTATCATCGAAATCCTGAAGTAATCCGATAAGTTTACCCAATGAGTTATTTTGGTCAAGCAGCCTTTTCAGAATATCCGGATTTCTTTTATTCTTAAGCATCTGGGTAGCGATATAAGCACTTTCAGTCCAGGCACCGGCAAAGGATAAATACGCAATATCCAATCTGGATGTTTGTTTTAAAAGTATATCAGATTCCATTGACATGGTTGCCATCAAGGTTACCAAAGAATCCTTATTACCAATATTCTTTTCAAACCTTGGAATCATATTTGTTGATTCAAATATGCTGGTCAGGTTCAAACCATCGGTCAAGGTTTTAACTGCCTTGAAATAAGAAATTGCTTCCTGACTTTGGTCGTTAAATGTGCAGTAAGACAAATCTGTGGTGTAAACACCAAGATTAATTGACTTGCTGTATGGCGACATATACTTAGAAGCATTGGAAGCGGGATTTGTGATTCCACTGATATACTTCAAGCCAGCCCGTTGAAATATTCTTGCAACGTGAATAGGAGACGGAAGACTTTGAAAAAAGTCCTGCGTTTTGGATTCAGCAATAGAATCGCGTGCCATCATTGCTGAATCTGCTGCAGTTGAATCTGCCGCTCCAGCTTCTTTATCGGTGTTTTGGCCACACCCGAAAGCTACACTCAGAACTAATCCTGCTGTAGCAAATCGATTTTTAAGGTTCATGTGTTTCAATAACGAAAAATATGTAAAGACAATTTCTTTGAGACCGGACAGACGTTTTATTTTCTACCCGTAGGACAAATGTAAAGTCAATTCACAAACCTAAAGCCATGTCCTTCAATGGTATCCTAAAAAAGGATGTAATAAATAGGGGTTAAATTTCAGAATTTATATGCAATAAGGTGCGAATGTGTGAATTGCTATTCGTATATATGTGCCCGGATTTCAGTATTGAAGGCACGTCAAAAATATAGTTAAAGGTACTGATATTTAGAATTTTAACCTTTTTTCTTAATAAAAAAAAACATAAATAAATGGCTCAAACTCCACATTCACCTATCAGTCAGGAAGAAGAAGATAAAATCAAAAGAGCTTTTCAGAATAAAGACTGGAATGAAATCAAAATAGAAGATTCATGGGTGATTTTTAGGGTTATGTCTGAATTCGTAAAAGGGTTCGATACATTAAGTAAAATAGGACCTTGTGTTTCCATATTTGGATCAGCAAGGACAAAAGGGGATAATCCTTACTACCTGATGGCTGAAGAAATTGCCAAAAAACTTGTAAAGCACGGTTACGGTGTCATAACCGGGGGTGGCCCCGGTATTATGGAAGCTGGGAACAAAGGGGCATTTGAGGCAGGTGGAAAGTCGGTTGGATTAAATATTGAGCTTCCTTTTGAGCAATTCAACAACGTTTATATTGACAAAGACAAGCTAATCAACTTTGACTACTTTTTTGTAAGAAAAGTTATGTTTATTAAATATGCCCAGGGTTTTGTGGTAATGCCGGGAGGAATGGGAACTTTGGATGAACTATTTGAGGCCTTAACCTTGATCCAAACAAAGAAAATAGGTCGGTTTCCTATTGTTTTGGTGGGTTCAGAATATTGGGTGGGTCTTATGCAATGGATTAAAGATGTCATGCTTGGTAAGGAACAAAATATCAATCCAGAAGATTTGGACCTTGTCAATATTGTGGACACTCCGGCAGAAGCAGTAAAGGTGATTGACGATTTCTATTCCAAATATTTGCTTCAACCCAACTTTTAAATTTTTTACGAGCCAGATAAATGGAAACGAAATTGAAATTATTTGGCTTTTCGTTTATTTTCCTGTTTGGCTTTTTTTCCTGCAATCAGGAAAAACATAACTTAATCGTTGATCCTTTTCTTCCTGAGGTGCTCACTTTTGCAGGAGACACAATTCCACTTCAGGATAAAGACATTAAAGAAAGGCTTGAAAGAGAGTTGTGGATCAACATTTACTGGCAGTCCAATACAGCTCAGTGGTTAAAAAAATCAGGCAAATGGTTCCCATTGGTGGACAGTATTTTAAAAGAAAACCAGGTTCCGGAGGATTTTAAATATTTGATTCCAATCGAAAGTGGATTTGAAAATGTGACCTCAAACAAAGGAGCAGCAGGTTTTTGGCAACTAATGGAGCCAACCGCTGAAGAGTTTGGCTTAGTTATTAATGAGGAAATAGACCAAAGATTGGATTTTCAAAAGTCAGCAGTGGCGGCATGCAAATTGTTAAACCGGGGTAAAAGGGTTCTTGGAAATTGGACCTCGGTTGCAGCTTCCTACAATATAGGCATTACCGGCCTCAAAAAAGTAATGGACAGCCAGTACACCAACAACTACTATGATTTGTTAATCAACCAGGAAACGGGAAGGTATTTTTTCAGGGTTTTAGCAGCAAAACTGATTCTAACATATCCTGAAAAATATGGGTTTGGTACACTCAAAACCACAAGTTCCTATTCCACTTCAAGCCTGACCATTGATAGTTCAATTTATGATTTGGCCTATTGGTGTCGCCAGAAAGGGTTTTCCTACAAATGTTTTCGATTGGTCAATCCCTGGATAAAAACGAATAAAATTACCTTGAATGACAGTTTGGTTTCGATTTCAGTGGCGATACCCATGGATTGTAAATTATACGCCAATGAACCAATTCCGGTAAATCCTCCATTAAGAAACGATTCTGTCCAAAATGAAAAGGAAGCCATTTTTCAAAATCTGATTGATAAAAAGGACATGGTTGGTTTAAAGTCAGCCACTACCAAATCCATAGAAGAATTTCATTTTGTAAAGGAAGGGGAAAACCTAAGCCTCATTGCCTTAAAATATGGGTTGACAATAGAGCGACTATTTGATTTAAATCCAGGTTTGAAAAAAAATCAGAATAAGATTGTAAAAGGCATGAAATTAAATATTTCCTCGAAATAAATATTCATCCAAAAATTAAATTCAGGCCAGTGATAACAGAAACTCTAAAGTGTTTACTCCATCCGCATATTGTTCTATATCAGGCTTTTGTGCAGAGCCAAAAGGGATAGAACCCATAAGTTGACCCTTGTGAGAAAGCAGACATTGGAGATCTGGTTTATGACTTTCAATGATTTCTTTTGCATGTTCCAGATTTTTATATTCCTGATAATTCAAAACACTTATGGGTGAATAAAGTGAGTCGTTTGGTCTGATCATTAAAATATCATTGTGGAGAAATGTATCGCCATTCATTAAAAAGATAGATTGGTGATAAATGGCATTGTTCTGAAATTTATGGTTATCAATTAACGATTTGTACTTTTCAGTTGCTTTAAATAAAGTGTCAAAATCATAATCTTCCGGAACGAGGATTTTACTTACATTTCTGCAACCCAGACCGAAATATAAAAAAATATCATCAGCCAATAGTTCCAATTCGGCCTGGTTTTCAAAGCCATATAAAAGACCAAGTGAAGATTTTGAGCCCCGGATTAGCCTTGGGATTTGTTTAAAATAATAATGAAAGTGCAATGCCGAACTGGAACTTCCTGTAGCAATGATGGCATCAATCCCTTTCATGTTTTCGGATTTTATGAAATAATCTTTTGCCTCAGGACAAACTGAAATTAAATTTTTTACCAACCAATCAATCAGAACCTCATCATTTGTCGATGGTTTATAGACAGCGATATTTCCTGAAATGAAAACAGTTAGCAAATCATGCCAACCCACTAATGGGATATTTCCAGCCAGGATAAGGCCAACTTTTTTTGGTTTTAGATTTTCTTCAGGCACGTCTTTTGCCCAGTCCTGAAGTGTTCGTTTATCATTCCAATCCAAAACATTGGATAAGGCTAAGCCGGAAAATTCAGGAATAAAAAAGCCGTTTTTATTTTTGGCCAATTCGAAAATCTGGTCTTTATCAACTTCTTTAATCAAAGTTGTCAAATCTACCAGCGCATTTATTCTTTGTTGCGTATTCAACATTTCGCAAAATTACCTCATTATTGTCTTTCATTTGTTCAAATATGAAACCTAAGAAGTTCTGACTTGGACAATTCAGAATTTTTTTTTGATACCAACCTATGAAATACAGCCTTGATTTTGGTGGAAAAATCCTAGCCGCTGAGAAAATTGAAAATAAGATAGAGTTAGATGGTTTATCTGCAGAGTTTAAAATTCTATCCAGATCTTCAGATTCTATCGTACTTATTTTGGAAAACAAGATATACAAAGTAGACCTAATCTCCAGCAACGAAGATGGAAAAACTCAAAAAATTTCCATCAATGGAAAAGTAGCCGAATATGGATTAAAATCTGATTTAGACTTGATTCTGGAAAAACTTGGTGGTTCGGCAAGCAATTTGAAGTCTGCGCAAAAGATTAAGGCACCAATGCCCGGGCTTATTGTTAAGGTTTTAGTTTCAATCGGAGAAAGCGTAGAAAAAGGTCAGAATCTTTTAAATTTTGAAGCCATGAAAATGGAGAATCAAATCAAAGCCCCAGGTCCTGGCATCATAAAGAATATACTTGTTAAGCCCGGGGATAAAATTGAAAAAGGCCAGGTACTGATAGAAATAGAATAACCTAGGGTAGCCTTTCTAAAACAAGGCCTAGTGATTGAATGCCCTCCAGTTTTTCTGGACGCATATAATGATGGATATCAATGGTATACTTCCCTTTTTTCTCCAGAACCACTTCTTTTAAAAAGTAGGCAAGTTTATAATTCTTCTTTTTTGAGTATTCCCCGGTTGGCTTGCCTGAAGCAGGGTCGAAGAGAAACAAATTATCCTTTGCCTGGACAAGTTCAGCTCCTCCGGGAGTTGACAATTTATATTTTAGCCAGATGTTTTGATAAGGATAGGAAGGATCATATTGGACCTGGTACAGAAAATTTATTTTTTCACCCGATTTTTTCACCTCAAATTCAAAATGAATCAAAGAATCTTTGCTCCACCCGTCATTTTTTAATTTTTTTATAAAAACATTTTTTTCCTTTTGTTCACATGAGAATAAAACACTGATAATCAGTAAAAAAAAGAAAAAAATGGCAGGAAATTTTAGCCCAATAAGCTTTCGAAATAGTAGATTTGAACAATACAAATGGTAGGTATTTTAAATTTTAACGAAATAATTTGTTGCAAAAATTGCAGAAAGTTCAAATTTGCGATAAATTTATAAAATATTTTAATTGTAAGGTTCAAGATGAAAAGACTACTATTCATTGGAATGGGATTAGCGTTGTGTCTAGGAGACGCAAATGCTACGAACAGTGAAACGCGAAAATTCAAGCGATTTCCTGCCAAAAAGTTTGAAACTAAAGCTCAACTTCAACAGCGATTTGCTGAAAAAGAGGACAGAGTGTTTTCAACTTTAAATGTATCAAATGTTCAACCAGCCACTTATTCCAATAAGCGGTCAGGAGGTGGTAATTCTGTTCAGGTATCCACAGTTTCCTACTCTGATTTGGGCAAATCTATCAATCCTTTTATGTCCATTACAGCAGGAAGGAATTATGTTGCGGCAAATCCAACTTTGAATTCAGTTGCTTTGTTCAGGAGGGGTAGCCAGCAAGATAAGCCTTTAGCACAAGGTCCTGGAAATGAATTGTATTATGATTTAAATACCAGGGGAGGTGCTGAAGGTAGGTGGCAAGTAAAGCGAGGTCAGGTATGGGACAATGATCCTTTCAACCCAGGCGCTGCTAATTTTGGACCAAGGTATCCTCAAGGTGTTTTATGGAGTGCCCCTGGCCAAACAGATACGGCAGAGGCAGTTGCATTGGGTGTAACCAGGGTACTCGATGGCAGTAATGATGCCTGGGGTGGTCTTGGAAAGGGGTGGCAAAAGCTTTCCGCCGGGTCTCAATCCAAACTAGGTCTTTGGTCTTCACAAGTTGATCCAACTCCTGTTTTTCACTTTAGAACATATGCTTTGGATGTGACTTCCACAGGTGCCGTTTTTACTGTTGAGCCAGAAGAAGATTTATCTTCAGGAGCTGTTGTTTTCACAGATAAAGTGATGGTTCACAAGTTTACTTACAATAGTGCCCTCAATATATTTGATAGTACTACTACTTTTATTCCTTTCGTTAACAGTGGTCAGGATCCTGCAACTGGCATTGGTGATGCCCAATTGGCATTTGGACCAGATGGACAAACTGGTTATTTGGTAATAGCTGGCTTTAATCCGGATATCGCTCCTAATTTTGCTTACACCCCTTATGTTTCTTCAACTACAGATGGAGGAGCTACATGGTCAGATTTGAAGATCTACAATTTGAACAAGACAGTAAATGAGTATGCAGATTCATCTTATGTTGATAAAGACGCTTTCAGGAACGACCTTTTGGCCAACTATATGGTGTTTAACAGTGATTCAACATACTACAGCAGTGATGATGGAGCCGCTGCCAATACCCATGCAGTAGATTACACCATTATGGATATTGATTTAACTGTGGATAAGTTTAATACTCCTCACGTTTTTGGAATATTGTGTGTAGCTGGTATTGGTGATACTCTTGCAGTTACAGGTCCCGGGTACTATTATCCTGGTTATGGTTCATGGAATTTTCATTTTACTTTGAAGCCTGGTACAGATTCTTGTTTAGCAAATGTTGTTAATCAAAATGAAACTCTTCAAGGATGCTGGGGAGATTGTGATACTGATGACAATATTAAAGAATTCAACAGACCACACATCAGTAGATCTTTAGATGGTTCTATCATTGTAATGTCATGGTATGATACAGATTTAATTGCCAATCCTCAAACCAGAGATGAGAACAATTCAAATCCTGATTTATGGGTAAGGTCTTTAAGGGTTGTAGCACCAAATGAATTCGTTTATTCTGCGCAGGCAAGAAATATGACTAAAGGTTCTGATTATGCTGGACTTGCAATTTTAGGAAGTGTTGCTCCTACTTTGATGAATACCCCAAATGGACACGCACTTGCATCTACTGTTGCATTGCTTTCTGATTATGATCCTGTTGCAACAAATGCACTTTGGGAAATTTCTCATTTGTATTTAAATGGAGTTAATATTTCTGCTTCCCCTGATTCATTCACTATTCCAAGACCAGGAAGATTGGTTACTACTGATGCCAAACAATTGGTTTCCAATAAGAATGCTGATTTAGGTCTTAGTTTAGTACCAAATCCTAGCAGAGGCGCTTTTACAGCACACATCAATGTTGCAAATTCTGGTACTGCCGATGTTAAGGTTGTTAACTCAATTGGCCAGACTGTTGAGAATTTCTCTCAATCAGTTCCGAAAGGAGGCGTTAACATGGCTTTAAATTTAAAGAATCTTAAGCAAGGAGTTTACTTCTTATCTGTAAGGGTAGGAACGCAGGTAAGCACCCAAAGATTTGTGAAGGAATAATTTTCCGGATAGAAAAAAAGGCCACCTGGTAATCAGGTGGCCTTTTTTATTTTAAACCTCTAATGGAATTTGATTCATATTGATAAATTGAATCTCCTGGTTTTCCATAGTCAGCATAATCAATCCATCCTTGTTGATTTTTCCAGCCAGGATTTCTTTCGAAAGTGGATTCATCACTTTTTGCTGGATAACTCTTTTTAAAGGCCTTGCCCCAAATGTCGGGTCGTAACCCAAATCAGATAAAAAATTCAGTACCTGAGGCTCTGCTTCAACCAGAATTCCGTTTTCTGCCAGTCTTTGTTTTAATATTCCAAATTGGATATCAACCACTTTTCTGATCTCTTCTCTGCTTAGCGGCCTGAACATGATCACCTCATCAATTCTATTTAAAAATTCAGGGCGGATGGTTTTTTTCAACAACTCCATCAATTGGTCTTTTGTATCAAAGATCAAGTCGAAAGCATTCTTGTCATTTATTTTACTAAAATTTTCCTGAATCAGATTAGACCCCATATTACTTGTCATTATAATTATGGTGTTTTTGAAATTTGCGGTCCTTCCTTTATTATCAGTTAACCTACCATCATCCAGAACCTGCAACAGAATATTGAAAACATCTGGATGTGCTTTCTCGATTTCGTCCAAAAGGATGATGGAATAAGGGCGTTTTCTTACGGCCTCAGTAAGCTGTCCTCCTTCATCATATCCAACATATCCCGGAGGTGCTCCGACCAGTCTGCTTACCGTGTGTTTTTCCTGATATTCTGACATATCAATTCTAATCATGGCATTGTCATCATTGAATAAATAATCTGCCAGAGCCTTTGCAACTTCGGTTTTCCCGACTCCGGTAGGGCCAAGAAATATGAATGAACCGATTGGTCTTTTTGGATCCTGTAGTCCGGCACGACTTCTGCGAACCGCATCAGCAATGGCGTGAATGGCTTCATGCTGACCTGAGATTCTCTTTCCTAATTCATCTTCCAGTTTTAGGAGTTTTTCTCTGTCGGATTGGAGCATTTTGGACAGTGGAATACCCGTCCATTTGGCTACAACTTCCGCAATATCTTCGGAGGTCACCTCTTCCTTCAACATATTAGATTTTCCTGTTTCTCCCGGAATATTGTGGTAAGACAAAAGTCTTTCTTCAGCCTCCTTTATTTTCCCGTAACGCAACTCAGCCACCTTGCCGTAGTCACCTTGCCGTTCGGCCTGTTCGGCCTCAATTTTAAGCTTATCGATATTTTCTTTTTCTTTTCTTATGCCTTGAATTACGGTCTTTTCTCCTTCCCATTGTGCTTTCAATGCATTTCTTTTTTCCGAAAAATCAGCTATCTCTTTACTCAATTTGTTTTCTTTTTCCTTGTCATCTTCTCTTCTGATGGCTTCTCTTTCAATTTCCAGCTGCATAATTTGTCTTTGAATGGTATCCAGTTCTTCGGGAACAGAGTCTATTTCTATTCTTAGCTTACTTGCCGCCTCATCCATCAGGTCAATTGCCTTGTCAGGCAAAAATCTTTCTGTTAAATACCGGTTAGATAACTCAACGCATGCGATAATGGCATCATCCTTAATTCTCACGCCATGGTGAAGTTCATATTTTTCTTTTATTCCCCTAAGGATCGATATTGAGGATTGTAAATCAGGCTCTTCGACATAGATTTCCTGAAAACGCCTTTCAAGTGCCTTGTCTTTTTCAATGTATTTTTGATACTCTTTTAATGTGGTGGCACCAATTGCATGAAGCTCACCTCTGGCCAATGCTGGTTTTAATAAGTTGGCCGCATCCATAGCGGATTCACCTCCACCAGCACCTATCAGGGTATGGATTTCATCAATGAATAGTATAATTTCCCCCTCAGCGTCAATTACTTCCTTTATGACCCCTTTTAACCTTTCCTCAAACTCACCTTTATATTTTGCCCCGGCAACCAATAGTCCCATATCCAGAGAAATCACTTGCTTGGTCTTTAAGTTTTCAGGAACATCGCCAGAAACAATTCTTTGCGCAAGGCCTTCAACAATTGCAGTTTTTCCCACGCCTGGCTCGCCAAGTAGAATTGGATTATTTTTGGTTCTTCTACTTAAAATCTGAAGTAATCTTCTTATTTCATCATCTCTACCAATAACTGGGTCTAGCCTACCTTCTAAGGCCATTTTGTTCAGATTGTTAGAATATTTCTCTAAAGCCTTAAATTTTGATTCGGCATTCGGGTCGGTTATTTTTTGTTTTTTCCGGATCTCAAGCATTGCCATTTTTAAAGGTTTTTCTGTTAATCCTGATTCTGAAAGTAGTTTTGCTACTGAATCATTTCCCATTGAAAGCCCAAGCAAGAGGTGGTCAACTGCCACGTATTCATCCCCAAATTCTTTAATTGAAGTGATAGCTTTTTGAAGCGCATCATGGGCTGGATTGCTTAAGCTCGGGCTGCCTGCGCCAGAAACTTTTGGGTAAGAATCTAAAATTGAGCTCAGTTTTAACTCAATACCAGACCTGGAAACAGAAAGTTTGTTGAAAACAAATTTGATAAGTTGGTCCTCCTCTTCAAGTATGGCTGATAGAATATGGGCTTTTTCAATTGCAGGATTGCTACGATTTGCAGCAAGCTGGGATGCTTCCTGAATGACTTCCTGGCTTTTAATTGTAAAGTTGTTAAGATTCATTGTTTGATGATTTTAAATTGATTTTTTCAAAACTCAATCCAAAGCACCAAAAAAGACAAAATGGCTGATAATCAGATCTTTCAGCCACTAAAAACGGTCAAATTGACTTGGTTTTAGTGACTGATTTGTTAGAATCAGGTAAAAAAGTCTTATTTATAAAATTGAGCTTCCTTCTATTAGCCGGATAGAATTCCCTGCCAGTGCAAAAAATTGGTCAGTAGAATTTGGCTTTATCGAAACAGAACCTGTAAACACACCAAAAGAAGGAAAGCAGAGGTGATTGTTGCCTTTCCAAAAGCAGGGGACTTTAACATTTTGCCTTCCGGAACCAAAAAGGGAAACTGCCGGATGAATATGACCACAAAAATTGAATCCCTTTTCTGAATGAATTTGTGGCTCATGTGTGCAATAAAAAGGGCCTATCGTAAGATCCGGGTGAATATTAAGACCCATTTCTTCAAAGTAGTTTAGTCCAGACTTATCATGATTTCCCAGGACAAGGTCAAAGGAGGTTTCTTTGAATTGTTTTCTCCAATTTTCGAATCGATGAAAATCACTGTTAAAGTCGCTGTGGAAAATATCACCAAGAAATATGATTCTTTCTGGCTGAAACTCTAGTAATATCTTGTGGATTTGGGAAAAAGTTTCCAATCCTGCCTGAGTGGGGATACCGATTCCTGATTTCCGGAAATGAGAAATTTTACCAAGATGACAATCGGATAGAAAAATGGTAGATTCTTTTTTCCAAAAGGCAAACTTTGCGGGGAAAAGAGAAATCAGTTCACCTTTTAACTCTATTTCGGCATGGGATGGTTTTTTCTTATCTGAATCGTTAACTTTTAACATCAAGGATACTGTGAAGTTCAGTAGCTTCTTCAGGCTTAATTCTCCCGGCCAGCAAAAGTCTTAATTGCCTCCTTTTTAAGGCACCATGGAAGAACTTCCATTCATCTTCAGTTTCGGGTTCTATTTCAGGAACATCAATTGGTCTTCCATTTTGGTCTACAGCAACAAAGGTAAAAAATGCCTCATTTGACCTTTCTTTAATTCCTCTCATATTGTCTTCGGTATCAGCGACTACATGCACTTCCATAGAGGAATTAAATGAACGGGTAACTTTTGCTGAAATGGTAACTACCGAACCGAGTTTGATTGCTTTAGAGAAATTAAGATTGTCAACTGAAGCCGTAACTACAATTCTTTGGCTGTGTCTCTGGGCTGCAATTGCGGCAACAATATCCATAAAATGCATCATCCGCCCACCCATAAGGTTGTTTAAGGTATTGGTGTCGTTTGGAAGGACAAATTCAGTAGAGCTAACAAACGATTGTTGTGGATGCCTTTTTTTCATTTGGCAAAGATAGTCATTAAGGCAAAGTTGATGGGCTTCTGACAAATAAAAAATGGCTCACAGTCAAGAACTGTGAGCCATTATCAATCAATCGTTCAACCAAGAATAGAAATCGGTGTTGTATGTGACAGGCATATGCAATTCCGATTACTGAAACAAATGTATGGCGATCATTCTAAGAAGACTTGCCACAAACTCTCTTTTGCTGACCGAAGTATTAATTCAAGGGATACCATCAATTTTTCGATTTAGGATGCGAAAAATCGAATAAAACATCCATTAAAAATTAAAGGTTACATTCTTCTAAAACCATAGAAAAAGCCATAACACAGGTAAAAATTCGTTTTTTACGACAGAGAAGATTGAATAGTGAATACAGGTCCACTGAAATCTTACATGATGCCCATTTTGGAAGTCGGGAAAGAAATTTAATGATAAAGAATTCGTTTGGCACCAAAATCTTAAAATTGGGACTGGTTTATAAGGAGCAAACTCCAGGCAAGGTTTAAAATGAACCTAAAATTCTGATGAAAAACAGGAATGGTTCCGAACTTTTCCAGAGGTGGAAAATTGAAGTCATTAAAGTAAATGTCGTTTTTAAAACCCGGAAAGTTTCGGATTAATCTACTCCAAATCTTCTTTGTATTTGACTATGGCTTTAAAAATTCCTTTTGCGGCGACTTCCTGCCCATCCGAACTTTTAAGAATTTTCTCTTCTTTTGAGTGGGTAAGATAACCCAGTTCAATAAGAACAGCAGGCATAGACGTTTTCCAAAGCACAATAAACCCTGCCTGTTTTACTCCACGGCTATTCTTACCATCTATATTCTCAAATTGTTGTTCCACCTTTTGAGCGAATGAGAGCGATCTGTCTATATAAGCGTTTTGGATATTCGAAAAAAAGATGTGGGCAAGTGGGGAGTTGGGATCAAAACCACCATATTTTTTCAGGTAGTTGTCTTCTTTGAGCACTACGGCATTTTCCCTTTTTGCCACTCTGAGATTACCCTCTGTGGTATGCAGTCCCATGGCATAGGTTTCTGAGCCCGAAACATGGCCTGGCCCGGAATTACAATGGATAGAAATAAATAAATCGGCATTGTTTCTGTTGGCAATTTCAGCCCGTTCATGTAGTTCAATAAAATTATCAGTCATTCGGGTGTAAATAATTTTTACATCCGGGTATTTGGCCTTTATCAACTTGCCAAGTTTTAGAACTACAGATAGGGTTACATCTTTTTCATTGGTTTTTTTTCCATGGGTGCCGGGATCTTTTCCACCATGTCCGGCATCAAGAACAATGGTTTTAACCTTGTATTTTTTGTTTTCAACTTTAAAGGACAGAAATAATGCCCCAAAAAGAGAAAAAAGTAAGAATATAATGGTAAGTCTGAACGTTATGATTGGCATTGGCGCCGCTATGTCTTAATTTTGTCGCAAAATTGCAAAAACCTTTGCTACCAACGCTGCTTTGTATCGAATCTGTTTTATAGCCCTTCAGATATTTTTCTGGCTATTGCCTTTTGTGGTCGAAGCTCAGGTAAAACCAGGAACCTTGAAACCAAGGCCAGCCAAAAACCGGTTGGCTAAAAAATCAACAACCTCTTCCCGTGGAAACAACAAAAATCAAAATTTAAAAAAGCAGAATGTTGCTGAATTACAAATAGATACGGTAGACAGAAATGTAACACTCACTCCAGATTCAAATAGAAAGGATACCGTAGAATTGGTTGTTGAAACCGGCACAAGCGACCTTGAAGATGAAGTGAAATATTCAGCAGAAGATTCTGTAGTTTATAATGCCGCTGCTTCAAAAGTTTTTTTATTTCATAAAGCAAAGGTTGATTACACAAATTTAAGTCTTACCGCAGAGTATATTGAAATAGATCTTTCCAAAAGTATTGCGTTTGCAAAGGGAATTCCTGATTCAACTGGAAAACTCAAAGGGAAACCAATTTTTACCCAGGGTGCCGATAAGTATGAGGCCAATTCCATGACCTATAACTTCAAAACCAAAAGGGCAAAAATTCAAGGAATTGTAACCCAGCAGGGAGAAGGCTATATACATGGAGAATCTGTAAAGAAAACACCTGACAATGAAATGTATATCAAAGATGCCCAATACACTACCTGTAACCTGGAACATCCCCATTTTCATATTCAGGCCACTAAAATAAAAGTTATTCCCGGCAAAAAGCTTGTTACGGGCCCTTTCAATATCCATTTTATGGATTTGCCTACGCCTTTTGGTTTTGGTTTTGGAATATTCCCTACACCTCAAAGTGCTTCATCAGGAATTATTGTCCCTACTTATGGTGAAGCGGTGGATAGAGGGTTCTTTTTAAGAAATGGTGGATATTATTGGCATGTCAATGATTATGTTGATGCCCGGTTTTTAGCCGACATCTATTCTAAAGGTAGCTATGGATTTTCAGTTTTATCGGGATACAAAAAAAGATATTCCTATAGCGGCAACTTAGATTTACGGTACACAAAACGAATTGCGGGAGATGATAATTTATCAGATGTTGGTGAGGACTTTTGGTTGCAATGGAGCCATATGCCCGAAACAAGAGGAACTTCTTCTTTTTCGGCTTCTGTCAATCTGGGTACTTCTACATTTAACAACCGAAACTCCTTCAGCGCTACTAATTACCTTTCTTCCACATTTTCTTCCAATGTTTCATATTCAAAGACATTTAAAGGAACTCCTTTTAGCCTTGGACTAAATGCAAGACAGCAGCAAAACGTGGTGACCAAACAAGTAGATCTGGATCTTCCAACTTTCAATCTAAACATGAACCGTATTTACCCATTTAAAAGGGGAAGTTCATCTGGGAAAACCTGGTGGGAAAAAATAAGTTTTGCCTATACCATGTCAGCCCAAAACTCAATTAGCAATGCGAAAGTTCCTACCCAGGCTTTAAATGGGGCAACGGTAATAAAGGAGTCTAATGTTCTTAATGACAGTATTTTGCCCTTCGGCCAGAAAAATTTCAAACCTCTGTTGGACAGAATGAAAAATGGAATGAAGCACACCATTCCTGTTTCTACTTCTTTCAGTGTTTTAAAATATATCCAGGTTGCCCCAAGCTTTAATTATGAGGAATACTGGTATCTGAAGCAATTGGATTACCGATGGGTAAATGAAAAAAAGGGAGTCGATATCGATACAATCAGGAAGTTTTCCAGGGCCTTCAATTACAATAGTGGCATATCATTTCAGACAAGGGTTTATGGGTTGTTCTTTGTAAAAAAAGCAGGAATTGAGGCCATCAGACATATTCTTAATCCAAGCATTGGTTTTAGTTACCGACCAGATTTTTCAGATCCTAAGTTTGGAATGACCAAAGAAATTCAAGTAGATACAAATGGTAAAATTGATAGGTTGAGTCCTTTTGCGAACGCAGTTTATGGTGGAGCGCCAACAAGAGGAGAAAGTGGGTCCGTTAATTTTTCCGTTTCAAATACTTTTGAAATGAAAGTCAAAAACAAGAAAGATACCACTGGTAAAGAGCCATTTAAGAAAATCAATTTACTAGACAATTTGAATTTTGGTTCTTCTTACAACCTGGCTGCCGATTCTTTTCAACTAGCTCCTATTAATATTTCGGCCAGAACAACCCTTTTTGGAAATCTAAATGTCAACCTGAATGGAATAGTGGATCCCTATGCTTTTCAAGCCCCTGTTCTGAATGCTGATGGAAAAGAGATAAAAGCCCAAAGAAGGACTCCGGTTTATGCCTGGAATGCCAGTAAAGGAATCGGACAATTAAGCTCATTTAATCTGGCTTTGAGTACAAGCCTGAATCCAAAAGCAAGAGAGAAAAAAACATCACCCAAAAAGAAGCTCACCCCGCAGGATGAACGCGAACTTGATTTTATTAATGCCAATCCTGATTTATATGTCGATTTTAATATTCCGTGGAATTTAAACCTTGCTTATAACCTAACGTATTCAAAATCGGGGTTTGCCAAATCGGCAATAGTTCAGTCTGTTACTTTTAGTGGTGATGTCAATTTAACTGCCAAGTGGAAAGTAGGATTTAATTCAGGTTATGACTTTGTTAATAAAACCCTTGTCTATCCCAACATCAATATTTACCGAGATTTACATTGCTGGGAAATGCGGTTTAACTGGGTTCCAACCGGTAACAGAGGTTCATATTCAATTGACATCAACGTAAAAGCATCCGTTTTACAAGATCTTAAACTTAGCAGAAGAAGAAGCTGGTTTGATAGATAAATCAAATTATGAAAAGCGTATCAGATACTCCAAATCCAGAATATTTTATCCATGAGTCTTCTTATGTGGACGAGGGAGTAGAAATAGGCCCAGGCTGTAAAGTTTGGCATTTTTGCCATTTGATGGCTCCATCAAAATTGGGGACAGGTTGCAACCTTGGCCAAAATGTTGTGGTTTCTCCACAAGTCGTATTGGGTAACAATGTGAAAGTCCAGAACAATGTATCTATTTATACGGGTGTGGTTTGCGAGGATGATGTGTTCCTCGGTCCAAGTATGGTATTTACCAATGTCTACAATCCCAGAAGTGCAATAAACCGAAAAAGTGAATTCCTGAAAACCTTGGTTAAGAAAGGGGCAACCATCGGTGCCAATGCCACGATAGTATGTGGAATCGAAATCGGCCAATATGCATTTATTGGCGCAGGCGCAGTGGTTAATAGAAATGTTCCTGATTTTGCTCTTGTGGTTGGAAATCCTGCAAAACAAATCGGATGGATGAGCAAATATGGGAAGCGGCTGTTTTTTAGTGAAGACAAAACTGCCATTTGCCCGGAAAGTGATGAAGTATATGTGATTGAAGCCGGGGTAGTATCCATCAGGAAATAACCGATATCAAACCAAACCAGAAAAACGAAAATGAAAACAAAAATAAATCTCCAAAACACTATTATTTCAGTGACCGGTCTTGGGTATGTTGGACTTCCAATTGCCTTGGCCTTTGGTCATAAATTTCCGGTTGTAGGCTTTGATATAAACCCTGACCGGATAAAGTTGATGCAGGATGGCATTGATCCAAGTGGGGAGGTGACTTCGGAAGAATTTAATGGGGTAAACATTGAGTTTTCTGCCAACCCAGCTTTTTTAAGAAAAGCAAATTTTCACATTGTGGCTGTACCTACGCCAATAGATGCCCATACAATGCCTGATTTAGGTCCATTGCTTTCGGCAACCATCACCATTGCAAAATCTTTGAAACCAGGGGATTATGTTGTTTTTGAAAGCACAACCTATCCGGCTTGTACCGAAGAAGAATGCGTGCCTTTGTTGGAAGAAATTTCAGGATTGTCCATGGGTAAAGACTTTAAAGTAGGTTTTTCTCCGGAGCGGATTAATCCGGGAGATAAGGAGCATACTCTTTCCAATGTGATAAAGGTGGTTTCCGGAAATGATGAAGAAGCCCTTGAATACATTTCTGCAGTTTACGGATGTATAGTTGAGGCGGGTATTTATAAAGCCAGTTCAATAAAAGTGGCTGAGGCTGCAAAGATTATTGAAAATACCCAGAGAGACTTGAATATCGCCTTGATGAACGAAATCAGTATGATTTGCGATAGGTTGAACATCAATACTTTTGAAGTTCTGGAGGCAGCTGGGACCAAATGGAATTTTTTAAAATTTACCCCAGGTCTGGTTGGTGGCCATTGTATTGGTGTTGATCCTTATTATTTAACATACAAATCAAAAGCCCTTGGCCATGACCCAAAAATAATTTTGGCAGGAAGGTACACCAACGACCAAATGCCCGGTTACATTGCCAAAAAGACTGTTCAAAAGGTTGTAAAACAAGGAAAAAGTCCATCAGAGTCCAGAGTCCTTGTTTTGGGCGCCACCTTTAAAGAAGGTGTAAGCGATGTTAGAAATTCTAAAGTGGCCGAATTGGTTCAGGAACTAAAAGCATATTCGCTGCATGTAGACGTTGTGGACCCCCTTGCTGATAAAGAAGCATTGCATGAAGAGTATCAAATTCAGGTTTTAGAAAAGCCTCAAGGTAAATATGATGCAATTGTCCTGGCCGTGGCCCACAAACCATTTTTAGAGATCGACAATAAAACCCTTCAAAGTTGGGCAAACTTTCCAGCCCTTTTGGTTGATATAAAAGGTCTTTTTAGAAAACGAGCTGAAGGATTCGAATATTGGTCTTTGTAATCACCACTAACCAAAAAAAATACTTTTTAAACTGATGGTGATCCATTTAAAAAGTATCTTTTTAATATCTGATTTAAAAATCCTGAAACCTAGAGTTGGCTCAGGAAGTGGTTAAAGGTATCGCCCCTGAGGCCTAACCGAATGGTTTCCAGAGGAATAATTTCATTAGGCGCAATATTTCCAAGATTGACATTTGCGCCCAACAACTTAATAAACCAAACCTGCTGTGCTTTAATGGGTGCTTCCCAAATTATTTTTTCAAAAGGAATCTGGGTTAAAATTTCATCAACCAATCCTTCTCTAACCTCGCCTGTAGACCGAAACAAACCTACATTTCCTCCTTCACGGGCTTCCCCAATTACTTTCCATGCTCCAGCCTCAAGTTCTTTATTCATTAGCTGAATCCATTTATAAGGTGGAATTATTTTTTGCTCATCCTTTGACCCAACTTCTGAAAGTACTGTTGCTCTGGATGCTAATTTTTGAATGTATTCGCATTTTTGGTCGTGTGGGAGGTCAATTGAACCATCACTTACTTCAGCAAATTCAAGGTTATATTTGTCAAGGACCCTAAGGTATTCATCAAATTGATTGCGGACAATGAATGCTTCCAAAAGAGTTCCTCCAAAGTACACCGGCACCCCTGCCGATTTATAAACGGCAAGTTTTTCCATCAAATTTGGAGTGACATAAGAAGTTGCCCATCCCAGTTTTACTACATCCACATAGTTTGAGCTAACAGACATAAAATCTTCTGCCTCTCTCACGCTCAGGCCTTTATCCATTGCCATTGTGTAGCCAGAGTTTCTTGGTTTGGAAGTTCTTTCCGGTAATTTGCTTAGGTTGTAATTCATTGATTTGATTTTCCGTTGTTTTTTATATCCTGAATGATTTTGTAAAGCATTTTCTGTGTCTTTATATCTTCGAAAAAATCGTATAAAACTGCATGGCTATCATAATCCAGTAAAATTCCATTTTCGAGATAAAGTAAAGCCTCTTTGAAAGAACCGGAAGAAAACAGGTATGCGGCATTTCTATAATACAACAATGCTTCATCTGGCATCAAAGATATAGCCTCATTTATCATGCTGACTGCTTTTTCAATGTGGCCTCTTTCAAAATAAATATGTGACCAATCTAACCAAAGGGTTAGATTTTCCGGGTCAATTTCATATACTTTTTCAAATGCAGTTTCGGCAGAAATGATGTTGCCTAATCCATATTCTGCCACTGCCTTATTAATCCAATAGGTAGGATTTTCCCCATCAAATTGAATGGCTTTGTTAA
Source organism: Cytophagaceae bacterium (assembly GCA_027485575.1). Classification (GTDB taxonomy): domain Bacteria; phylum Bacteroidota; class Bacteroidia; order Cytophagales; family Flexibacteraceae; genus CAMDMI01. The sequence continues at coordinate 28,861 of JAIXQU010000160.1, forward strand.
AAAAGTGGATGGCCTCAGAATATTTTTCCATAGCCAAAAGGCAGGAACCAATACCAAAATAGCCATCGTCCTGTTCCGGCCTTAGCTTGATAGATTTTCTGAAGTTGTGTATTGCAAGGTCATATTTTTCCAGATTTTCCATTGCAGCACCTACCCCAACATAATATTCTGGTTGTTTGTCATTAATCAGAATGGCATCCTGAAAAGACTGAGCGGCATCCTCATATTTTTCCATATTCATAAGAATATTTCCTTTATGAAAATGTGCGACATGCATTTGTTCTTCCAGTGCAATACAATAATCTATGGCCACCAGTGACTCCTCAAAATCCTCAATTGTATTAAGAACATTGGCATAACTCAGCCAAAGCAGGGCATCAAACGGATCGTTATCGAGGGCAATTTTGAAATAAGGAAGCGCTAATTCAAGGTTATCATCTGCACTTAAAACAACAAGAAATTCTTCAAGACAATCATTTGCATTGGGGTCAATATCCAGAGATTTCTTAAACCAAACTACGGCATCTTCAAAGTTTTCAAGTAAGGCAAAAGTATTGGCCAGGGCATGATAAAGTCTTTCTTTTTGCTCAACAATTGGCTCAAGTTCAGTGAGATAGTGAATCACGTCTTTATGCCTTCCCTCATGGTTCATCAGTGAACATTTGAGCACAATCAGATCTATATCATAAGGAAAATATTGTTCTGCCTTTGCCACCATTTCCATGGCATTAACATTGTCCCCGCAGTTTGCTAAAACATGGGCATAGTCTAAAAGTAGTTCCGAAGAATAAGGATAGGTTTCCATGGCCTGTTCACAGGCAGTTTTGGCTTTTCCCGGTTCATTTAAAGTAACATAGTGGAAAATTATGTATTCATAGGCTTCAAGGTCAAGAAATTCAGACTTTTGATTTGCCATCATTGATTCATATTTTCTTACCCACTCTGTTCCTTCTTTGTCGCTGTTAAATTCTTTTGGCATCTATTATAAGTCAGTTTTACTGGCTGCCTGAGTGCAAATATCTAATTATTGAAGTCTCTTCCTAATTAATTTACTTCAGTTTTGAGCAAACCCAAAGAATAGAATCTTCAAGTTTTCTGAATCTAAAATCGGGCCAGATTTCCGGGAGAGATTGGCTTCTGAATATCAGCCTTTTGGCTGACGACCTTGCGGTAAATTTTGTTAGAACGGGCCTTCTTCCTGAAAAAAAGGTAAGAATCTGGTTGATTCTCCATGAAAATTCGGAAAGGAAAGGACCAATTTCAATATCGGGCGGTTTTGCCCCGAGTTCTTTTGAAACCAATCCCAGAAAATCTTTATAGGAAATATGGCCGCCGCTCAAAACGATCCTTTCTCCGGACCCGTGTTCACTGGTCATTAACCGTAGAATAATTTCACAAACATCTCTGACATCTACATAATTGAGCCAGCCAGAAGGATAAAAGGGAATTCCTTTTACTGCATATCCAAAAAGAGAAAGGCTACTTTCAGATACACCTCCCTGCCCCAGGATTATGGATGGATTAACCATAGTGGCTTTCAGCCCTTCTTCTACGCCTCTGGCTATTTCCATTTCGGCCTGATATTTTGAATAGGCATAGTCCGAAGTTCCTTTGTCAGGGTTAAAGCCATTTCTTTCATCGATTTCGGTGGGTGCTGGTTTGCTTGGGCTTAAAGATGCAACCGAAGAAATATGAATTAATTTTTTAAGGTTTTTTGCCTTTAATGCACAGTTTACAATATTGGCAGTACCCTCCACATTGATTTTATACAATTTGGTCCTGTCATTGGGATCAAATGAAACCATGGCCGCCGAATGAATAATATAGCTGGCATCTTCCATCCCTTTTTGGATTGCCATCAGGTCACCAATATCACCATCAATCCATTCGATTTTTTCGCTGAAGGGCACTTCCTTACGCCTTTTTGGATCCAATCCCTTTTCAAGTGCAATGACAGAATATCCCTTTTCAAACAATGTAGCAATTATTTGTCTCCCCAGAATACCAGTTCCACCTGTTACAAAAACTTTCAAATTGAATACTCGGAGATAATGTTATAAATTATTTTAGTATAACTTCCAACAAGCCAAGGGCATATTGTCGTTTTGGCGTTTAGTTCAATTGGTTCTTCCATATTTGAATACGTTGAATTGATTTTGGATTTATATTCCTTTTTCAACTACAAAATCATTTAACCAAAAAGGTCCAAATGGGATATCTATGATACTTTTTACCTTAAATCCCATTTTTGTGTAAAAATCAAATGAAGCATTAAATCGATTCACATTTAAAAATATTGAACTGGCTTTCAATTGCTTAGCTTGTTCTTCCGCAAAATGGATCAACAATTTACCATATCCTTTTCCCCGGCAGGATTCATTTAGATAGAGTTTATCAATTTTAACTTTGTTTGATGGGCCAGGTGTAATTCCCATAAACCCTACCATTTTCCCCTTTTCTTCTGCTACAAAAAACACCTGGCCATTGGCCACCTGTTGCCTTAATGCCTCCGGGCTATAAAGTAAACGGAGCATATATTCTATTTGTTCTATTGAAATAATATTGGAATAGTAAATAGGCCAAATCTGGTATGCCATTTCCTGAATTGCTTCAAGGTCAGATTCTTTCGCTTTTACAATATTTATTTTATGCTCCATATTTTGAAAAAAAGAGGCCTTCCTTCATGGCAAAGGTAGAGGTATGAATGCGAGGATTTGTCATTTTCTGAATAACAAAATCAATAAGAATGGTTGCAACGACAATCATTTCTGCCCGCAAAGGGATCATGCCTGGCATTTTTAATCTTTGTTCGGTGGTGGTATTCAAAAGTTTTTGTTTTAGAAATGTAAAATCTTCAAGGCTTAATTCATAAAATGGATTTGCCTCAACATCGGGTAATGAAATCCCATTGTATCCGAATTTCATTTCGATCAGGGTATCAAATGAGCCGGAACAACCCACCAGTATTTCTGGTTTTTCGTTCTCAATCATTTGAATAAGAGGCTCTAATTCAGATTCAAGGTATTGCAGTATTAATTGGATGTTCCGGGTGGTTACAGGCTCCATTTTTTGAAATTTTTCAATCAACCGAAGGCCCCCGATTTCAAAGCTTTTTTTCCAGATCATTGTTTTTCCCCTGCAAAAAATAAACTCCACACTACCACCTCCAATGTCTAAGATAAGATGATTGGCCGAATCTAATACCGCTCCCGATTGTAATACTCCATTAAAAATAAGAATGGCCTCCTCTTCTCCCGAAATTACTTCAATCTCTATTCCTGTTTCGGTTTTTAAAAAATCAATTACCGGAATTTGATTGTTTGCATTTCTAAAAACACTGGTTCCCAGTGCAGAACAATCTTTCGGGTTGATTTTGAATCTGGAAAGTTCAGTTTTGAAATCAAGTAAGGCTAGTCTTGCCCGCAATTTGGCATCCTCCTGAATTTCTCTTTTGTCCATTCCTCCACCCCCAAGTTTGACTCCTGTTTTTTTTCTCAATCCGGTTTGCAATTTACCGTCTTCCAATTTCGCAATTAAAAGCTGAAAGGTGTTGGTTCCCAGGTCGGCCACGGCTTTCCATCCTGTATTTTTGCTTGTTTTACCTTTCATTTTGCTTTTGATATAAAGATTCGCTTCAAAGCTAAATGCCTTTGCCTATTTTTGCGACCTCAAATCAATGAAAGGGCTTACTGATTTTTATTTCTTTTCATTTTTTTTGCAAAAATAATGGAAACAAAGACTGATAATTGGACTGTTCCAAATATGGAACAAAATCCAAAGAAAAAAGGAATTATAAGGGAATGGCTTGATGCTTTGGTGTTTGCCTTGGTTGTAGCCACTTTGGTACGTTGGTTCTTCTTTGAACCGTTCACCATTCCTACCCCGTCCATGGAAAAGTCTCTTCTTGTTGGTGACTTTTTATTTGTGAGTAAACTGCACTATGGCGCAAGAACCCCGAAGACAATTCTTCAGTTCCCACTGACCCATCAAAAAATATGGGGCACAGAAATTCCTTCCTATCTGGATTGGATACAGCTTCCACAATTTCGGTTGCCTGGATTTTCAGAGGTTAAATCAGGTGACTGCGTGGTTTTTAATTGGCCGGGAGATACTATTTATCCAACCGATCTTAAAACCAACTATATAAAGCGCTGCGTAGGGGTGGCCGGCGATTTGTTGGAAGTTAAAAATTTACAGGTTTATGTAAATGGAAAGCCGCAGCAAAATGCTGAAATGCTGCAATACCGGTATTTGCTGGAAACCGACCAGGCCATTAACGAAAGAATATTCAATGACCTTGATATAACTGAGTATCATTCCATACCAGGCGGATATGCCATATTTACTACTGCCGAACGGGCAAAAAAATTGAAGGAATTTGATTTTATTAAAAATGTAATTTTAGCCTCAACCCCTGTTGGTACACCTAACGATAGGGTTTATGCCTTTGATCCGGCTACAAATTGGAATGAAGATAACTATGGCCCGATTTTAATTCCAAAAGAAGGAATGACCCTTTCAATGAATGCAGATAACATCCGAAAATATTTTACAACCATTTTGAGGTATGAAGGCCATGATAAGGTGGAGACCCAAAACGGAAAACTCCTGATTGAAGGCAAAGTGATTGATGACTATACCTTTAAGCAAAACTATTACTGGATGATGGGAGACAACCGTCACAACTCAGAAGACAGTAGGTTTTGGGGTTTTGTTCCTTCTGACCACATTGTGGGTAAGGCCTGGTTAATTTGGTTATCCATTGATCAAAACAATAATTTTGTTCTTGATGGAATAAGATGGAAGCGATTTTTTAATTTAATTAATTAATAAGCCGGTCATTTTCAAACCAATAGAATTGTTGACATTCCAGCAATCATTGTCCACTTGCATATTTTACTGACTTTAAAAAATGCTTTGGTTGTGTCAGCCTTTTTTAGTTCAGCAAACAAATAAAAAATCGGAACAGCCAAAATAAGGGATGAAAATATCCACAGATTTGGCATATATAGGCTTGCAAAACAGTATGTTATAAAAAACAGAATTGCAACTCCGTAGATAAGACTTTTGGTTTTCCGGATTCCCCAAATGATAGGTATCGTCTGACATCCATGCCGGGCATCCCCACGGATATCCTCCATATCTTTTACTATTTCTCTGATTAAGGAAATCCAAAAAGCAAAAAGACAGAACAAGTATAACTCTTGCTTTGCAGGACCAAAGGCCAGGGAAGGCAGGAAAATGGATACTGAAGTGAGAACTGAAACCGAAAAGTTGCCAATAAAAGGAAGTCGCTTTAAGGCATTGGAATAGACCCATAACCACAAACAACAAAAGGCGACAACAAAAAATATTTTTCTACCGAGGAAATAGCTGCAAAACAAAGAAATGGCTACAAAGGCCAAATGAGTAAACATGGCTTTTCTGCGGCTGATAAGTTTGCCAATGACTACCCTTTTGGGTTTGTTCAAAACATCTATTTTGACATCATAATAGTCGTTAATCACATACCCGCCTGCCGCTGCTGCCATCGAAGCGGCAACCAAAAGAAAGAAATGCCATATCTCAGTTTGGTTGTTCCACCATGGGTTTTGTAAAAGGTAAAATCCACAAAGAATCTGGCCAGTGGCAATCATCAGCAGATTGGGTATTCGAAGCATTCGAAATAATCCCAGAAGTTTATGCCTCCTTCTTATCCTTGAAAATTTTGACTGGCCATTCATTGTCTGGCAAATTAAACCTCGAAAACAGTTTTAGACTTTAAATTTTTTCTGTGATTCAATTCATTCAAATCCTTTTCATTTACCAGCTGCCTTTTGTATTTGCCGTTTAGCTTTAAAAGAGTGAAATGTAATGAGAAGTAATTAATATTGAACATTGAATATAGCAATGAAACAGGTTTTACGTCTTTGGTTTGAAAGTATCGGATTTGCACTAGGTGCATTGAAAGCCAACTTATTGCGAACCTTGCTTTCTTTATTGGGTGTAACCGTTGGGATTTTTGCAATTATTGCCGTTTTTACCTTAGTCGATTCTCTTGAAATTAACATCAAACAAAGCATGTCTTTTTTTGGAGATAAGGTTTTATATGTCCAGAAGTGGCCATGGATCTTTGAGAAAAGCTATCCCTGGTATAAATATGTAAACCGGCCAGTTGCATCTCTAAACGATTTCAGGTTTCTGGAAAAAAATCTTCTAAATGCGGAATCAATAGCACTTTATGCTGCAAAAGGAGATAGAACCTTGAAACAGGGGAGCAATTCATTCAAGGGCGTAAACCTTACAGGAATAACCTTTAATTACAACCAAATCAATGATATTCGATTGGCAGAAGGCCGTTATTTTACCAATAGAGAAACAGAGAATAATGGAAATCTTGCCATCATTGGCGATGAAATAGCAAAAACACTTTTCCCCAATGAATCTCCGATTGGAAAGAAATTTTCCATTAAAGGCCGGAAATTTTCAGTTTTGGGTGTAATCAACCATCAAGGCTCAAATCTTGTGGGTTTGCCGAGTAACGACATAACCTGCCTCATTCCCTACAATACTTTTGCTGAAATGTATCGCATTAAGAACGGCTGGATTGAGCCTGTAATCGCTGTAAAGGGCAGATCGACGGATAATAAATTACAATGGCTGGAAGGAGAAATAAGGGGAATGCTGAGAAGCCGAAGGGGTTTAAAGTCTTTTGAAGAAGACAATTTTGCCATCAACCGACCTGAGCTCATCGCCAAAGCGATTACAAACATTTTTGATGCTGTAAGCATTGCCGGTGCCATCATTGGTAGTTTTTCAATTTTGGTGGGAGGCTTCGGCATTGCCAATATCATGTTTGTTTCAGTAAAAGAAAGAACCAATCAGATAGGGATTCAAAAATCGTTGGGAGCCCGAAACTCTTTTATTTTGAATCAATTTCTATCGGAAGCGGTTTTCTTGAGTTTAATTGGCGGAATAGCTGGTTTATTGTTGGTTTCGCTTTTAACCTTCATTCCCGCCTCTGTTTTTGAAATTGTAATTACGCCCCAAAACATCGCTACCGGCTTGGGCTTAAGTGTAGCCATTGGCCTTATTTCTGGTATCGCCCCTGCCCTAAGTGCAGCACGAATGAATCCTGTGGAAGCGATAAGGAGCAAGTAATTTCTACATTCAAAAATGCTTTAATGGACATTTTGGAGGCTGATAGCTTCATAAAAATCTGATATTCATTGATTTATCGCCTTTGAAGGTTTGTGGAAAAATACTGCTATTCCTGGTGGCCAGGCATCTGATTTGAAGCAGTTTAGACTCGGAATCCCTGCCTGTCAGCAAACGGGGATTTCCTAATGGCAATTCCGGCTTAAACCAAAAAAGGGCTGCTTTTTTTAAGCGGCCCTTTTTAATGTAAATTTTATACAGATTTAAACAGCTGCCGGCATATTATCCAACACGCTCATTACTTCTTTTACCTTTCCCCGGCTGATTTCCAACAGTGCTTTTTCTTCATCATTCAGCTTAAGCTCAATAATTCTTTCAACACCATTTTTACCTAAAACCACAGGCACACCTAAATAGCAATCTTTTATTCCATATTCCCCTTGAAGTTCTATACAAACAGGGAAAATTCGTTTTTGGTCTCTTGCAATGGCTTCTACCATTTGTGCGGCCGCAGAACCAGGAGCATACCATGCAGAAGTTCCCATAAGTTTCACAAGCTCACCACCTCCATTGATTGTTCTATCTACAATGGCATCTAATTTGTCTTTGTCAATAAGTTCGGTCACCGGAATACCACTAACTGTTGTATATCGGGGAAGTGGCACCATGGTATCACCATGTCCACCCAATAACATCGCCTGAATGTCCTTTGGAGAGCAATTGAGTGCTTCAGCAAGGAAGGCACGATATCTTGCCGTGTCAAGTATTCCCGCCATACCCATTACTCTTGTTCTTGGAAATTTAGAATGAATATGGGCGCAATATGTCATCACATCCAATGGGTTTGAAACCACGATTATTATCGCATCCGGCGAATGTTGAATTACATTTTCAGTAACTGTTTTAACGATTCCGGCGTTGATTCCAATTAAGTCGTCCCTACTCATTCCAGGTTTTCTAGGTAGACCTGAAGTGATAACAACAATATTGGAATTAGCTGTTTTGCTATAGTCGTTGGTTACACCTATGGTTCGGCTATCGTACAAATCAATTGGTGCTTTTTGCCAGATATCCAAGGCTTTACCCTCAGCAAAACCTTCTTTTATATCAAGGAGGACAATTTCATTGGCTACTTCTTTGTAGGCTAGAACATCTGCACAGGTTGCGCCCACATTGCCAGCGCCTACTACAGTTACTTTCATATTGGTAGTTATTTTGTTATTTCTAAATCAACCGCGAAAATAGAATTTGTTCGCAAAGATTTGGTCTATTTTTTATTTTACTTTTTTGACTCAGAAAGAAGTTAACTAATTTCTAACAATAAACCCAGAAGTCAAAACTGCATGAAATCCGTATTATAATCATCTGATTTATAAAGAATTAAATATGGAAAAACGATTGAGATTTGTTGCCTTTGCGGTTCGCAAAAACAGAAATAAATAAGCATCACTACCCCTTTTCATTCTTGGAATAAACGAAGATTAATCAATAGGATTTAAATGATTGATTTTCTATGCTTTACAACCTAACCTAAACCCTCTCAAATGTAGAGGACTCACATCTTAAGGTGAAATCCAATCATTTATGAACCAAAAGCTTTTTCTATTGCGGAGTTTCGGATAAAGAACAATCTAACCGGGGTATTTTCCCATTTGCCGGGCTGTATTTTACTGCTGATGCAGCTAATACGCTTGATTTCAGAAAGTTTATTGATTTTAACCTACCATTTCAAACTCTAAATGCCCATTATCAATACCCCGATGATGCTCTAAGTATTTTCCCTAATGCAATGCTTCAAGGGGACAGGCTTTCTGTTCCTCATGAAATTAAACATAAATAGATTTTCAAATATGTAGCAGTCGTCGGTCGGCCATTCTAACCTTCAAAATTATTTTTTTGCAAAGATTACTTGCGACTTTTGGGTGTACCATCGGACAATATTTCCATTTGTTCAATTGAATTGGTGAACAAATATGGTGCAGCAGGTAAATAAAAAGAATTACAGATCAGGAAACCGATACTTTACTTCGTTCCAGGTCGTTAATCTTAATACTTAAATCACCTCAGATTGGGCTAAAAATTTTCTTTCGCCCACATCAAAACCAAAACCTTTCGCCATAACATGAACAATTAAATTCTCTATGCTTATAGGAAAGCCTTCAGGTAAGTCGGCAATTGTGTTGTGTTGAATTTTATGGCCATCAAAAATGAGCACCATTCCAGAGCCAATAGTCTCCAGATAATTTCCTGAATTTATTAAAACTCCGGTGTCTTCACCAAGGCCAAGTCCGATGCAGCCAGGGTTAGATGCTACAGCCTGTGCTAATCTGCCAAACCGTCCTCTTTTGTCAAAATGGGTATCGATAATTACATTTTTGATTAAAGCCAAACCTGTTGTAATTTTTACTGCTCCTTTCAAAAGGGCATCGGCACTGTCACCTTCATATATCATGGTGTTGCTCATTGCCATGGCACCAGCACTTGTTCCTGCTATCATAAAATTATCATTGAAATACCTGTTTTGGATAATTTTAAATAAATCAGTTCCGCCCCAAATTGTGCTTAGCCTTAACTGGTTACCTCCGGTAAACATAACGCCATCACAATTTCTTAGCCTTTCATGGTATTCGGGTAAATTCGTATCTGCTCTGTTTCTCACATGCATCAAACCTACATTGTGGCAACCCAATCGGGCAAAGGCTTCAATATAACCCGCCCCAACTTCTGCCGGTATCATGGAAGCGGTGGTTACTACTTCAATTCTTGAATTTTTTCCTTTCGACTCAGATAAAATTCTTTGAAGAATTCCAAACTCGAAAAAATTGAGCGTGTTAAAAGTAATAGCACCTTCTGGATCGGTACCTTTGTCGACATTCCCCCCAATGGCTATTAATTTTCCTTTTGGAACCATATATTTTTTCTTTTCAGTGCTGGATGAGGCCTTTTAAGGACGGGAAAACTATTCTAAATATTCGAGAATTTCACCAAATTCTTGATTTTTAAAGGCATTTTTTATCTCAAGTCGCTTTTCTTTTATTTCCGAATTAGAAATATAATTCTTCATAATCTGATAGGTTCCTATGACAAAATCCGCCTTCTTTTTCTTCATAGCCTGGGTAAAAAGGAGATTCAGACCTTCTTTTAAGGTTATGGAATCAGCGGTTAAAAGGAATCTTCCAAAAGACTGAATGACCTCATATTGGTCACTTTCCGTTGGCATGGTTAAAGCATTTTTAAACCAAACAAAGGATTCTTCCCCCTTTTTTGACGCATAATATTCTGCTAAAATCTGCCTATACTCATTCAATTCCTGGGAAGGAATTTGACTGATTTTTTTGGCCAGGTCTGGATAGCCCTCTTTTATGTAGCCTTTGTAAGCGATTTGAGAAACGGAAACAGATGAATCTGACATTCCTTTCTCAAGACATTCTTTTTTATTTTCGAAGGTGTGTTGGTTTAAAATTTTATATGCCATCGTCCTAACCTGTGGAATTTCATCTCCCCAGGCCATCAGCTTTATTTTTTCAAGCATTGGCTTTTGGGTTGCCAGATCCTCATCTCCGATAAATTCTAGTGCCAAGTGCCGGTTTGCCCAAAAATTGTCAGAAAGGGCTGCTTTCATTGCATTTCGGGTATTTGGAAAATCTTTAAACTCTGACTTTAACTTTTGAAGAGCTTCATATCTATGCATACCATGAGCGGCATAAGTATATTGGGCGATGAGGCTTTTTAAACTTTGAGTAAATTGAACAGTGGCAAGGAGATTTAAATCGGCATCCCAAATAATAGTTTCAGGAATGCTATCCGTAAAGAACTCAACGGTATCTACTGCTTTATTCAATTCAAATTCAATGGTTTTACATTCATTTTTTGTCCAAACTTCTAACTTCCCTGGTATTTTGTAGATGGGAGTAAAGTTTGGATCCTGTGTTTGTTTAATTACAAGGGTGGTTTTTTTTCCTTCTGTTTTTGAGTCAATGACAAGTTCAGGATGCCCGGGTAAAAGAAACCATTGATTAAAAAACCAATTCAAATCCTTTCCGGTCACTTTTTCAAATGCCAACCTAAGATGATGAATTTCAGTATTTTGAAATGCATTTTGGTGCAGATATTCTTTCAAGGATTCAAAGAAAGCCTCATCGCCAACCAGCCTTCTGAGCATGTGTAAAATCCTACCTCCTTTTGCATAGGAATGGCTGTCAAACATATCATCCGGTTTTTTATATTCGAATCGTATCATTGGCTCTTGCTTTCTGGTAGACTCATAAAGATATTGTTGTTTCTCTCTGAAAGCTTGATAATCAGCCTCATCTTTTCCATATTTATATTCATCCCATAAATATTGAGCGTAGTTGGCAAAAGACTCGTTCAGTGGCAGATTCGCCCAGGATTCAATGGTAACCAAATCCCCAAACCACTGATGAAAAAGCTCATGGGCAATAATGTCGTCCCAGCTTTTATCAATTAATTCCCTTTGTGTGGATTGCACAGCCTCCATAAATGTGGATGCAGAAGTGTTTTCCATGGCACCCGAAACAAAATCTCTGACCACCACCTGATCGTACTTTGGCCATGGATATGGATAACCCAATTTGTTTGAAAAGTATTCCATCATTTTTGGGGTGTTTCCAAAAATCTTCTTTGCATACTTTTCAAATTTAGGTTCTACCCAATACGAAACAGGGATATTCCTCCACTTGTCCTTGACCACTGCATATTCACCTATTGCCATCATAAAAAGATAAGGTGAATGGGGTTGCTTCATTTCCCATTTATCTGTTCTAAAACCACTTTTTTCTTCTTTGGAAGAAACCAAAACACCATTTGAAAGTGTTTTGAAGTTTTTTTCAATGGTTATGGAAATTTCCTGGGTACATTTTTCATTGGGGGTATCTAAAGTTGGGAACCAGCAGGCTGCAGATTCTGTTTCCCCTTGTGTCCAGATTTGCCGGGGCATAGTAGAGTCTGTCCCCAATGGATTGATAAAATAAAGTCCTTTGTTGCTGGTGATGGCTACTCCTCCACTGGCAGGTAGCTCATTTGGTTTTGAGATGTAGTCAATAAATATCTGGATTTCTTCTCCTTTTAAAATCTGTTTTAATCCATAAATTTTTAATTTAAGACCATCATAATTGTATTTACTGTTTATGGTTCCAGTTTTTCCAGATACCTCAACAGCTTTTATTTCAAACCCTTTTGCATCCAGTTCAATTTCGTTTTGGGCATAGAAATGCGGTTTTAGTTTAAGGTTTGCTTTTCCATAAAGAAATTGTTTGGTCCAATCAAAGCTCACCTCCAATTGGGTATGGATTAAATCCCAATTTTTGGGATCCGAAGGTTTATACCCATTTTTTTTGGCCACCCAAATTGGATTGGGTTTCGATTTGAATACCTTAACAATAGAATCTGAAGGAATTACAAATGCCTTACCAGAAGCCAATTGAGGTGTCGGATTAGATTTTTTCTGGCATCCCAGGAACAGGAATAACGCAAAAAAAACAAGCTGAAATTTTATCAAAACAATTTTATGCAAAACTTTCAATTTTTTGATGTTAAGGGTTAATCAAGGATTGCCAATTTAGAAAAACAACTTTTTTCACCTTCGGGGGTGGTGGCAATTATCATATAAATTCCTGGATTTACACGTTGTTTGTCATAAGTAAATCCATCCCAGGTTGCCAATCCTCCTTTTGAAGTGGTTTCATAAACCAGTTTGCCCGAAGCAGTCACAAATTTAACTGTGGAATTGGATGCAAGGCCAGATACTGCAATTAAGCCATCATATCCTTTTTTGACCGGGTTTGGAAAAAGGCTGATATTTTGATTCGAACAGTCTTTTGTCACGGGTTCTCCGTTTTCATCCAAGGTTTCATTGGCATCTGTCTGGTAAGAAATGCAACCTTTATCAGTGGCAATAAAAAGTTCACCGGAAGCTTTATTTAAAGCAATGTCATATATCAGATTTGATAATAAGGGGCTGTTTTTGGTTGTAAAATGACTGATTAGCTTTGTGATGTCGGCATTAAAAAGCCAAATCCCGTTGTCTTTTGTTCCTACCCATTTCCGGTTGGCACCATCCACTTCAATGCTGGTAACCACGTCATTTTCAAGTACCGGCCTTCCGGCTTCTGGTGGAAAAATGGGGGTAGAAGCAGTTAAACCTCCAGGCGCAAAGGCATTGATGGGATTGTAAAATACAGCAAGGCCTTTTTCGGTACCCACCCAGACGTAACCAGATTTGTCTTCCTTTATATCGTAAATATTATTGCTGGGAAGACCACCTGTTTTTTCCCCTGTAGTTAACTTTACACGTTTGGTTATGTCGTTTCCGATTATCCAAATAGCTGCGTTGCCAGATTCGGAATTGGGCGCCATTCTTATCCATTTAAAGTTGTTTTGGTCAACCATAATGTCCAATGGAAACAACTGGTTTGATGATGGCAATTTGATTACATCCCACGATGACCGTTTGGTATAATCTTCGCCAGCTCTCAAAACCCGCAAGGAGCCGGCATCTATTTCATAGTTTCCTGCCCATAGATTTCCAACTTTGTCAAACGAACAGCCTCCTACTTTAATGTATTGGTAGGCCCTTGTAAAATCATGAATGCAGGTTTCTCTTTGGTAAGAGAAATTGCATAATCCACCACCAGTTGTGAAGTCATTCATGATGGAAAATCTATCCTGGTCTTTAACAATGATGCCATAACCGAATGAAGCCAGATATAATTTTTTGTCAGAAGGATTGTAATAACTCCTGACATAATCCTGAACTCTGGGAAGTTTTGGATCAAAAGATGGATCATAAGTAGTCCAGTTGTTGTCTTTAAAGATGGCAAATCCACCCGATATTTTGCTTTCCTGGCCTGCGGCTGGGAATGAGTACCCACCTGAGTGGAGCACCACCTCATCGTTATAACTTGTTAAAGAAAAGGAAGTATTGAATATCGGGCCGTTGGGGAGTATTCTGGTTGTATCCAATCCCTTAATCTTTAATAGTCCATTGTCTAAATCGGCTATGAACTTTGTATCTTCAGCATAAAAAGCCGCAGAGGGACGGGATATTTTTTTATAGTAAATTCCATCTAAAGTGTCAATTCCTTTGAAATCTGATGCGTTAATTTCAATCACATTGTCCTTCGTACAAAAGATATATTGCCCATTAAAATAAGAGACAGACCTTTTTACATCGTAAACAAGAAATTCCAATTTGAAGGGAGCTGAAGGATAATTGATATGGAGGCCATACCAGGTAGAAAGAATCAGATTTCCCTCAAGTGAATCCAAAGTAAAAAAATCAGCTGGATTGGTAGGAAGAGAGGGCAGGTTTCTATAATTTCTCCATTGGCGGTTATTCCTGAACTGTCCCTTTATTGAAATCGATTTTAATCCTTCGGCTGTAATGGCATATATCGTGTCCTTAAACTGAATGCAGTCTCTTACCTGGATGGTGGTTTCATTAATGCCCATTGCCGTATTGCTTTCTTTTACCTCCCTTTTTTGAAGGTTAATAACTACAATTCCAAAATTGGTTGAGATATAGGCCAAGCTTCCAGACATCCTGATAGAATTGATCCGCTTGGAACCAATTATATTTCCGGTGAATATGTCGTTGACATTCGTAATTTTATTGTTTTCAAATAAATCTATATTTCCATTTTCATACCCGATTGCAAGCAGATTTCTTGTCGGGTGCTTTTTCATTGATGAAATTCCAACATCACTCAGGCCTTCAATTTTGCTAAGAACCTCAATGGACCCATCTGCAAGATGATAAGAAAAAATCCCGGACGAGGTGGCTACAAATAATTTGTCTTCCATTTTTTCAATCGCCAGCGCATTCGCAAAGGAGGCGTGCATTCTCCAGCTACCTATTGGAATGGACTTTCCAAACTGTGCAAAAGACTGTGTGACTGTAAAAACAAAAAGAATCAAAAATTGTAATCTCATAAAATTCAATTAGTTAATTTCGTTAAAGCATTTTCTGCACCTGGCTTCATATTCAGCAGTTGCACCAAGAAGTACTTTTTCTTCAGATAAAGCCAGCCTGTAAGAATGAGAAGCAACCGAGCCGCATTTCATACAAATGGCATGTACTTTGGTTACAAATTCAGCAATCGCCATTAAAGCTGGCATTGGACCAAAAGGTTTGCCGAGATAGTCCATATCAAGGCCAGCCACTATCACTCTGATTCCCTGATTTGCTAAAGTCTGACATACTTCAACGAGCGAATCGTCAAAAAATTGAGCTTCATCTATCCCCACCACTTCACCGTGGTGTACATGCAATAATATTTCGCTGGAAACACTGATGGGTGTTGAACGGATTGAATTTAGATTATGGGAAACCACGTCTTCCTCATGGTAGCGCTGGTCAATTATCGGTTTAAAAATTTCTACCTTTTGCTTTGCAAGAGATGCTCTTTTTAGCCTTCGAATAAGTTCCTCAGTTTTTCCGGAAAACATGGACCCGCAAATAACTTCAATCCATCCTTGGGAGGGGGCTTTTTCTTTACTTCGGCCAGGTGTAAAAAGAGGCTCAATAAACATAATCGGCCAAAGATAGTAGAATGAAAATGGACCTAAACAGGTTTGATATTGAACTTTTTTATAAAATTTGATTCAGATTCTTGAATTGGCTCAAAACTATACAGTTACTTTGGGACTTTATTTTTGTGTAAATTACGGGTAAACCTATGGCATTCAGTTTGTTGTTTATTTTGTGGGATGCTTTTCCAGAGATTTGGCCTAATGGACCCATTCCGGTTCGGTGGTATGGTTTATTTTTTGCTGCAGCGTTTTTTCTTGGGCAGATTGTAATTACCAAAATTTTTAAAGCCGAAGGGAAGACGGAAAAGGACGTAGATGCCCTTACATACTACATGATTATTGCGACTGTAGTAGGTGCAAGGCTGGGTCACTGCCTGTTTTATCAACCAGAAATTTACCTTGCAAATCCAATCGAAATATTAAAAATCTGGGAAGGTGGCCTGGCATCTCATGGTGCAACAGTAGGAATAATTGTCGCCATGTGGCTGTACAGCAGGTCAAGACCCGACCAATCCTGGTTTTGGATTTTGGATAGAATTGTAATTGTAGTTGCATTGGGCGGTGCATTTATCAGAATGGGAAACCTGATGAATTCAGAAATCATTGGGAAACCAGCAAACCTTCCATGGTCTATGGTTTTTGTTCATTCATTTCAATCCCGAATAGAATCGGTGGAAGGCGAAAGGATAGACAACCTTTCATTTAAAAAAGGAGAAGGCGACACCTTGATTGATGGGAAAACCTATGCACCAATTTTCGTTGATTTTGTTTTTAAAAGAGATCAAATGGATGGAACATCAATGGCCGCTTTTACCCAAAGTACCATTCCAAATGCAGTGGAAAGTTCAAATCAGGATGAACCCCATTTATTATATAATGTTACCGGGGCCCAACCCCAATCTGGTTTTTCAAAGGATGGAAAGCCTACCTTGCAGGTAAAGGTCTATGGTTTACTCAGGCATCCTGCCATGGTCTATGAATCGCTTTCTACATTTTTCCTTTTTGTTCTTTTGTTTTCGATTTGGGATAAAAAGAGGAAAGATTTACCGGAAGGAAGGCTATTTTCCCTTTTTGTCATCGTCCTGTTTACACTCCGGTTTTTTTACGAATTCTTAAAAGAAAACCAGGTCTCCTTTGAATCTGATCTTCCGCTCAACATGGGTCAGTTTTTAAGTATTCCTTTGGTGATAGGAGGTTTGTTTTTGTTTTTCAGAACTTTTTCAAATTCTGCAACAAAAAAAGCGGATTGAGTTTTTTCGAAAGCCCTTATTTTGGCATAACCGAAAATTAGTTTTATAATTGCAACTCCAAAGCAAAGTCAGGGAATTAAACTACATTCTCAGACTTAACCTGAAAATTCCTATTCACATCTTTTTATTGCAAATCCTTATCTAACTGGATTTCCCATAATTCGGATTAATTTCAAAAAAATACGTTTGCATTCATGCATACCGCAGAAGATTTAAAAAACTACCTCAGCTCCGAGTTGAAAGAGATTGCCGAAAAGGCAGGTGTAAAAAGTTACAAAAAGCTTACTAAGGAAGAACTTATCAGGCAAATTCTTGATGCTCAAAAAATTGTAGCTGCGCCCAAAGAAGTGGCTTCTGAAAGTTCAAATAACTCTGACAACGGAAGGAGAAGGCCAAGGCTAAGAAAACCAGTTGAAACCGTTCCGGGGATTCCATTTGAAAATGAAGAAAACGAACCAGAAGCAGAACAAGTTGCCCCGCCTGTGGTGAATTCAAATGCAGAAAGAAAAACGGCAAGCCTGATCGCTGAAGATATCCTGAAAGATTTTAAAATGGATATTGATCAGATAATGGGTTCGTTTTCCAATGAAGCAAATCTGGAACAACCAAAATCTGGTGAAGGAAAAGTAGAAGATGAAAATCAAAAACCAACCGAAACACCATTACAGGAGAATAACCAAAGGGAAAATCGATTCAGGAATGATCGTCCTGAAAGAAACGACAGGTTTAACAACAGGCCAGAAAGAGGTCAGGGAAATAGCAGACCACCATATGGCGAAAATCAACCTGAAAGAAATCAACCCTCAGACCGGAACCAACAACCTGAAAGAAATCAGCCTTTAGATAGACCTGGTTTTGCAGACCGAGGACCCGTTGGTGATAAACCAGAATCGCTCGAGCCTCCAGTTCAGCAATACAGACCCAGAAGACAAGATGTTGTTTTCAGGGAATTTGATGGCGTAGTTACCAATATGGGTGTTTTGGAAATCACAAACGAAGGTTTTGGATTTTTAAGATCACCGGAATACAATTATCTCTCCAGCCCGGATGATGTGTATGTGTCGCCATCTCAAATCAAGCTTTTTGGTTTGAAAACAGGTGATACGGTTACAGGTCAAATAAGAGCACCAAAAGAAGGCGAGAAATATTTTGCGCTGTTAAAAGTTGAAAATATCAATGGAAAAACAACCGATGAAATTCGGGACAGGGTTCCATTTGAGTATTTAACCCCCTTATTTCCAGACCAGAGATTAAATCTAAGCACTACCTCTGATCAACTTTCAACCCGAATTCTGGACCTGTTTGCGCCGATCGGAAAGGGACAAAGAGGAATGATTGTTGCCCAGCCAAAAACCGGTAAAACGGTATTGTTAAAAGAGATTGCCAATTCAATTTCTAAAAATCACCCGGAGGTATTTTTGATAGTACTTCTGATTGATGAAAGACCAGAAGAAGTGACAGACATGCAGCGAAGTGTGAAAGCTGAAGTCATTGCTTCCACTTTTGACGAGCAGGCAGAGCGACATGTAAAAGTTGCAACCATTGCCCTTGAAAAAGCCAAGCGATTGGTTGAATGTGGTCACGATGTAGTTATCCTTCTGGATTCCATAACCAGGTTGGCCAGGGCATACAATACAGTAATTCCTTCGTCAGGAAAAATACTTTCCGGTGGTGTGGATGCAAATGCATTGCACAAACCAAAACGCTTTTTTGGAGCGGCCAGAAATGTAGAAAATGGAGGTAGTCTTACCATTATCGCTACAGCTTTGATAGATACCGGTTCAAAAATGGACGAGGTAATCTTTGAAGAATTTAAAGGCACTGGCAACATGGAACTTCAGTTGGACAGAAAACTGGCAAACAAGCGGGTTTATCCAGCCATTGATGTTCCAGGTTCAGGCACAAGAAGAGAAGATTTGCTGATGGACAAGGAAGAGCTTCAAAGGGTTTGGATTTTGCGCAAGCACATGAACGATATGAATGCGATAGAGGCCATGGAGTTTTTGAAAGACCGCATGAAGTTCACAAAGAGCAATGCCGAGTTCTTGGCTTCGATGAGCAAATAGGAAAGGCAAAAGTTTTAAGTAAAAATTCAAAAACCAGGTGTAATGACCTGGTTTTTTTGGTTTTAAGGTATTTTGATTTATGAAAAAAGTGGTTGAGGCAACCCTATCAAAAAATCCGAATCCTGCCACACAGTATGTGGCAACCACTTCAAAAATTTACTGCCCTGCCACAATATTTGTTCTATTTCATCGTTAATAATTTAACCCGGATTTGTCGGTAGGACTTTGTTATGAGAGTCTAAAGTTTAAAAAAATCAGGACCTTTTATTAGAAATTCATGTCAGTGCTACGGATACAGAAAAAAAGGTGGCAAAGCCTCTGATTTCAAGAAGTTTATACTCGGAATACCTGCCAGTGGGCAGAGATTTCCCAATGACAATTACAGGTTTTAATCAATAGTTGAATGAAAACCATTCTTGTGGAATTGAGGAAATGGCTTGGGCTTAGCCAATCAGAAATGGCGGGTATAATGCAAATTTCCCGAAGCCAGTATTTTCCATGGCTGAGTTGGGCAAAAGACAACTGGAACCTGACACAATAGTTCTTCTGTTGGCAATTTACCACCAAATGGAAAATGCTCCGGCCCACCAAAACATTCTGGATTTGGAAAATGAGGTGTTGGAGTCGTTTTTACTGGAGGCAGAAAAGAATACCCGATTTGTGGAATTGAAAACGATTTTGAAAAAGCGCATGGATAAATTTAAAGAGCCATTTCCGGAGCGTTTTTTCCATCTTCCGGATCAAGAAATTGTGCCCATTGGAAATGATGCGCAAACTGAAATTTTAAAGGAAATTGCCAGATTAACAACCCGCCGGCTGCACCGCTATAAAAATGTGTATAAACAAAAACTGAAATCTGAGTTAGAACTCGTTTGCTGCAAGGCCGTGGAAGAATATTTGCGCAAAATACTTGCCTAAACAACAGAAAACCAGAAACAGAGGCGGGCTTAACGCAAGTTCAGAAAGTTATTAAGCATGGTGGCTGGAGTGAGATTTGCTATTTCTTATGGAAATTGTATTAAAAAGGTGAAAAAAAATAATGCAAAATGGCCTGAGTTTCTACCTATGAATTATATTGTTTCCCGATTTATCAAATTTGTATTTTTGCAAAATGGCAATTTCGATTTCCACACCTGATGTACTTTTTAAATGGTTGCAAAACAGTGGCCTACAAAAAAAATATGGCTTAAAAAAAATTGGTGTATTTGGGTCCTTTGCCCGAGGCGAACCTCATAAAGATATTGACCTCCTTTTAGAAGATGAACATATAGACTGGAAATCTCTAGAAGCGTTTCGTCATGAATTTCAAATTCAAACAGGTGAAAAACTAGATATTATGGTTAGGCAATTTGCTGAGCCACTCATTTTGAAAACAGCTCTCAGAGATATCCGATATGCAGCCTTCGCCTGAGTATGATCTGTTATTTCTTCTTCGAATATTGGAAGTATCGGAAAAGATTTCCTTGTACAGTGCTGGTTATGAAGAGGCTGTGGAATTTTTTGAGGCCAATGACCAAAAGGAATTTAATGCCTGTTTAAATTTATTGGCGCAAATAGGAGAACATGCAAATAAAATTTCCAACGAAACTAAAGCATTGAATGTCAAAGTGGAATGGGAAAAATTATATGGGTTTCGGAATAGACTTGTACACGATTATACTGGAATAGATAAGTTCATAACCTTTGAAATTATCCATCATTCGATTCCTGAAATTATTGATTCCATTTCTGAACTTATTCATTTTGGTATTTCAATTCAACATTTTATTGGGGCTGACTTGGAAATAGCACAGACCAGTCCATATTTGAAACATGTGAATTTCAGAAGATTGAAACTTTAAATACTAAACCTGCAATCCATTGTTTGATTTTTAGGCCTTGAAAAAAGGAAATTTTAATTTTCAAAAGAAGGAAGACGTAGAGGAGTTGTCCATAGTTTTAATAAAAATTTCCTTCCCAGTGTAGATTTTTCATTCAGCCTCTCTCCGGTCCTTCACCAGCTCATCTGCAAAATATGATTTTATATCTTTTAATAGTTCCAGGGTTTTGGCAAATGAAAAATCATCCGGATAAAGCCTGGATGTCCCTGCCGCTTCCTCAAAAATCACTTTCACCTTTACTGGTTTTTTCCTGGGCGGCTGGCTGTCAAGCAAAACTTTTCCATTGAAATAAGTACCTACAATTGTAAAACGTATATTTTTATTTTAAGGTAGTTGGTTTAAATAACAATGCAAAAACTCAAATCTGGATTTATGCAAAGCATGATAATAAGTTGTCAGCGGTGGTAATTATCCATTATTCTAAAAACAGCTTCAAAGATTTCCGTCGATCTCCCCTTGTAAAGTCTGAAAAAAATATTTTCAATTTTTTTTTCAATGGATTGAATAAATCTGCTCCACCCACGTTTTACATCCAATTCTGCCCCCTGGCAGAGGAATACAACTCAAATACAAAAGTTTCAACAACAATGAATCTTTCCACGATAAGTAAGGGGTCCGAAGTTGACAACCTGCTTAAATTCACAACAAAACGTAAGGATGATCTTGTTTTTCGCCAAATCGTATTGAACAGGGAGAAAAGCGAGATGAGTG
The DNA here is from genome assembly GCA_027485575.1 of Cytophagaceae bacterium. Lineage (GTDB taxonomy): Bacteria > Bacteroidota > Bacteroidia > Cytophagales > Flexibacteraceae > CAMDMI01. Next base: position 50,455 of record JAIXQU010000160.1, read on the forward strand.
AATCGGTAACGGACATCGATACTGAACTGGCCAAAGTCAATGCAAAAATTGTGGCTTCAAATGCTATTTTAGGTGTTTTGACAGATACGGAAGAACTTCGGGATGAAAATCTGAAAAAAGAGCGGTTGGATGTGCGCCGGAAAGGATTGGAAAACCGCAGGGAGGACGCCAATGTAATGGCGCTGATAATGTTGGATTTTGAATTGGAAGAAATAGCCGTTCGAATCACCAAAACAAATGAACTGATAAGTGGCCTCAACACCAGAAAAACAGAATTAGGGGGCGCTTAACGCAAGTGTAAAAAACAATAAATTTGTAAAACCAGGGGAGAAAAGCCGGCAGTGTGAGTTGCCGGTTTTTTTGTTGCACCTATGCTTTTTGTTGCATATGGATATCAAAATTTGCTAAAAAAAATAGTAAATCATTGACTGCCCACTTTGTCTATTGAAGCATTGGTTAGTATGCCAAAAAACGGGGAGATGAGATTAATAATTGCTGAAGCATAGGTTTGAGTGCCATAGACCAGGGAGAAGTATTGTCTTTGGCACACAGGCCCTGAAAAGAAAGACCCAACCAAGGAGGCACGAAAAGGTATCCTTGGAATCTTGAAACTATTATCAAGGACCATATAACCCTTCCGGAAATGAACCATTCAAATTTGAAATCTGGTAAAAATTGTAATTAAAGGAAGGCTCTTTTGACATTTGAAAGGTTGAAAAACATTCTTAATAGCCTTAAAAACAGAATACTAGCCTCTCACAAAAAAATAATTCATGAAAGAAAAACAAGAAAAAAAACATGCCGGCGTATGGCTGGATGGTCACCATGCCAGCATTATTGCAAACGCACCTGGAAATGAAACCGGCGATTTTGTGGTCGAAGAAAGAGTGGGCACGCCCGAAAACCTGAAAGACGGCAACGAACACAACTACAACAATCTAAAACAAGCCGACACCCTGCATTATTTCAAATCGATTGCACAGAAGTTGTTTTCATACGATGAAATTCTGCTATTTGGCCCAGGAAAGGCGCAGGAACAGTATCTTTGAGAAAAAAGTAGCCCCGCAGTACACCGGGGTATACAAGATAGACTTTCCGGTGTATTACCGATAGCTAGCTCTTATAAAAATAGACCAAAAAAAATGTAATATATTTGTCTAACTAAATGAAACGTTTGGAGTTAGCTCTCTTATACAATAATTCGATTTTTTAAATGCAAACTGAATCGCATTCTTCTGCCAAATTTGGTCAGATTTTCAGCAAGCAACTGGCTTCTTTTCAATCTTGGTACCGAATACCAGCCTATTTTATTTTAGCTTGGTTTTTCGTTCACAATGTATTGAAAGCCTGGTGCCTTAAAATAAATGCCCATGACTATGGTATACAAGTAGTAGCGGCTAAAAATGCCCTCCTTCATGGCAATTTTTATTGTGATGTGATAAACATGAATTATCTGGGTGACCACTTTTCGCCCACATTACTTCTTATTTCCCCACTGCTGCTATTAGGTTACCATCCAGTGGTGATGCTTTTATTTCAAAACATCCTTCTTCTTCTTGTCTTCTTTATTATATACAGAATCTTTCGGATTCAGCTGGGACACCGAAACGCAGAATTCGCAACTCTTTGTTTTACCCCAAATCTGTTTATCAACGAGGTATTCGTGCACGATTTTCATATTGAGGCACTTGGAGCGGTATTATTTCTTCAACTTGTTTACCAAGTGGCGGCGGATCAATCTGGTAGATGGAGCTTTTGGCTGATTTTTCTGATGCTTTGTGGGGTCAAGGAAGATGTTGCTCTAGTTCTAACCTTCTTTGGTATAGCCTTATTTCTCCAGTTTAGGAAATGGAATTATCTGCTGGTTAGCCTTTTTTCTTTGTGCTACTTTTTGGCGGTTGTTTTTTGGCTAATGCCTTATTTTTCGGACGGAGTTATCACTCATATTGGTCGTTACAAATCGCTTGGGGCTAATCCTGAGGAAATTGTTCAAAATGTTGTTGCAGACCCTTTTCTGATTTTTAATCAAATAAAGTGGCCGGAAATCAAATGGCTATTCGATGCATTTTATTATCTTCCATTTCTTTGTCCATTGATTCTTTGGGCTGCATGTGTTCCCATCTTCTATAACACCATCTCAGACTACCCCATCCAATACAAATTTTGGTGGGTACATTCATACCTCATTTTTCCTATTTTCTTTTTGTGCATTTTTAGGTCAATTGGATGGGCAAAGGCTAATCAGAATTTGTTTTCTGCTCAGCTTGAAAGAAGGTTCAAATGGCTGGAAAGAATGAGGGCTTTTGGCGATAAACGACTCTCATGGGTGCTTATATTGGTTGGATTTTCGATTCTTGTGATTCCCAATTACAAAGGTATGTTTGATTCAACCTACAGCATTGGACCACTCTTTAATGCCATCGGCAAAAATTTCGAAGTTGTCCAACAACTTCGAAACGAGGTAAAATTTAAGATTCCGGCAAAAGCCTCAGTTGCTGCAACTAGTGAACTTCAGCCTCATTTGCTCGAATTTCCTTACGCTGGTGTTCTTGGTTTTCCCGAAAATGACTCTCTCACGCTTCAAAAAGCTGAATATCTTATCCTTTTCAAAAAAAAAGTCTCTTGGCCATTTTCCGATTCTTTAAATTATGACAACTATATCCAAAAGTTGGGACCAAGATTTCTGAAAACTTATGAATCAAGAGATTTAATGTTAATGAGACGGCAGTGATGGTTTGGGGACCTTGGCAATCGCCTATGCTGTATTTTTCCTGATAAAAACCAGAAAAGTCACCCGACCGCTTGCTCTTCCTTTCCTGATATGGACTGGAGTTTTTATGATTTACCATTTGATTGAACTGGGACAAATGAGACAACATGACTATTACATGATGCCCTACCTACCCATTTTTAGCATTCTTATGGGATTTGGTGCTTACAAATTGCTGAATTCCCAATTCAGAAAACTGGCTGTTGCTCTTTTGATTCTTCAACCCATTTTAGCTTGCGTCCGGATAATTCCTGCACGGTTTTTAACTAAAGAACCGGATTCAAGAAAAATTTTTTATGACCAAAATGCACTAAATAAACTTCAACAAATGGTTCCGGATTCAGCACTTTGCATTGTTGGGCCAGACGACTCAAAGTGCATTTATTTCTATTTCTTAAAGAAAAAAGGATTTGGGTACAGCGAAAATCTTTCTAAAGATGAACTGGCCGATTACGTTAAAAGAGGTGCAAAATACATCTATACAACCCAAAATGAATTGATTACCAATCCGGAAATCAGCCCGTTTCTGGATAAAAAAATAGGACAGGAAGGAAATTTTCTTGTCTATGCTTTAAAAAACCAAGAACAAAGAATCAGCCGGTGATAGACTTGGTTTCAACCATGGCCAGCAACTCTATCCCCTTTTCTATGCTTTTTACCCCTTCAAACTTAAGCATCAGCTTTTGGCCGACTTCTTTGAGTACACAAAGACCAGGATTTAGTTTTACAAAATCTAGAACGGCTCCAAAGGTATCGGTTTGAAAGAATTCTGAGTTTGGCTTTGAAATGAAATAGCCCCGCAGGTTGTTGTCTTTCAAAATCAGTTTTTCAAAGCCCAAACCAACAGCCAGCCAGCGCAATTCTACAGACCGCATCAATTGTCGCACCGATTTTGGTATTGGCCCAAAGCGGTCGCTGAGGTTTTTTTCAAATTCAGCCAGTTGTTCTTTGGTTTTGAAATCGTCAAGCTGGGTATAAAGGCCAAGTCTTTCAGTAATATTTCCAACATAGTTTTCTGGGATAAGCAGCTCTAAATCAGTCTCAATGATGCAATCCTCCAGAATGGGTTTGATGGAAAGTTCATGGGCAAAAAGGGACTTAAACTCCGTTTCTTTCAATTCCTGAATGGCTTCATCCAATATTTTATGGTAGGCTTCAAAACCCAAATCTGTAATAAATCCGCTTTGCTCAGAACCCAGAATATCACCAGCTCCACGGATGTCCAGGTCCCGCATGGCCACTTTGAAACCGTCCCCCAAATCGGAAAATTCTTCTAAAGTATGCAGCCTTTTTCTGGCATCGGCGGTAAGCAAACTCAAGGGAGGTGTAAACAGAAAACAATAGGCTTTTCGGTTGCTTCGCCCAACACGGCCCCGCATCTGGTGCACATCAGAAAGGCCAAACATGTGTGCCTGGTTGATGATGATGGTGTTCGCATTCGGAATGTCCAGCCCGCTTTCCACAATGTTTGTAGAAACCAAAACATCGTAGTCGCCATCTATAAACTTAAGCATAACATCCTCAAGTTTAGAACCTTCCATTTGTCCATGAGCTACAGCAACTTTTGCGTCAGGAACAAGTTTGAGAATGATATTGGCCAGATTATCCAAATCACCAATCCGGTTATGAATAAAAAAGACCTGTCCACCACGTTGCAATTCATAGCGGATAGAATCCCGCATAATGGTTTCTGAAAAAGCATGAACCTCTGTGGTAACAGGCTGACGATTAGGTGGTGGTGTGGCAATAATGCTCAAATCCCTGCTTCCCATCAACGAATGTTGGAGCGTTCTTGGAATGGGCGTGGCCGTTAAGGTCAGGTTGTCAACATTTACCTTAATTTCCTTGAGTTTCTCTTTGGCCTTTACACCAAACTTCTGCTCTTCGTCGACTATCATCAGACCCAAATCCTTGAAATCTACCCGTTTGCCCAGCAACATGTGGGTACCTATCAAAATATCAATCTCGCCTTTTTTTACTTTTTCCAGCGTTTTGGTCACTTCCGCTGCAGATTTGAAACGGTTGATGTATTCTACATTGCAAGGAAATTTAGACAGCCTTTCTTTAAAAGTTTTGTAATGCTGCATGGCCAAAATGGTGGTTGGAACCAAAATTGCAACTTGCTTGCTATCAGCCACAGCCTTAAAAGCAGCACGAATTGCCACTTCTGTTTTCCCAAAACCAACATCCCCACAAACCAATCGGTCCATCGGATAGGGCTTTTCCATATCGGCCTTTACATCGTTTGTAGCCTTTGCCTGGTCGGGAGTATCTTCATAAATAAAGGAACTTTCCAGCTCCACCTGCATATAAGTATCCCGACTAAAGCCAAAACCCGCTGAAGCCCTGCGCTTTGCATAAAGATTGATAAGGTCCTTGGCAATATCTTTTACCTTTTTCCGAACCTTCTTTTTCTTGTTTTCCCATTCTTCGGAACCCAACTTGGAAATGCTTGGCGGCTCACCTTCTTTACCAGAATATTTGGAAATTTTATGCAGCGAATGGATGCTGACAAACAGATAATCATTGTCCCGATATACCAAACGAACTGCTTCCTGTTGCCTTCCCGCCACCTCAATTTTCTCCAAACCGGCAAATCGGCCTATGCCATTGTCGATGTGGGTTACATAATCTCCAGGTTGAAGCGTTTTCAATTCCCTCAGCGTCATGGCTTTGGACTTTGAAAACTTCTCCTTTCCCTTGTACCTGTGGAAACGTTCGAATATCTGATGGTCGGTGTAGCATATCAGTTTCAGGTTTCGATCCTCGTAACCCTTGCTTAGGTTAAGGTACAAACTGGTGAAATGGACACCATGGTTGATTTCGTCAAAAATAGTTTGTAGTCGTTCCAGTTGTTTGGGAGAATCGGCACAAATGATGGCTTTGTAACCCATTTGTTCAAATTGACCCAAAGTATTAGCCAGCAGGTTGAAATCTTTGTTAAAAGAAGGCTGGGGTTTGCCCGAAAACTCAATCAGATCCGCATCTTTTGGCGCCTTGCTGCCAAAATGGATTTTGGTAAAAGGTTTTATACTTTTTGCAAACTCAGGACCATTGTCATACAATTGCTCAGGTTTGGAAATCAAGCCCTTGGCACCCAACTTTTCCAGTAAATGGGCCCATTCTACTTCCACCTGGTTAAATACTTTTTGAATGGCAGCCTGGGCATTTTCGATATCTTTTATCCAAACGGTTGTGGTGTCAGGCAAAAAAGAAAGCAGTGATTCTCTGGTTTCCAGAAGCATTTTCGACTGCACATTGGGCAAAATGTTAACCGCCTCTACCTTTTGGATAGAAAGCTGAGATTCAGGATGTACGAAACGAATGGATTCAATTTCATCGTCCAGCAATTCAAGCCGTATGGGATATTCGGATGCATAAGAAAAGATGTCCACAATAAAGCCACGGACAGCAAACTGACCAGGCTCAAACACAAAATCGGTTTTCTCAAAATCGAACTCATGCATCAACTCATGCAAAGCATCAAAGTCCAGCTTTTCACCCACTTTGATGGACCAGCTATTGGATATGAGGGACTTGCGGTTGATAACTTTTTCTGCCAAAGCCTCCCCGAAAGTTACCACCATAAATGATGATTTTTCTTTAATGGCCTGACTTACAGCCGAAAGCACTTCTGCCCGCTGCAACACATTGGCATTGTCTATTTCCTCATAGTGATATGCCTTTTTGTAACTGGAAGGAAAGAAAAGTGGCTTTACGGTTTGCTCGTTGAGCTGCTGAAGGTCATCCAGAAAGTAAGCAGCTTCTTCCTTGTCGTTTAGTATAAAAATCTGAAATTCAGGTTTTTGCTGGTAAATGGCGGTAGCCACAACGGCATCCATAGAGCCAGCAAGCCCCTTGGTAAAAATGTTTTTTACCGTATTGCCTTGCAGCTTTTCCGCCAGCACCTGAACCAAAGGTTCGGCCTGGTAGAGCTGCACAAAATCTTTGATGCGCATGGATGAGAACTTGGGTACAAAACTAAGGCTTAGTTTGGGCTTTGGCTATAGGGTGATTAATTTTCATTTGCTTCCTGCCCCAAATTCCTATTTATTTGCAGCCCAGTTATTCAGAGAGGTGTCCGAGTGGCTGAAGGAGCACGCCTGGAAAGCGTGTATACGTCGAAAGCGTATCGAGAGTTCGAATCTCTTCCTCTCTGCAAACAAAAAATCCCGTCATTTGGCGGGATTTTTTGCTTTATTCAGATGATTTTCAAGTTAAATAATGAGGAATTTTTGTTGTTAAATCAGGCTAATTTACTGATTACCAAATCCTATTTCCTTATAATTTTTGAGTTTTGCTTTTTTACTTATTCTTCACCCATTTATCAAGCCAGCTATCCATCTCCCAAAGCATGTGCATGATGTTTTCTCTGGCTGCATAACCGTGACTTTCAAAAGGTAGTAAAACCAACCGGGCCTTGCCGCCATTTCCCTTTATGGCCTGGAAAAGCCTTTCACTTTGCAGTGTGAAAGTTCCAGGATTGTTATCTGCATCTCCATGGATCAACAAAATCGGACTTGAGAATTTATCTGCAAAGTTGAACGGCGACATGGTATTGTATATTTTTTGCGCCTGCCAGTAATTTCGCTCCTCAGACTGAAATCCAAAAGGAGTTAACGTTCTGTTGTAGGCACCGCTTCGGGCGATACCAGCTGCAAACAAGTTGCTATGGCAAAGGAGGTTGGCCGTCATGAATGCGCCATAGGAGTGACCCATTACGGCGCATCTGTTTTTGTCCACCAAACCCAGAGAATCTACATATCGAATGGCCGCTTCGGCATCAGCAACAAGTTGCTCGTTGTAGGTATCGTTTGGTTCTTCAGTTCCTTTTCCGATTATGGGAAACTGCGCATCTTCCAGAATGGCAAAACCCCTGTTTACCCAATAAACGGGTGTGGCCCAATTGATAGAAATGAAGGTATGAGGCGATTCTTTAACCTGACCTGCTGCCTTATCATCCTTATATTCTGTGGGATAGGCTTCCATTAACATGGGTAATTTACCCGATTTGGCTTTGTCGTATCCGGCAGGCAAATACAAAGTAGCAGACAATTGAACCCCATCTTTTCTTTTATAAAATATCTTTTGCTTGCTCACTTTAGCCATTGATTCATACGGATTTGGCCTGAAGGTAATTTGTCTTGGGGCATCCTTCTTTCCGAAATTCCGGATAAAAAGGTTCGGCATTGTTTTAGGTGCTTCTATGCTGGTAATCAATAGCTTTTTCTCTATATCCAATACCTTGACAATGGTTTCATAGGTAGATTTTCCATCTGCCCTCCAAAGCCGCTTTGTCTTTTTGGTGGCAATTTCAAATTCATCCAGAAAAGGCTTATTTCCTTCGGGTGAGCATCCCTCTCCTTCCAGATATAGCTTTTTTCCATCTTTGCTAAACTCCAGAACTGGACGGTTCATGGCATTGAAAGTAGTGGCAAAGGCACCCGGGTCGCCATAAACATCTTCACTGCTTCGGTCAAAAATTAACTTTGGCTCCTGTTTTTCAAGGGATGGATTGATGGAATAAACCCTTGTATTCCTCGTTTTCCACCAGAAATCCTGGACTATGGCAAAATCTCCCTTGCCAAAACTCATGTCAGATACCCGGTTTTTCAAATAGCAAATCGACTTTGGCTGTGTAAAAGGAGCATCCGCCTGAAAAATCTGGTCTCTGAATTCAGACGGATTTTTAGGGTCGCCACCATCCGGGGCCTCCGCCCAAACCAAAGTAGCCGGCTTGTCGTCTCTCCATGAAATTTCTCTTTTTCCTGCTGCTACAGCATCAAAATCAGAAGGAATTTTATCCTGCAGGGGCCTGTCATAAAATGTACTAAGCTTTTGACCATCAGAAGTATAAATATTAAATTGGCTGGCAAATGAACCAAAGGTCAGCGTGTAACTATATGGCTGTTTTACTTCTTCGGACATCAGATTCTTTCCATCCGGAGAAAGAGAAACTCTTTTGTAAACTGCCTCGGGCAAAACGGTTTTTCCGGGAGTTCCGTTCAGATAAACCCTTGTGATATTGGCCATTGCATAGTAATCAAATTTGGCTTCATCCTGCTTGTTGCGCAACAAATCCTGGAAAGTCCTTGCCGGGGCTTTGGTTCCGGTTGCATCCTGGGTGGCTGGTCCTTTGGGCAAAACCCGGGTATCGGGAAACTTTCCTTTTTCGCCTTTGGATTTAACCAACAGGCTTTGCCCATCGGCATCCCATTGAACAGGAGCGCCCACTACAGCATTCAAATGATGCGTATTTGTATTTTTGGCTATACCGGTTTTGAGGTCAAGAATCCAAAGTTCAAGGTCATTTGGTAAAACCTGAATAAAGGCAAGATGGGTTTCTTGCGGTGAAATGATCAGGCTTTGCATTTTTAGGTTTTGAGGCAACCCGGTCACAGGTATTTCTTTGGCATCCGGAAGACTAAACAGCTTTATTCCAGTGTAATAGGTTCCCCTTGCCTGGTTAAAATTTTCTGGATTTATCCGCAAACCTGCCAACCTAAGCTCTGGTTCAGCCAATTCATCCAGTGACTTGTAGAGCGGCCTTTCAATCTGCATCAGATATTTGTTTGACTTTGTAATCAGATTCTGGGCTGGGGCTTTGGTGTCGGCCAATTCCAAAATTTCTTTTGGTGGCATTTGGTAATTGGTTTGGGCAAAAACATTTACCATAAAGGCAAGGCTTGCCAGACTAAGCAAATACTTAATTCTCATTGTTTGATTGATTTGAAGTTCAAATTAAAGGCGATTTCCTGAAAAGTAATTAGATTTGGGATAAGTGGTTTACTTGAAATGAATCCGGGAAAGTTGAGTTATTACAATTGACAGGTCGCAGCCTGGGTTCGAGCCTCTCGAATCAAAACTGCTTCGCAGTTCAACCATCGTCGATGTTTGGGTGTTGGGCACCCTGGTTGACGGCTACCGGATGGCTGCGGCCCGGATAGAATGGAAAGCCCGGACTGAGGGAGGCACGACCGAAGGAGGACTTGAAGAGATAGCCGGAAATGTCCGCCCAAATGGTTTTAGAAATAGTCTTAATAAAGTGTTGATTGGCAACTCAATTTTGGCAATTGGTGCTTTTTGTGTTTTTGGAAAATGAACTTCCTGGCCTGTTTTGGCTAGAGATTGTCCGGTTGGGTTGGGTTTTTCCGAACATGTCAGATTTGGGTCTTGCAAAAATGAGAAAAACCCCGATGTTTATGTCATCGGGGTTTTTCATTTTTTTTGGCTTAAAGGCTTACCGTTGAATTTCTAACCAACCATTTTGCTCATCCACATTCGGAATCTTCAAGGTATAAAAATATGTACCGGGCTGGATTCCTTTTGCATCCCAATCGTTGTTATAAGAACCTGAATTGAAAACTTCTTCTCCCCACCGGCTTCTTACATTCAGTTTTGAACCCGGAGGCAGATTTCGAATGACGAAAATATCATTCAAACCATCCCCATTCGGTGTAAACAAAGTTGGGATAAATAACTGGGTATCTTCTTCAATTTCAAGTTCTTTGCTCACTTCACAACCAATTGAATCCTGCACCAGAATTGTATATTTACCCGGATTTAGGTTGCCGAAAAGGGTATCCGGTTTGTAGCTAAAGAAGGAACCTTCATCAAAAGAAACCAAATAAGGAGCCACCGAACCTTTCACAGTATCTAACAAAATAGAACCTTGGGCAAACCCATTGGCCGAAGATTTGTATTGCCTGGCTGCAATGTTAATCTGGGTAGGCTGGGTTAACGAAATTGGAAAAACCCTGCTTGCCTGGCAAGCCCCATATTGTTGAACAATAAGGTTAAACTGGCCGGCAGGTAGTCCACCAAATTCAAATTTGTTGTTGAAGAAAATATTGCCAGGTATAGAATCTTGTTTGACAAGTGTTCCTGAAGAGGCTTCAACCACTTTCAACGTTACAGGTCCGGTTCCATTCAGTGAATCTATCAAAACCGATCCTGAATTTTCTCCGAAGCATTTTACGTTTTTCAAGCTGAATTTGAACCTGAGTGGGGAGTTTCCAGGAATATTAAAACTGGTATCATAGGCACAACCTGCCCCGGGACCACTGTCCGTCAAGCGTAGTGTATATGGATTGCCTGCCGCTCTTCTGGATAATCCCGAAAGTGTTAAAGTATCTCCTGCAAAAGACTTTAAAACGGTGAAAACATTTGGAATCGAATCAAAAGAATATTTAAAACCTGGTTGCCCACCAGTAAACGTAAATTTGATTTTGCCGTCAAAGTTTTCACAAGTACTTGGTGTGATGCCGGCAACATTGAAGCTTACTCTATCTGGTGGCTGCACTACCCTTACATATTTGACCTCACAACCAGGAGTAGAAGCGTCATTTACAGTGATTCCGTACGTGCCTGGTTTTAATTGACTAAACACTGAATCAGTTTGAACTTTTAGGATTTGACCCTGCTCATCATTTATAGTGAAATTATAAGGCTTTGTGCCTCCGGTTAACCCGGACAACCTTACGATGCCATTTGTATCGCCAATACATGGTTTTACTACAACTACCTGCTGTGCACGAGGACTATTGCTTGGCAGATTGACAATGAATTGTTTGCTGCAATTGTTCGTGTCTGTAATTTGAAAAACATAATCACCACCTGCCAGATTGATTAATATACTATCGGCCGGAACGGTTACTGGTAAAAACACAGTGGCGCCCGGAAGTTTTACCTCCAGTTTTTTATCCCCTGCGCCTCCGGAGAATTCGAGTAGCTTAATTTGACCGGTAGGTGCAAAACACTGAGATTCAATAATCAAACCAGCCGAAAGCTTAAGTGAATCAGGTTGAGAAATATTTACCAGGGCGGTATCTAAACAACCTGTTTGCAGGTCTTTAAAGAAAAGTTGAACCTGCCCTGCTCCAAATCCCTGGGGTATTGGGTTGTTAATTCCCACGGTAGAATAAGTGCCGGAATCACCACTGAGGCTATACTGATAAAGTCCTGAACCATTCCGCACAGTGTCGAGCCTTATCTGACCATTAAACTGGCCATAACAAAGTGGAAGGGATGTAATAGAAACCTGTGCCTGAAGTGCGCCTGGAGCAGTTAAGGTCCTGACATTCTGTGTAAAACATCCGGAAATTGTATCTATTACTTCCATGGTGTAGGTTCCGGCTGGCAAACCTGTAAACAGTCGGGTGGTCGTGTAAGGGTCAGCTGGTCTGATTCTGAATTTATATTTATTCAAATCACCTGAAGCATCGGTAACCGCCACAAACTCCAGTTTTCCATCCGCTTGAGCGATACAAGGTGTTGGATTGGTAGAGGAAACTGAAACGGTATAGGCATTTTGAACGATGATATTAACTCCTGAAACTGTTGTAGAGCAAGCAGTTACTGAATCTTTTACCAAAACTGAATAAGTGCCTGGTGTCAATCCAAAGAAAAATGGAAATGGCTGATTGGAAGGCCCATTGGGCAACAAACTATAATTGTATCTTCCGGAACCCCCGGAGGCCTGAGCCGTTATTGAACCCGTGGCGCCACCTGCACAATTTATGTTGGATGGTGTCACATTGACTTGCAATGAACAAGGCCGGCAACGAATATCTCCCGCAGGTAATACCGAAATATTCAAGGTGGCTGTACTGTCTTGTCCTTTTCCAAAGTTGGAAGGAACACATGTTAATGTAGTATCAAAAATGGCCACTGCCTGAATAAGTGCGCCATTGACCAAACCATTGAATGTAAAGAAGGTATCGACTGTGGTTGAAATCAACGTGTCGTTTCTCCACCATTGTACTTTGAAATCTACTTTTCCTTTCAGATTGGTTTGAACGCCAAATCGAACCGGGGTGTTAGGACAAATTACCTGCCCAGAAGCAGGGGAAATCTGTGAAATAGAAGTTGAAGCCGTAAATGATTCAATCTGAGTGACTTGTTGAATACCAGAAGTATCCGATTGTTTGATAATGCAATTGGAAATTAATCTTGAGAAAACCACCGCCCGCACGGTATTCACTGGTAGCCCTGGAAATAAAATCAGCGTTTGATTGGTATCCGTTGGCAATTGCACTCCATTGACAATCCATCGGTAGCCAACATTTGGTAAATTATTGATATTTAATGCTTTCAAGGTGGCAAATTGTCCGATACAAGCCTGAACTTTTATTGGGTCTATTCCAGCCAATGCCTGAAGATTGGATGGAATTATGTTAACCTTAATTGAGTTTGACCAGGCAGAATCCGGATTGAGACATTGTGGAATTCCGGTAAGCTTAACCTGAACCGAATCTCCATTTTTCAGGGAGTCTATCCTGAATGTTGAAGTATTCACATTTAGCGGTTTACCATTCAAATACCAGGCATATTGAGGCAAAGCGATATTCGCCAGATTGGCGGCTGAAAAAGAAACGGTATCGCCACTGCATATCTGTTGTTTATCCGCTGATATGGACACAAGCGGCAATGAAGTCTGTGTTAAAATAGAGAACCTTGCCGTGTCATTACAAGCGTTTGAATCAAACAAAATCAAAGTATAATCACCGGCAGCCAAATCTTTGAAAACTGAATCAGCTGGTAGATTTCCGGCTTGGAAAAGCCCATTATCTAAAAATAGTCTGTATGTCCAAGGGGCACCATTTCCACCAGAAATAGAAACCATTCTTGCCGTGCCGGTTGAATCCTGACAAGCTGAATTTCCGGTTGAAACGGCTTGCAAATCAACCAAACCTGGGCCTGGAATGATAAATGAAGTATCTAAATCACAAGCAGAAAGACCGCGAATTGTCATTTGGTAGGTTCCGGCTTTTAAATTTTTAATGGTATCACCCGGGCTTACTGTCTGAAAAACAGATGTTTCATTTGGAATGAAATATGCAAACTCAGAGGAGCCCGAAATCGTTGAAACAACAATGGATCCATCAGCATTTCCATTGCATGAAGCTGGTTTTATTTCGCCAAAACCAAGTGAAATCACCTGAGGCTGAATCAAAACGATGTTAGAAATTGAAGCAGCACAACCCAAAGCACTGGTTATTGAAACTGAATAGGCTCCGGCGGTCAGTCCGGTGAAAATAGTATCTCCATCATTTGTAGTGAGGGTTTGTGGCCCTAAGGTAATTGTATATGGACCTGAACTACCGCTGACAACTACACGAATGCTCCCATCCGGAGCGGAGCAACTTGGATTTTGGGTAAAGGCGGAGGCAGAGAGTGCCAATTGCGCCCCAATAATTCCCTCAACGGTATCTGTACAAAGTGTTGTCTCATCTTTTACTGCAACCGAAAATGGTCCTGCCGGCTGGTTGTTGAAGGTCGCCAGAAAATCGGGTAGGGTTTGTTCCTGGTTGCCATTTAAAGTATACTTAAATGGACCAACGCCACCCGAGGTGATGAAGGCAAATGCAGTTCCATTGCTTACTCCGGCACAAGTGACTGGGGTAGATGAAGCAACAACCTGGAGATTACAGCCTCCACAATTGAAAGGCTTTTTAACTATGCTTAAAGTTGAATCTTTACAAGCGCCGTCAATTACAACTACTTTGTAGGTTCCTGATGAAAGATTAGAAATGTTTTGTGTATTGGCTGTAAATGAAGGTGTTCCGATTTTTGTCCATGAAAACTGAACCGCTGTACTTGCCCCCAAAACAGTCAGGTTGATGGAACCGTCGTTATCTGCACATGTGGCTGAATCCTGAACCGCAGAGATGGAAAGCGTACATCCTCCACAATTGGCTGGTTTCAAAACGGTAGTTTCTATTGAGTCTTTACAAGCACCGTCAGTTACCACCACTTTGTAAGTTCCTGATGAAAGATTTGAAATGTTTTGTGTATTGGCTGTAAATGAAGGTGTTCCGATTTTTGTCCATGAAAACTGAACCGCTGTACTTGCACCCAAAACAGTCAGGTTGATGGAACCGTCGTTATCTGCACATGTGGCTGAATCCTGAACCGCAGAGATTGTAAATGCTCCCGGAGCAGTAAGTGTTACCTGGGCTGTATCGGCACAAAGGCCTTCATTGACTATTACCTGATAAGTTCCGGTTCCAAGATTTGAAAGGTTGGCTGAAATACCAATTACGGTTGCAGATGGCAATCGCCTCCAGCTAATGCTTGGATTGGTTCCGTTGCTGATAATGGCATTGGCCTGACCATTGGACAATCCACAGGCGGTTGGGTCTGTTTTCGTTGCAGAAACAGAAAGTGTACAAACCGGAGGAGGACAATTTATCTTCTTTGATACCACCAATTGAATGGAATCACGGCAGCTATTTAAAACTACAACTACTTTATAAGTTCCTGATGATAAGTTGTTCTGGCTAATTCCACTTCCTGTAAAACCAGGATTTCCAATTTTTGTCCAGGCGAAAATGGCACCGGTCAGGTCATTGGCGGAAGATATTGTAGCTACTCCATTGATATCATTGCAATCTGCAGAATCTGAAGCTGCGCTTAATCCAAGCGTCCCCTGATTCAATGTTATTTCTGCAGAATCGACACAGGAGCCAATACCTATTCGTACTTTATAAGTACCTGCAATCAAACCATTTATGGCAGAATCTGTACTGGAAAAAGTGCCACCGGAAATTTGTGTCCAAAGATAAGAACCACCGGAAACACCAATAGCTGCAGATGCGGTTCCATTGGCAGCGCCACAACTGGTTGGATTGGTTGCCAGAATATTGATATTGAGATTATTGCCAGGATTTAACACCAAATCATTGAGCAGTTTTACGCATTTTGAATTGGTATCGGTAACAATAACTGCATAGTTTCCTGCTGTTAAGTTCGGTTGAATGGCTTGTCCAGGAACGATTCCGGTTCCGGAACCACTCCAAAGAAAATTGAAATCGCCAGAACCTCCATTGGTAGAAATTGAAATCAAACCAACGCCACCGCAATTTGTTGGCTGGGTGATATCTGCCGTTACAGTAAATGTATCAACTCCTGAAACTATCAGACTATCAAAAGATTGCGCACAACCAGAAGCTACATCGGTAATGAAAACTTCATAATTGCCTGCTCCAAGATTATTTACACTGTTTGTCGTTGAACTTAGACTTGTCCAGGCAAATGTATAAATCCCACTTCCGCCACTTACATTGACTGAAATGCTTCCGTTATTTAAATCACAACGGCTGTCATTGGTTATGGCTGGAACAATGGCTAAAGTTGGTGTAGGAGTAACAATCAGATTCTGAAGGTTTACCTCGCAACCTGTAGTTTGATTTTTTACCAAAACGGCATAAGTGCCTGCAGGTAAATTGATTTGGCCAGATGTGGGTGGTAAGGCTGGTGTCCATGTGTATGAAAATGTACCCAATCCCCCTATTGTTGTCACCTGGATTTGGCCATTGTTTTGAGGTAACCCATTTTGGCATGATGTTCCGGTAATTGTAGTATCCAATGAAAAATTACTGACACTTTGAACCGTGGCAAAAACCAATGAAGTATCTGAACAGCCTTGTGAGTTTGCAACCACGACTGTGTAATCTCCAAATAATGAGGCTGAGATTGTTTGACCAGTTTGGCCTGAAAGCGGAATTCCATTAAACAACCATTGATAATTCGCGTTGGTGGAAGCGGTTAAAATACTGGAAGAACCTGCGCAGAAAGCTGCGGCTCCTGTAATAGTAGATGCAATTGGGGAGGCTATTTCTGAAACAGTAAATGAAGCAGAAGTACTTCCACAACCGTTAAAATCAGTAATTGAAACTGTGTAAGCGCCTGATTGGGTAATAATTAGTGTATCATTGATTGCCCCAGTGATTAGATTTCCATTTCTGGACCACTGATAGGTAGCCGCCTGACTGGAAACAAGAATAGAAGAAATTCCAGAACAAATACTTGAAGAACCTGAAATGGTAGGCGCTGGTGGATTGTTAAAATTGGTAATGAATACTGAATCCCCAAAAGTCCGGCATCCCGTGGCTTCATTCAAAACACGGACTTTATACCAACCGGCAAGGGCTATCGTTAATTGTGATCGATTAGAATTCGCAACAAAGTCGTTATTCCTTAACCAGGTGTAATTGTATTGGGTTGAATCGAATGGAATGGCAGTAAGCACTGTCGAGGCACCCGGACAAAAACCTGGATTTCCGGTTATAACTGCTGCAGGTGGTATTGGATTGATGGTTATTGTTCTGCAGGTAGAACTTACTCTGCTACAGCCATTTCCATCCGTAACTTTCAAACAATAGGTTCCTGCGGCTGTCACATTTAAAAATGAGCCGGAAGCTCCTGTAATTTCATTTCCGTTTAAAAGCCATTGCTTACCAAATGTGGAAGTTGTGGTTAAAGAAACCGAAATTCCCTGGCAAACTGCCGAATTGCTTGCCGAGATGGATGGATTCTCTGGCAATGGATTGGCTACAATGTTTAAAGTATCTGACCTTGAAAAACAGTTTGGAAATCCTGGATTTTCTACCCTTACATAATAGAGGCCTGATGTCTTAACCACCAAAGAATCAAAAGTTTGTCCAGCCAGAGCACCTCCACCAATACGTGCCCATTGATAGGGCCCACCCGATGGCGTTGATAGAACAATAGAATCACCGGCACAAAACTCTAAAGGTCCTGAAGCCAGAATCTGAGGTTTAGGAGGAACATTTGAGTTGACTTTAATGCTATCCAATATGAAAGTACAATTTGAATTTATTTCCTTAATGGCAACTGTATAAATACCAGAAGGAACATTGGTTAAATTTTGGGTAGTTCCACCTACAGGTCCTGTCCAAACAAAAGTAAAAGGTCCATTTGATCCCGTTATCGTTAAGTTGATTCTGCCATTGGCTCCTGAACAGGAAGTTACGTTCGTTACCTGGGCAGTTGCAGAAAAAACTGCCTGGTCATTCAGGACAATTCCTGAAATAACCTGGCTACATCCGGAAAGCCTATCCGTAACTTGAACGGAATAACTACCAGCTGAAACAGCGTTTTGGTCCTCCTGTGCCTGAATAATTCCACCTGTTACCGGTGACCATACATAAGCATATTGGCCGGAACCACCGTTGGTAGTAACAAGGATACTTCCATTGGCAGCGCCACAGGTTGTTGGATCGGTTAGGGTGGCGGTCGTTGAAATATCGGTAGTAGAATTGATTTCAAAACTGTTAGAAACAGCCTTACAACCTTGTCCATCGGTTACAGTAACGGTATAATTACCAGTATTTTGTGCCGAAAAAGTTTGGTCATTTGCTCCTGGAATTTGAATTCCATTCAAAAACCAAATATTACCTGTTGTAGCGGTCGAGGTTAGGTTCACCGAACCACCCGGGCATAACAAAGATAAACCAGAAATAACGGGGGTTTGCGGAAGGGGTCTTTCAGTTACAATTGCAGGAAGAGATGTTGATACACAACCTCTTGGAGATTTTAAAGTTACAGTATAGGTCCCGGCAATTTTGGCAACTACTGTTCTGAAGGTATCTTGTGGCAATAGAATTCCATTTAAAAACCATTGGTTTCTCCATGCTGGATTTACATTGTTGGTTGTCAGAATGGTACTATCTCCAGAACAGAACTCAAGTATTCCTGTTATGGTTGGTGTTGGGTTGGCCGTTATAGCCTGAACATTAAATATATTAGAGGTTGATGAACATGTATTGCCATCCGTAATCCGAACCTGGTAATTTCCACCTCCTAGTTTGATAACTAAGGTTTGATTGGTTTGACTTGCAATCGGATTGTTATTAAAAATCCATTGATAGGCAGCGGCTGAAGTTGAGGTTAAAAGGCCAGAATCTCCCGCACATAAAAAGTTGTTTCCTGTAATATCTGGTTGAGGTGGGGTAGGAAAAGCGGTTACTGTAAAAATTGCTGATGTAGCCGGACAGGTTTCTAATCTGGTTCTTACTGTGTAAACACCACCAAGACTTGCTACAAAAATAGAATCCGTAGCACCGGGAATATCGGCACCATTAATTTGCCATTGGTTACCAGTCAACTTAGAACTTCTCAAACGACTATTTCCACCAGGACAAAATCCGGGATTTCCAGTGATAACTGGAACCACAGGTGTAGCAAAAAACTGCAGGTTAAATGGATCTGAAGTAGCCACACAAACCTGAGATTGGGTGAAAATAACCCTGTAAACCCCTGAATCATTAGCAATTAATGTTCTCTGATTTCCAATAGGAGCCGGGATGGGGATTCCATTCAATGTCCATTGATTGCCGAAAACCTGGTCGCTGGTTAAAGTTAAACTATTTCCCGGACAGATAGGTGAGGTTCCGCCAGAAACAGTGATTATTGGTTTGTTGGGACTGGTTTGCAGATTGATCCGAATTGTCTTTGAAAGTCCTGAACAACCACCAGAAGTTGGTGTAATGATATAATCCACAAAACCTGGACCCGATCCTGTCAAATTTAGTGTCTGATTAATCAGATTTCCTGTTCCGGCTGATGCGCCGGAAACATCAGAAGCTGAAACAGTCCAGGAATAACTGACATTATTTTGGATGGATGCCAATACGATTTGAACCGAATTTCCTGTACACAGAAGGGTTGTTGAAGGCGTTGCCGTGAATGGAATTGCTGGAATACGAACAAAAACCGAATCTGAAGCGGTATCAGTACATCCAAATCTTGAAACTGAAACATTGTATTTCGCTTTTCCAAGATTTCCAGTTATCAGGTTAAGGGTTTGGTTTATTTCATTTCCTGTGCCATTTGAAGCCCCGCTGACATTGGTTGAAACCGCAGTCCATGAAATAGTGGCATTGTCAGATGGATTTGAAACTATTTGAATTTGAGCATTTTGACCAGGACAAATTGAATCAACTGAAGAAACCAAAGTCAAATCAGGGTTTCTGTTTATGGTAACAGGGACAACCAATGTATCGGAATTGCATCCATTGATAAGTCCAAATATTTTATAATTAATTGTTGCAACTGAACCAGAACTTAAGCTAAGAGTTTGATCAATAGTATTGCCAGAACCTGCTATTGCACCAGAAACTCCATTTCCGGAAACCAACCAGCTAAACGAACCCGGACTGGTAATGTTGATTAACAATCTACCTCCAGAACACAAGGTTGGATTCGGATTGCTAACTGTTGGCAAAACTTTTCCCCTTACCAATACTACGGCAGAAAAGATATTTCCCGGACAGGCACGCAATGTCGGCAGGATGGAATATGTTACGGAATCTATTCCAACACCAGGATTAACCAAAGTCTGGTTGATTTGATTCCCTGTTCCAACACTTGCTCCCGTTATCGTTCCCGGATTGATGGTCCATGAAAATGAAGTTCCGGAGACAGGTGATGAAATTATAATTGAAGAATTCCCACCTGAACAAATTACCCTCTTTTGGGGAGTTACTAAGGCTGTAGGCGCTGGGTTTACAAATACCGTTTTGTTGGCTGCCGGACCAGGACAACCATCTTTTGTGGCAATTGCCCTGTAAGTTACGGAACCCAGGCCATTGCCGGTTACATTTAAAACATCGGTAATTGAGGCGCCTGTTCCTGGATTTGTATTTCCACTTGCTCCAGTTGCTGTTGAAGTCCATCCGAATGTATTTATTCCTGACAATGAAGAACTTAAGGTGATATTTACAGGAGTACCGTTACAAACCGTGTCTTTAGTTGATAAAAAACTAACCCTTGGTAAAGGTCTGACTCTTACGCGGGCTTGTCTGACATCAGAAGAACAACCATTAAAGGAAGAAACCACCGAAAAAGTGGCCCTTTGGGTTAAACTGGTAGTGTTTGTATACAATTGTGAATTGGTTACTCCCGTTCCGCTTGTTGCGCCAACGCTGTTGGTTCCCACAGTCCAGGAAATTAATGAACCTAATGGCGCCACTCCATAAGTAAAGCTTGCCGTATTTCCGGAACAAACGTTGATTGTATCAGTAGGAGCAACTGAAATTGTTGGTTTTGGCTTTACAACTGCCACAACCCTAATGCTGTCACTTAAACATCCATTGGCTGTGGCTGCAACCCTGTAAACCACTTTACCTTGAATCAAACCTGAAACCAATGTTTGCTGGATTACACTTCCGGATGAATTTGAAGAGCCTGTAACAGAAACAGGATTGGCTCTCCAGGCGAAACTACTATTGGATATATTGCTGGAGAGTGAAAAATTGGTTGGTAAACCTGAACATATTTGCGTTGAATCTGGCAAAGCACTTGCAACAGGTTTCGGCCTTATTGTCGCCACAACCTGAAATGGCGAACCAAAACAACCTGCTGCAATTGGCCGGATGGTATAAGTAGCCGTTCCATTAACAACTCCGGTTGCCCTGACATTTTGATTTATGGCACTGCCAGAGCCACCTGCGGCACCCGTTGTTCCGCTTTGAACTACTGACCAGATGAAGGTAGTATTTGGTAAATTTGCAGATAATGAAGTACTTAATGCCCCACTGCAAATATTCAAAGATGTGGGATTGGCTGAACCAACAGGGGTTGGGTTTATTGTGACCCGGACAATATCTGTCGCTGTACACCCACTCGGGTCCGTTAGCAAAACATTAATATTGGTGTTAGAAAGAATTGCTAAAGGTGAAGGCGACGCAGGAATTACAGTTGAATTTCCCGTTAAAGTCTGAGGACCGTTTGCATTGGTGTAAGACCAAGTTATGATGGAACCTTGAGCAGCATTGGTTGTTGCAGTTAGGTTGATGGCTGAACCCAAACAGGAAGAAAGATCATTTCCTCCATTCACGGATATCGGATTGGGGTTTGTTAAAACAACATCAACAGTTGTATCCAATCCAGAATTCAAATCCAGAATAAAAATTGAATAGGTCCCGGCCCGGAGGCTGGTTTGTCTTCTTATCCCTTGACCCGAAATCGGGTTTTCGTTGGTGGGTAAGTTTCCCCCCGACCAATTGAAGAAAATATCCGTAGAATCTCCCTGTATATCAAAAACAATGCTTCCATTGCTGCTGCCATTACATGAGGGGTTTGTAGTGTTTGGAGGAAAAAAGACAGTTGTCTGACCAAAAGACAGCCCGGAAATCAGTCCGAACATAATGAGACCAAACAGCACTCGTAAACGCTGTATCATACAGTAATTCAATTATTTATAAATAGGATTAGAGTCAATTGAAAATATCTGTTTCCAGTCATTTCAATTCTATTGTAATGCTAGGCTCATAAGATTTGAAGAAGCATCATTATTAGAATAGTTCCTTACATGTGTCCAATTAAAGCTGATATAGCATTTAACCAATTCTAAGTGCTAAAAATGAAGGATATAGCTAAAAAAAAGGAGAATGAATTCTGCATCAGAATATCGCATCAAACTTTTAAAAAAGATAGAGATTGATGGCATTAAGCCAGAACAGAATCAGATTAAAATACCCGAATCTTAACGTATTGATATGGCAGGTACTTTGCCATATGTTTTTTATAATCGGCTGTGTAGGCTGGACCCTGAACCAGGGTAAGATCATCCAAAAAAACTACCCTGCTTAAATCTGCCTTCCAGCCAGCCAAAATATCAAGGACTTTTTCCCTTGCAGCTTTTGCCCTTTGTTTGGTGAGTTCCCCATTATCCGAAAACGTTTTTGTGGGCACATGAGAAGCGGAAGATTCTATCTGAATTTTGATTTCTTTATGTTTTTCCAAAAGTGGAACCAATGAGTTCACAAATTTTTTGAATTCTGCTTCCTCGCCCTCAATCGATTTTTCATTGTATTGAAATTTCTGCAGGTACTCAGCCGGCGCAAATCGGATTGTCTCTGCTCCACCGATTGTTTTTCCTTTTATTTTAAGACCTAAAGGGTCTTTCCTTCCCTTAACCGAAACCAAAACGCCAGATTCAAAATCCCACGGCCGCCCTTTTGGATCATAGGTGACTTTGATATTGCCCTTTCCGTTTGGGGCCACTCCAGTTTTGGGAAATTCACCTGTCGTGCAATGACATTCAGGTTTAGCATCTAACACCCAAATGGTATCTTTTGAAGTATTGATAAACTCAAATTGATGATAAACCAAACCTCCCAACTCACCAAAAACTCCAAAATCAAAACTGCTTTCCTGAAATTTTAATGGAAAGGTTTCAGCTTGCCCAAAAGAAAAAAAAGTTATGAAAAGGCTAAAAAAAAGCCCCGAAATTTTGGGAATCCAGGGCTTAAAATTCATTAGTTTCGGTATAAAACGGCTTTAGCTGCTTTTACTGTTTTTTCCACATTGGGTAGTATTGCCTCAATCAAAGTAGGAGCGTAAGGAAGAGGAACATCCAGACTGGTTACTCTATGCACAGGTGCATCCAGGTAGTCGAATGCATACCTTTGAACATGGTATGAAATCTCAGAAGAAATTGAAGCCAATGGCCACGCTTCTTCGATTACTACCAAACGATTTGTTTTCTTCACTGATTCAACAACAGTGGTGTAATCGATTGGCCGGACAGAACGTAAATCAATTACCTCAGCCGAAATTCCTTCCTTAGCCAATTCTTCAGCAGCACCTAAGGCTACTTTCATCATTTTTCCAAAACTGACCAATGTAACATCAGTCCCTTGTTTTTTGATATCTGCTTTTCCAATCGGAATCACATATTCTCCTTCAGGCACTTCACCTTTGTCTCCGTACATCAGTTCTGACTCCATAAAAATAACAGGGTCATTGTCCCGGATGGAACTTTTCAGCAATCCTTTGGCGTCATACGGGTTGGAAGGTACCACCACTTTAAGGCCAGCTGTATTGGCAAACCAATTTTCAAAATTTTGAGAATGTTGGGAACTTAACATTCCGGCATTCCCGGTTGGCCCACGGAATACAATTGGACAACCGTATTGTCCGCCGGACATACTCATCACCTTGGCAGCTGAATTGATGACCTGGTCAATAGCCACAAGGCTAAAGTTGAAAGTCATAAACTCGATTATAGGTTTTAAGCCATTCATGGCAGAACCTACGCCAATACCTGCAAAACCAAGTTCTGCAATCGGGGTATCAATTATTCTTTCAGGCCCAAACTCATCAAGCATTCCCTGACTTACTTTGTAGGCACCATTGTATTGGGCCACTTCCTCGCCCATCAGATACACCCTCGGGTCCATTCGCATTTCTTCCTGCATGGCTTCCCTTAAAGCTTCTCTGAATTGAATTTCTCTCATTTCCGGAATCTAAATTTTCTGATTATCAATCGTTTCTGCGTCCCTTTTTCACTATCCGAAAAGTCAAAAGATTCTTTAACAAATCTTTTTTCTTCAAAAATTACCAATTTATCTATCTTTTTGGCAATTTCGGGCTGCAAATATAATGAACCAGCCATTGCCATCAACAGGAAAATTGAGGGTATCCTTACAATTCAAATGAAGAAATTTTTGAGGTTTTCCTTTTCCCTTTTACTCCTATTCTGTTTTTTCAGACTGGTTTCGTCTGAGGTGTTTGCCCAATATGAAAGTTCCTGTAGTTTGAAGTCCGGGACTTTTATTTTGACCGAAAAAGACAAAACATCTGATTACAAAACAGTTAACCTGTTGCCTTATCTCAATCTAAATGGAAACTTATTTTCTTTAAAGCCAGATTTCGAGAAAAGAAAAGCCAGTCGGTTTAAATTATTCTTAATGGGAATTCCAGTCCATAATGGAATCATTAATTGCCAATTTGAAGCAGGAGGAAAGGTAAATTACACAATGCCAGATGTAGATTTTTCTTCTGCTGTTTCTATTGCAGGCAATACTTCAAACAAATCTGGCCCAAACTTATTTTATACCTGCCTCAATGGAAGCTGGATTTTGGTTTCTTCTCAAAAAAGATATGAAAATGAGGATATTACCAATTCATGGATAGATTTTCTGGACGAAAATGGGGTAGTTGTATTTTCTGAAGATTGGTTATTAAAATCTGGTCCGGATTCCTCAGTAAAAGCAACTGTATTCAGGCCCGATCCGGTAACCCGTTTAAAAATGCCTTACGGTGGCCTTTTGGTTGACCAAAATGACAATACCAACAGTCTGCTCAACAGTGCTATGGATACAGTTTACTTAAAAGCTAAATTTGATTCTGATACATTTTATCTTGAAAATCAATGGTTTAAACTTGGTGAATATTCTTTACCAACAAGACCTTTGGCAAAATTAACCCAATCTGATTTTTGTTTTAGGCGGGACAACCCCTATTTTGAGGAGGTCAATGTTTACCATCACCTGAACAGGTTCAGGTCTTTTATTGATTCGTTGGGATTTTCAGATTTGGCTGATTATCAGCTCAAAATAGATGCCCATGGGATGGATGGGGCAGACCAGTCTGCATATTCACCTGTTCAAAACAAATTGGCATATGGAGATGGAAATGTAGATGATGGCGAAGATGCCGGGGTTATCATTCATGAATACTGCCATGCATTGGCCCAATCTGCCATACCCTTTGGAAATTCAGGTATGGAAAGAAGGTCTTTGGAAGAGGGCTTTTGCGACTATCTAGCGGGTTCTTATTGCAAAAGTCTTTCCAATTGGCAATGGGAAAGGCTTGTTAAATGGGACGGAAACAATGAATTCTGGGAGAT
>JAIXQU010000074.1 GCA_027485575.1 Cytophagaceae bacterium
GCTGTTTTTTTAGAAAGCATGCATAAAATATGGATGTGGTCTTTGAAGCCTCCGATTTTTATAGGTTGGCATTCGAGTTGGTTGCAAATGCCTCCCAGGTAGGCATAGAGTTCGGATTCGATGGCCTCATCTATAAGCGGCTCCCTATATTTGGTGCTGAAGACGAGGTGGATATAATTTTTTTTTTTTTTTTTGCCCATGGCTATAATCCCAGGACTATGCCCTGGGGTGACAAATATCGCCCCTTCAGGGCTAATGTTTTATTTAATCGCCTAATGGATTGTTTTTTTCCGCTTCTAGAACCCGCCTTCCACTTTTGCCTTTTTACTTTAACCAGCTATTGTCCAACCCGGGATCGTAGTTGTGGCTGCGGATGTTGGGCAAGGACCATAGAAGGGGATCGAAGTTTTGATTGACGTTGCATGAGGCTTGAATCGTTTTGCTGATGTCTTCCAAAGGGATGTTTTCCGGATTGGCGAAAACGATGGCGGCAAAGGTTTTAAAGTTGGCGGCATCGCGGTAAAAAGAACCCAAACTTTTGAATTTTAACTTTTCTACTTTTGGCTTAAACATTATGGCCGACATACACAGCCCCGATACCCGAAGCTGGAATATGAAATTGATATTAAATTTATATCTTTGTATCAACCTAAGTTATTAAAATGGTCTCTACAAAAAACTCCGCTTCCGGTTTAAATCCAGTCCAGCAATCGCTGCTGAGGTTGTTTAGCAGGCCAATGACTGAGGAAGAAACTCTTGAACTTAAGCGTATCCTGGTACAGCATTTTGGCCGCCAATTTCGTGAAGAACTAAAAAAGGTGTCCAATCAAAAAGGATATACAGACTCCGATTTTGAGAAAATGCTCAACAATGAAAGTTAATGCGGATTGTTGTAAATACAAATTGCCTGCCTGCCTCCAATCCTCCACAAAGCCCACCATCGTAAATATGATCAAGACTATTCCGAAGCATTTTAGGTTGAATTTCAAATAAAGATATGAAAGATAATCCAATCGAATTTCTCAATAGAATAAAGACCACTATTTTAGGAAAGACGCCTGATGCACAAATATTTGTATTCGGTTCCAGGGCAAGAGGAACAGCTAATAAGGATTCTGATTGGGATATTTTGATTCTACTACCAAATGAAAGAATCAATTCAAAAGATGAATCAATCTTAACCGATCCATTATATGACCTTGAACTTGAAACCGGAGAGGTGATTAGCCCATTTATTTATTCTGAAACTGAATGGAATAACAGATACGCAATAACCCCACTTTACAAGCAAATACAGCTTGAAGCAAGGCGATTATGAGTGACAAAAATCTAAGTATCCTTGTTCAATATCGGTTTCAAAGAGCCATGGATACTATACCCGAAATTGAGCTTTTATTGGCGAACAAATTTTGGAATACAGCTGTGAACCGAATGTATTATGCTTCCTTTTATGCAGTTGGGGCACTACTCATAAAGCATAATCTTTTGGCCACAACCCACTCTGGAACAAAACAACTTTTGGGTCAGCATTTTGTAAATAAAGGCATTGTTTCCAAAGCCTCCGGTAGACATTTTACCCGATTGTTTGAGAAAAGGCAAAAAGGAGATTATGATGATTATTTTGATAATGACGAACAATCCACAACAGAACTCTGGGAGCCAACCAAAGCCTTTATTGAAGAAATCAGAATTCTTTTAGACAGCTGATCATTCCATTTGTGAGTTTTAGATATTAATCTTCAGTGCTGAGAAGGCAATAGAAAACCGGTTTTAAAATCACCCTCCACTTTTGCCCTTTTACTTTCTACTTTTTACTTTTACCAGCTATTGTCCAACCCGGGATCGTAGTTCTGGCTGCGGATGTTGGGCAAGGACCATGGAAGGGGATCGAAGTTTTGATTGACGTAGCACGAGACCAGTATCGTTTTGCTGATGTCTTTTAAAGGGATGTTTTTCCGGATTGGCGATAATCTCACCGCAAAATCCTTTTTTATATTTGATTTAGAAAAAAAACATAACTTTGAATCTGATTCAAAAATAACAATTCAATGCAGGTCTGGCTGGAAATTAACGACAATAAAGCATCGTTTTTTATGGAACTTATCCGAAATTTTTCGTTTGTAAAAGCCAAAACATTAAGTCCTCAAAACGAATTGTTTTTAACTGAACTTCAGGAGGCTGTGGAAGAAGCCAACCTTGTAAAAGAGGGAAAAACAGAATATGGCTCAGCCCGGGATTTTTTAAATGAACTATAAAATTGAGGTTGGTTCCGTTTTTAAGAAACAGGCCAAACGATTAATTCAAAAATTTCCTTCTCTTAAATCTGAACTAGAAATCCTGATTTCCTCTCTTGAAACCAACCCAACTCAAGGAGAATCATTGGGCAATCAATGTTTTAAAATACGTTTGGCCATTTCTTCTAAAGGAAAGGGCAAAAGTGGTGGTGTCAGGATTATCACACAAGTTCGGGTTACAAAGTTTGCGGTAGTCCTGCTTTCTATTTATGATAAATCGGAGCAGGCTGATATTTCAGGTCAACAGATTAAACTTTTGTTGAGTCAATTGCCAGATTAAATTTTAACTGAAACTTTTATTCCCTTAGAGGATAAGTTTTAACAACTTCCAGAAACTGCCCAACATTTCTCCCATCCGTAGGCATTTCTTCCGTTTCTTCCAGCATTTCAAACTCATACCCTCCCGCTTCTAAGGATCTTTGATGTGATCAAGCTCGGGGTCGTAGGGCTGTGTGCGGATGTTGGGCAAGGACCATGGAAGGGGATCGTAGTTTTTATTGACGTTGCATGAGGCCATTATCGTTTTGCTGATGTCTTTTAAAGAGATGTTTTTCCGGATTGGCGAAAACGATGGCGGCAAAGGTTTTGAACCAGGCATTCTTAAATAATAGATGCAAGCAGCTCTTTCAATTCTTTATCAGTCAGGTTGTCTTTTTCTGCTTTGTCGTAAATAGTCAGGAAAAATACCGTTTCGTCTTTTACCACAACATGAGAAATGAGGCGGGCACCACCGCTTTTCCCTTTATTTTTTGAACGGATGCCCATCCGGAATTTAAAGCAGTTTTTGCCCAGGTCGGTTCCTGACATCGGATCAGCTTTGATTTTTTCCAGTAGTTCAAGAAAATCTGCGGCAAAAGATGCATATTTTTTCTTAAGTCGCTAATACTGCCGGTCAAATTCCGGCAGCGATTGTACCTTATAGTTCATTAAGCAGGTCTTCAATCGGTCGGGCCTTTCGTTTGCCTAGCTTCACCTCGTTCATTTCTAAGACTGCCTGTTGAATGCTTTGGATGGCTTCCGCCTTTTCCCCACTTAAGGGCTTTGTTTTTACATACGAAAACTGTCCTAGCAATTCTGAAATGAATGGCACTTTGTGGTCTTTAACTTCAAGTATAAATTTCATAATAAAGTGAAACAGGATTCAAAATTCGCTAATTTCCTGACAAATTAAAACGAGTCAAATTGTTTTTACGATGGCCTCATCTATAAGCGGCTCCCTATATTTGGTGCTGAAGACGAGGTGGATATAATTTTTGACGAGTGATTGGCCCATGGCTATAAACCCAGGACTATGCCCAGGGTTGGCAAATATCGCCCTTTCAGGGCTAATGTTATAGATAATCGTCTAATGGATTATTTTTCACCACTTCCAGAAACTGCCTCCCACTTTTGCATTTTTACTTTCTACTTTTAACTTTTTCCACCTATGATCCAGCTCGGGGTCGTAGGACTGGCTGCGGATGTTGGGCAAAGCCCGTGGAAGGGGAGCGAAGTTTTGATTGACGTTGCATGAGGCCTGTATCGTTTTGCTGAT
The DNA here is from genome assembly GCA_027485575.1 of Cytophagaceae bacterium. GTDB lineage: Bacteria > Bacteroidota > Bacteroidia > Cytophagales > Flexibacteraceae > CAMDMI01. Next base: position 3,829 of record JAIXQU010000074.1, read on the forward strand.
GTCTTTTAATGGGATGTTTTCCGGATTGGTGAAAATTTCATCGCAAACCCCTTTTTATATTTGATTTATAAAAAAAACATAAATTGATTGTGAATCAAAAAATAACTATTCAACGCAAGTCTGGCTGGAAATTAACGACAATAAAGCATCGTTTTTTGTGGAATTTATCCGAAATTTTTCGTTCGTAAAAGACAGCCTTACAATCGAACGTAAACGGACCAACAACAACAATTCGATTGAATTGCTTCACAATAGGGAGCTGGGTGTTAAAATCTGAAAGAAAGGAAGGCCAGAAAATATCATTCGCTAAAATAAAACGAGTATAGATGGATGGATGGCCTATTGTTGAATTCGTGCAAATTTGACTGCGCTACAGTTCAATTCTATTGAGATTTTTCGGCTTATCTTATTTAATTTCAAGCAAATAGATAAAATTATTTTGGTAGAATTTTTCAAATGAGTATTGGGCTTTAAGCGGTGCAAATAAAAAAAACAGATTTTTTTTGTGGTTCATGAAACCAAAAAATAGAAGCCGCGTTAGAGGATTCAGTTTTAAAAAATAAAAAACAATTTAAATCTTAATTTTATGAAAAAATATTTAATTATTGCTTCTATTTTTGTTGTAAATCTTTCACAAGCACAGCGATTTCAACGGTATTATTTACCACCTGTAGGAGTTTCAGGGAGCGATGTTTTAACGTCTGGTGTAGATAACACCGCAACTACCGGTGCCGCCGCGGTTGGTTTTTATTCTACAACGGTTGCAGGTGCGGTGCAAAGGCAGGTTCGTTTTGTTCGCATCAATGACGACGGATCTGCGCTCAGCAACAGGTCAATCAGATTGCGTAACACTGTCAACGCTGCTTATGAAGATGCATATGCCACCTCGATGGCCCCCCGAATTTTAGCAGGGACACAAAATTATACCGCTGCCGGGCGTGTTGGTACTACCGGACCCGATGCACTTTTTATTAACTTTGATAATGTTGGAACGCCAGGCAATGTGCGTCGATTTACGTTTGGTGCCGGTTCTTCAGATGAAAGTACCTGCATCCGTAAATCCGATGTCTACGCTGATAATTTTTACATGTGCGGTAATACCACCCCAGCCAATGTGGTTTCCCCTTACTCCAAAAACTTCTTTCTGATTTGCACCAATGGCCTTGGTGCAGTGCAAAGGGCAATTTCTTATTCGTATGCCTTAACTACTGCTACTGGTGCTCAGGTGTATGCCTCTGCAAGTTCGGTGGTTGAAGACCCGATCAACAATGTCGTTTGGGTCGTTGGGCAGGCGGTTGAAATAAACGCCGCGGGTGTGGCCACAAAATCTGGATTGTTGGTTAAAATTAATGGCTTGAACGGTACTCTTTTGAATGCATATACCTACGGTCTTTCGGCAGGTGCAAATGGCCGGATTGAAGGTTTCAAAGCCATCAGAAGGCTGTCAACCAATAAGTACATCGTACTTGGTTCTATGAACAACTTACCTGCACCTTTAGGTGGTGGTGCTGCCTTTGGCCCCGGGGTAGCTGGAGATGTGCTCATTAACTTTGACTTACTCGGTGCTGCACCGGTTATTATGTGGCAAAAAGGGTACAATTTTAATACGGGTACCGCCGCCTCTGTAGCTCCAATTAATGGAAAAGATGTGATCGAATTGAATGAAGTGACTGGAGCCACATCGCTTATGGTTTGTGGAAAATATCCGAATGGCAATCAAAAAGCCATCTTTAAAGTAGATGCAGCGGGTCTACACATGGCCAATTCACTTTATGAAGCAGGCAAGACTGGTGATTTGTTTGCATTGGCACAAACGGGTGATGTTCGATATCCCGATGAGGTGCTCGGCTTTGGAACCAGTCCCAACGGAAATAGTACAAAAAGTTATATTGTAAAAGCATTGCCGAGTTTGGCAACCGTAACCAGCGCCAGCTGTCTGCAGCAAACGTTGAGCAAGTATGAAGTTGCACTTAATCTGGCACCTGTTTCATTGAATCATCAAAGATCCAGCGGCACATCCACTGCAATGGTTTATACCTCCACCACCTTTATTTCCGATTTCTGTGTAGTTGAGCCAGCTGCGCCGCCTAGAGAAGCCGTAGCAAATGCTTCCAATGACAACATCTCAACCAGTCTTGACTTTCGTAAGATGGATATTTTTCCAAACCCAAGTCAGTCAGAGACCAGCGTTTCTATCCGGATCCAAACCAATGAAAACGAGGCTCAGGTTGAAATCATAGACTTTATGGGACGAAACATCAGAACTGAAACCATCAAACTGGAAGCGAATCAACAGGTTTTCAACCTTCCGATTGCGGATCTTAAAACTGGAACCTACCTCATTCGGGTTCGAAATCAGGAGGGCATTCGCACCCAGCGCTTGTCGAAAAACTAAACACAAATTCAAGCAACCAAAAGCCAATGGTTGGAATGAAAGGCTGCTTGCAAAGGCAGCCTTTCATTTTTTGCCAGGATAAAAAATCCAATCAGGAGTTTCTGTTTTTATCTCTCCAAGATCAGGCATCGGTTCATACCAAAATTTTTGAGCTCAGTTTGACAAGATGACTAGGATAAAAGCTGATTGGCACTTTCAAGTTTTTTACACCAGAGTTGAACTCAATTCATATCCTCATGGTGGCTCAATTTCCTACGGATTACGCACAATTAACGGGTTTTTTTCTAGTCTGACATAGTCCATGATTTTGAAATATCCAATGTTTTAAATTGATTCAAATTTTTTAATTGTATAATAAGTCGCTTTTTTTATTTTTACATTTTCACCTTTTTCGGAAATTAATGATTAAACAATACTCAATATTTCCTGCATGTCGTTTTTGGTGTGGCCTGGTCTTCATCATCATGCCGCTACTTGCCAAGGGGCAATTAAGCAACGACAATGCCTTCAACACGACAGACCGGGGGTTTGGTTTTGGAGATGGTTTTAATGGACTGGTTTCGGCCGTTCAGCTGCAAGCGGATGGAAAAGTTTTGGTGGGTGGCATGTTTACCAGCTACAGCGGAGCGCCCAGAAGAGGAATTGCCCGCTTAAAAGGAAATGATAAAGGTCTTGATTCCCTCTTTCAGGTGGGTACGGGTTTTGGTGGTGGTTTTCCGGGTAAAATTGCAGTCCAACCGGATGGGCACATTTTGGTTGTGGGTTCTTTTACTGATTACAATGGCACGCCGGCAAACCACATTGTCCGGCTTAATCCGGATGGTTCCATAGACAATAGTTTTTCCCTGGGTGGGGTGGGTCCTGAACCAACTTCTTTTCCTTTGGTGGCCGTAGAGGTGCTCTCCAATGGTAAAATTATGGTTGCCGGAAATTTTTCTACGTTTAATGGTGTTGATCGGGGTCTTGTCGTTCGCCTCAATTCAAATGGAACACTGGATTTGTCATTTGATGCAGGCTCCGGTGGATTGGCTGCTGGTTCAAACCTGAGGGATATGGCCATCCAATCAGATGGAAAGGTGCTTGTTGGAGGTTCATTTATGAACTCTTTTAATGACTCTACTCTTTTGGGTCCTTTACCAAAACTATTGATTCGATTAAAATCAACGGGCGGATTTGATCCGCTTTTTATTCCACCAGTAGATTTTTCTTCCTCCAATGGCGTGAAATCCATTTCATTGACAACCTCAGGTGGAATTTTTATAGGGGGAAATTTCCGGGTGCTTTGGCAAAATGGAGTTTACAATCAAAACATCAGTTTATTGCTTCCCAGTGGGCTTGTGGACCAAAGTTTTAAATCTCCCTTTTTGGATCCAGCCAAAGTTCTGAATAAAGTGCTGGTCCAGGGCAATAAGGTTATAGTGGCCGGAGATTTTACAGCCATCAACACTTTCAAACGCGGGAGAATTGGACGGCTTTCTGCCGATGGTTCTGTTGATGCCCAATTTGCGCCCGATTCGGCTGCGAATGGAATTGTTTTTGCAGTGGCTGTGGTTCCGACCGATGGAAAAATAATTGTCGGGGGCGATTTTAACCGCTTTGACCAAAGGGCCAGGTATGGCATTGCGAAAATTTCAGCCCTGGGTATTTTTGATGACCCGTTTACATTTAACTCAGGTGCCGACCGGCCCGTGCGTGCCCTGGTGGTTCAGCCGGATGGAAAAGCACTCATCGCGGGAGAATTCGGTTATTTCAACTGGAATTACAGCAATGGCATTGTGCGGCTTTTGCCCAATGGCCAACACGACCCAACATTTTCTCCTGGTTTTGGCGTTAATGGAGTGGTAATGGCCATGGCAATTCAGCCGGATGGAAAGATTCTGGTTGCCGGGAAATTTGATTCTTACAATAACATCCGCCGAAATGGTATTATTCGCCTGCTTTCAGATGGCTCGTTTGACCAAAGTTTTAACGCCGGCCTGGCAACCAACGAAACCATTTATGCGGTTAAAATCCAAAAGGATGGCAAAATTTTGTTGGGTGGGGATTTTTCCACTTTTGGAAACCAGTCTTCTTCCGGCATCATTCGGTTGCACCCAAACGGCCTGAAGGACAATGATTTTTTTGTGGGATCAGGCTTCAATGCCCCGGTTCGTGCCATTGCATTGATGCAGGATAGTATCATCATGGTAGGTGGGGATTTTACTACAGTTCAGGGCATTGGTAGAAAAGGAATTGTGCGGCTCCGAAACAATGGAATGATTTCGGGGTTCAATGCTGGAAGCGGAATCTCCTCACTGGGAACGGTAAGGGCTATTTTTATTCAAAAAAATAATCAGATCATCATTGGAGGAAATTTTTCCAGCTACAACGGAATCGCCAGAAACAACATCGCCAGAATAAACCCGAATGGGGTGTTGGACAATAGCTTTGATGCACTTTCTATTATCAACGGAACTGTTTTTGATATTCATGTGGACAGCGTCAGCAAAAAAGTCACGGCGGTAGGTGATTTTCAAGGCAATAAGGCCATTGGTAGAAATCACATTGTGCGGATGAAAACAACAGGAGCAAGAGATGCGACATCGGGTTCGGGCAGTGGTGCATCTGCGCCCATTTCGTCCGTTGAGGAAACAGCAAGCGGTGATTTGCTCATCGGAGGGTTATTTACAGATTTTGATGGCGAAGGCAGAAACCGGGTTGCGAGACTGAATGATTCTTTGGTCACCACCACAACCTGGAATGGTTTGGCCTGGGATTTCGGCGCTCCGGATTCTTCCTTGCACGCCGTGGTCGAAGGAAGTTTTAATATGCCAGGGTTTTTATGCGTGGATATGATCATCAATTCAGGTGTTAATTTCAGACCCACAACAGAGGTCACCGTTTTGGGGAACTGCGAGTCCAATACATCCAACATTGAAGGAAAAATTGTATTAAGCAGCCCGGATGAGGCTCAACTTTTTGAAGGCACTGCCCAGCATTTGACCATCGACAATCCCTTAGGCGTCAGCTTGAATGGCTCTGCTTTTGTGAAAGGAACCCTGAAACTTGAGCAAGGAATATTAAATACCATGGGGCAAAGTTTCACAATGGTTTCAAATGAAACAGCAACTTCCAGAATTGCAAAAGTTGAATCCGGCGCCGGTATTTTGGGTGATGTCACGGTTCAGCGTTATGTGCCGGGAGGTCAAAAGGGGTGGCGATTTATGGGTCCTCCGGTGACAGGCCAATCCCAGGCCGATTGGTCGGATGATTTTACCATTCTGGAAAGTTCTTTTTTTCTACACAATGAAAGTGGCACATTAAATTCAGGCGATCAGGTCAATGGCTGGGAATATCTTCCAGGTTCGCCCGCCGCCGGCCTTACGTTGGGAACAGGTTATCGTGCGTATCTGATGGAGAGTTTCTTCAATGGTAGCTCAACGTTCGACAATACCGGCCCCATTCAAAGTGGCGATTTTGTTTTTCCGGTGAGCTTTTCCGCTACCGGATACGGCGGTGGCGGCTGGAATCTGATCGCCAATCCATTTGTTTGCGAAGTGGACTGGCATTCGTTCTCCAAAACGTCAATTGATGGCCAAATCCATGTTTGGAACGGTACCCAATATGGTTCATACAGCCAGGGTTCGGAAATTGGTGTCAATGGAGGTGATCGTTACATACCCTCTTGTCAGGGATTTTTTGTGCACGCTTCTGCGGCTTCACCGGCTTTGATTGTCACTGAAGATGCAAAACCAGTTGTTGCCCAAAACAATTCTTTCTTACGGGCTGCGGTCGTGGATCACCCGGATGTAATTAGGCTGACTTTAAGAGGTCCGGCGGGCGATAAGGACGAAACGGCCATTCGCCTGATGCCGCAGACCACTGAAAACTTTGATGCGTTTTTTGATGCAGATAAACTGCCAAATGAAAGTCTGAGCTTGTTTTCTATGAGTGGCGATGGTCGAAAAACGTCCATTCAGGCGAGACCTTATGTGGACGGTAGCGATATCTTTTTGGGGTATTCTGTAAAAATGGAAGGCAATTATTCAATTCAACTTCATTTGGGTGAGGGAGTTCTGGACGGTAGAACCTGGTATTTGCGTGACAATGAGTATGGCTATATTTATTCCTTACCGGCAGATTACAACCTCAACTTTGCGGTTTCAGGGGGAATTTTGGAGTCCAATTCGAGATTTTCATTGTTGGGCGTTACAAATACAACGACCATCAAAAAATCAAATGAAGAGTCTTCCATCGTTGTTTTTCCAAATCCGGCAAAAGGATATTTTCATTTGCTCAACACTGAAAATGTAAAGTCTGTTTCCATTTTCGATTTAAATGGCAAGCAAATTCAGGCGCCCCAGCAGGTGGATTTGAATCAAATCAGAATGTCAACCGCGCATCTGCCCAAAGGGTTTTATCTGGTTAAAATAATGACGCCTGATGCAGTTTTGACCAGAAAAATTCTCGTAGAATAAAAAAACGGGATCGCTGGCTATTTCTTCTCGTCCTCATTTATAAGCTTGGTTTTTAACAACCCCTCAAAAAAGCTGTGGGCATAAAATACTGCAATGGCAAGGCCCATGTTGATGGTGAACTTATAAATGGGCATTTTACCGCTGATCAATTCTATATATGGATCAAGAAACAAGTATAAAAACTCAAAAACCAGAATTGCAGAGAAGAAGATGAAACCTTCGATCCAAATGGTTGGTAATTGAACCCGGCGCAAAAGAAAAATGCTGCCCAATACAACCATAATAAAAATTACAATCCCGGAATACTGAATGTTCATAAGCCTCTGCACCTCTTTTTCCTCCAATTCCATTTTTAAGCCTTCCCTTTTTTTCTCTTCCGACTTTCTAAGCGAATCCGAATATCGTTGTTTTTGAAATTCAAACTGGACCATATAGTTGGCAATTTTTTCCCGGCTCTCTTGATTTACAAGGGTGTCGCTCATGGCAACAAACTTTTTGAAATAGTCCAGTGCTGATTTGTAATTGTTCAATTGTACCTGAATTTCACTCATGGTTTGAAAGTCGTCGCGAAGACCTTCTCTGGACTGCAATTGATAATCGAGTTTGATGGCCCTTTTGGCATATAAGATGGCCGAATCTGTTTTTTTTGTCGAATAATAGAGCCTGGCGAGGTTGGAGTAGGAAAGGGAAAGCGACTGCTGGTCTTGTAGATTCCTATTGATCAGAAGTGCTTTTCTATGGTTGATCAGTGCACTGTCATACAAACCCAAATCAGAATAAACGACACCCAGGTTGTTGTACGCTTGCACCAAACCGGTTTCATTTTTTATCTGTTCATATAATAATTTCGATTTTTTATGCAGATCGATTGCTGCTCTTTGAAGCAATCTCCCTTCTTTCATTTTTCCGGCTATTATGTTTTCAGAACCCAATTGCTGCTTTACAGAACCCAGATTGGCATAAACCTCAGCCTTGTTTTTTTGGTCGTTTAGTTCCTCAAATATGTGTAGAGACCGGTTGAAATAAGTTTCAGCATTCGCAAAGGACTGGATGTAGTAATTGGCAGATCCCAGATTATTCAAAGATTTAGCAATATCTCGTTTGTTGCCCAGCCTTTCTCTAATCTCCAGGGCCATAAAATAATATTGAATGGCTTCAGAAATTTTCCCCTCATAATCATAAACGGTTCCTGTTAGATTGTATGCGTCCGCCAGAATTTTCTTTTGGTTTTCTGTCTTTGATAGCAAAATGCAATGATTGGCGGCTTCTTTTGCCTGGTGGTATGCATTACGATCACGCTGCCAAATGGCGATATCCATCCAAATTTTGGCCTGTTCTGCTTTTGTTTTTGCGGATTTCAATTTGAGTTGAAAGGAATCCGGAAGTATTTCATTTGCTGTCTTGGATTGGGCGCCTGCCATTACATGTATCAAACAGAAAAGCATAGCAATTGCATTGCAAACCCAGCTTATGGCTCTTTTCCTCGACAAGCAATTTGTTTTAAACATGCTCAAATTTGAGTTCGTCCTGGCATAGATAGGGTTCATTTAAAGCGTCTTATACCGAAAAAATTCATCTATGAGTTTTTTCAAGCTGAAATCAACGGGTTTTATTTCAGCAGTGCCTATGTTCGTGGCATCACGAATCAATCTGAAGTTTGAAAATAATTCCATAAAATATCCAAGTAAACAAAAAAAAAGTAACTACTCAGTTATGTAATCGAGCTTAAGATTTTCCCTAAATTTTATTTTGGCAAAAATAGTAATTTGATCGAAACTTTATTTTTTTGAAATGGGCTTTTAGGATTGGGTAGATTTTTTTTCATCTAGCTCTACTGGTTTTGGAGTATTAAAAGCAGCCTTTTCTCCAAAGATCATTTCAATATCTCTGGCACCATGTTGATTAAGAGCAATATCAGACTAAATTGTGGGAACAGTCATTCCATAACTAGTTTCAAACTAATAAAGTTTTCTCATTGGAGTGGAAGACTCACCTTGGATACCCCAATTTAATCTTTTCTCCATTTAAAGGGTTATTTTGGTTTAAGAGGCATCGGAAAAATCAGGATGAAGGCAGTAAAGCGGTGATACTGCTCTTCTTGATTTACCGCTTTTTCCGCTCTTCCCTATTTGCAATCGAGAAGCTAAATTGTAGGACTGTGTGCGCCTCAGGTACATTTTTCAATCCGATGACACTAATCTCATGGACAGCCCCAACGGAATCAGGCTTTCATGTCTTGTTGTACATTTCTAAAAAAATAAAAATGTGCAACAGAGTGTGTTGCTTATTTTCAAAAAATTTAAAATGTGCAACAAATGATCTTAAAAATTTAGTTGCTCAGCCTGGGATTTTTTAAAGTCAAGCCCTAAAAGGGCGTAATTCCCTAACGAAGGTTGAAGCCCTTCGAATTTCAAGTATGATGTAAGCCAAAGCCCTGAAGGGGCGTAACTTAAGAGTACATTATGAATAATCAATCCCAGACATAGCGCTCATCATATTCTACCTTATACTTTTTCAGAAAAGCCCTGTATTCTTCCTGAAAGCTTTTTTTTCGGTGGTGTTCTTTTTGATTTTCAATGTATCTGACAACCACATCCATTTCTGACGGATTAACGGAAAAAGCACCATATCCCCCTTGCCAGTAAAAATTCCGGTAGTTTTCACCCTTGGTTTTGATCCATTTGGATGAATGTGATTTTAGTTCTTCTACGAGTTTCATGAGGGCTGTTTTTTTAGAAAGCATGCATAGAATATGGATGTGGTCTGTAAACCCTCCGATTTTTATAGGTTGGCATTCGAGTTGGTTGCAAATGCCGCCGAGGTAGGCATAAAGATCTGATTCGATTGCCTCATCTATCAGCGGCTCCCTATATTTGGTGCTGAAGACGACGTGGATATAATTTTTTACGAGTGATTGGCCCATGGCTATAATCCCAGGACTATGCCCTGGGGTGGCAAATATCGCCCTTTCAGGGCTAATGTTATAGATAATCGTCTAATGGATTATTTTTCACCACTTCCAGAAACTGCCTCCCACTTTTGCATTTTTACTTTCTACTTTTTACTTTACATCAAATCAGGCGTGGTCTTGCCCGGGGTCATACTGTCAATAAAGTTTCAGAATTTATAGTGCAAGCCCTGAAAGGGCGTAATTCCCTAACGAAGGGCTGTGACCGCCTTGGCGTGTTGAAGCCATTCGCTAGTCCAAAAGATCAAATACCTAAAGCCCTGAAGGGGAGAAGTACTTTATTGAGGCCAGAATGAAAATCCAAGACTTCACCCACAATGCATGTCCATACGCTTCATAAAAGAAAAAAACACTTAACCAGTCCCAAAATATTTTATGTAAATTTGTTCAAACAATATGCTTTATGGTATTCACCATTCCTGATCCGATCTTAGAACAATCTGGCGTTTCTCCTTCTGAAATTCTTTTAAAAGTAGCAATCCTTCTTTTTCAGGAAGAGCGCATTACCCTTGGTCAGGCAAGTAAGTTGGCTGATATGCATAGGATTGAATTTCAGATGGAATTGTCTAAAAGAAATATTCCGATTCATTACGGATCGGACGATTACCAAAACGACCTGAAGGTTATTGAAAAGATTTTATGATTGTCGTTTCAGACACTTCACCTGTAGCTAACTTTTACTATTAAAAAAGCTTGACCTTTTAAAGCTGGCTTTTAAAGAAATTATTATTCCTACAGCTGTTCACAATGAAATAGTTCAACTCCGGTTGATGGATCGTGATATTTCAGAGTATGAGCGAGCCGATTGGATAAAAATTCAGGATCCCGAAAATCAGGCAAAATCAACCGAGCTCAAACAACATTTGGATGAGGGCGAATCGGAAGCCATTGCTCTTGCATTGGAAATTCATTGTGATCTGATTTTAATGGATGAAAGACTTGGAACCCGGATGGCAAGGGCAGAAGGACTTTCTACCATTGGACTGGTTGGTGTTCTACTTCTTGCAAAGGAAAAAAAGATAATTCCATCCATAAAACCTATTTTGGAAGACCTGAAATCCAAAGCTGGTTTCTGGTTGGGGACCAAATTACAAAAACAGATTTTGCAGGATGCCGGGGAGGGAGAGTAAAATAACCAGCGAATTTTAGGTTTTGCAATTCCAAAACTTTATGGCCCGGACGCCTCAATGTCTACTCTTAAAAAGGATAAAAGGCAAAAACACCAACCCTAAAAGCCCTGAAGGGGTATAAAGTCAAAGTTAAAGGGTCAATCCCAGACGTAGCGCTCATCATATTCTACCTCATACTTTTTCAGAAAAGCCCTGTATTCCTCCTGAAAGCTTTTTTTTCGGTGGTGTTCTTTTTGATTTTCAATGTATCTGACAACCACATCCATTTCTGCCGGATTAACGGAAAAAGCACCGTATCCCCCTTGCCAGTAAAAATTCAGGTAGTTTTCACCCTTGGTTTTGATCCATTTGGAAGAATGTGATTTTAGTTCTTCTACCAGTTTCATGAGGGCTGTTTTTTTAGA
>JAIXQU010000011.1 GCA_027485575.1 Cytophagaceae bacterium
ACGGCGCAGGCGGTTATGGTGGTTGGTCAGCTCCTGCCGGAAGAATCGTGAGTGGAGGAGGTTATCAGTTTAACAATTCATATTCTTCAGCCGCAATATCTTCGCTTGCTGTAGCAGGTTCTACCTGGCCACATTATACCTACGGGACAGGTGAACAGGGATGGGTTTTACGAGGACCTTCCAACAATCAGCCTAATCCCGGACGCATCTATTTGATATCTTTTACGGTTACTGTGAATCAAAACTGCTGGGACAATTATGTATTTAACAATCTAACATGTCAGTGGGAAAACACTGGCACTCAGCCAATCCAACCACCGAAGCAGAATTGCTGGGATAATTATGTATTCAATTCCGCCAATTGCACCTGGGTTAACACAGGTGTGCCAGGTCTTCCCGTATTGAGCACAACGAAAATGGATGCTACATGCAGCAATGTTTCTGATGGATCGATTAATTTGACTGTTACCGGAGGTGTTGGTCCTTTCACGCATGTTTGGTCTCCTGGAGGAGCCACCACAGAAGACATCAATGGATTGAGCTATGGAACTTATTCCGTGACAACCACAGCTTCCAATGGTTGTATTTCAAATACAACAGCAACCATTAATGCAAGCAAAAATGCGCCAATAGTAATTGCAGCCATTACCGATGGAAGTTGCTTAAATGCTTCGGATGGGTCGATTAACCTTTCTGTAGATGGTGTTGGTCCATTTACCTATGCCTGGACACCAGGAGGAGCCGTTACCGAAGACCTGAATGGTATTTCCGCAGGAACTTATTCTGTCAGTGTTACAGGTGATGGGGGTTGTACAACAGTTAAAAGCAATCTGGTTGTTAAGGCCAATGCTAAACTCATCACAGCTTGTCCTGATACAGACAACGATGGCTTTGGTGACCCAAGAGAATCAATCACTATTTGCGCGGTAAACACTTTGAATGCACCGACAAGCCTTATTCTTGATGGTGGCTTTGAAAATCAGGCTGTACTTCAGAGTGTTCCTTTCACCCTTCAGGCGGATGGTTCTAAATGGGGTGCCTCCTGGGGTGGTTCAAACTGGGGCTGGAGTTCCTGGACAGCAATAAGTGGATCTGGTCCCTGGATTGGTGGTTCCATTGCCCGTACTGAGGATTTTGCAGCAGGTTGGAAGCATGCCAAATCGGGGGATGTTTTCGGGATAATTAAAGATAGCCAAACTATGTCGCAGACATTTACTGCCACCGAAACCAATAAAGCTACTTTGAATTGGTTTGATGCCAACAGGGCCAGCTGGAGGCAGCACGATTGGTTCGGAAGACCGAATACCTACAGTGTTACGCTTACTGATAATCTGGGTAATGTTCAGCAATTGGGTACCTATACCAGTGAAGTAGCAGGTGGTACAAATTACAGTACGCCTCCAGGCGGTTATGGTTGGTGGACCTTGCAGGGAAAGACCTTCTGGTTTGCCCGTACAAGCCCGCAATTTGACCTGATTCAGGGTAGAACTTATACCTTGAGCTACAATAGCCTTACCGTTAACGACGACCGAACTACCTTTTTGGATGATATCAACATCAGCATGCGATCTAGAAACAGCATTCCTGCTGGCTATGTGACCAATTGCTCATGCTTTGCCGGTCCTGCCTCATCAACTCAAGCTATTTTCCTGAATATTGCCATGGCGAGCATAACCCACAATACATTGGGTACTACAGGAATCGGAACAGCAACAGGACTTCCTGCAGGAGTTACAGCTTCGTTTGCAAACAATATCATCACCATCAGCGGAACACCCACTGAATCAGGTGTTTTTAACTATAGCATTCCTTTGACAGGAGAATGCACAGGGTTGAAAGCAACCGGAATCATCACAGTTACATTTGCTTGCGGAGATGGCCGATATGCCGAGCAGGCAGTTAGTTTCCGTCAACAGAAAGACATCAATGGAGCATCCATTATATCTGGCCGTAGCCAGAGTAGCAAGGCACTTTGTGCCCCACAGAACAACGACACCGAGAATTTCGTGTCCTTGGGATTTGGTGGTGACATCACCCTGAAATTCGGCAGGGCGATACGCAATGGTGCCGGCAACGACATCCGTGTATATGAAAGTACCTTTGGTAACCTGAGCTGTTCTGCTTATCCGGAAAAAGCCCGTGTTTTTGCTTCTCAGGACGGATGCCGCTTTGTGTATCTTGGCGAGATTTGCCAGGACGGTACGTTAGATCTAGGTTCACTTAACTGGGCACAATATGTTCGTATTGTGGACGTGAGTTCCAAAACAGCGGATTACCAAAGCAGTGGTACGCCAGACGGATATGATGTGGATGGAATAGAGGCATTGAACGGCTTTGAAACCAATCCGGTTTTGGATCCCATTGCCGGAGGTGCATCAGAAGCTTTATTCTACCAGCCTGGCAAGTGCGCCGGTGGTGCTAACATTCCAATGGCACGTGCTGATAAAAACAATGCTACTGGTGCTCCGCAGGGTACAAATATTGTGAACTTTGTGGCCCTTGGATTTGGAGGAAAAATCACCCTTCGATTCAAATATGCAGTTGAGAACAACGCAAACGGTCTGGATTTGCAGGTAGTTGAAACCAGCTATGGCAACCCAACTTGCAATTCATATCCTGAAAAAGCCCGCTTTGAAGGCTCAATTGATGGAACAATCTGGACAGACCTTGGCCAGTTGTGTCAGGATGGAAAGCTTGAAATGGGAACATTGCAATACCTGCACCTGCTTCGCATTACGGATGAATCTGATAAGAAGAAGTTTAGCTCGTCAGCCGATGGCTATGATGTGGATGGCGTTGTTGCCATCAATCAGTGTACCTCAGGCAATACCCGTGCGGCCGTTGAAATAGTGGATGACATCAACACAGCCGATGAGATTGAAATTGCGGGAATAATGGAGTTGTATCCAAATCCGGCAAGTAAGTCTGCCAATTTTACCTTCAGTTCACAAAATGATTCGGCTTATGAATTGAAAATTGTCAATTCGCTTGGTCAGGTTGTATATAGCGCAGAAGGCAAAGCAACGGAAGGTTCCAACACCATCAACCTGAATCTGGAGTCTCTTAAGCCAGGTTTGCACATTGTGCAGCTGGTGAAAGAAGGCTCAAAGCAACAGGTGAATTTGATGAAAAAATAATAGTTGATAGTTAATAGTTGATAGTTAATAGTTAATAGTTGATAGTTAATAGTTGATAGTTAATGGATAGGCGGAACTTTTGACGTTGCTATTTTGACTTAATATTTTTGACTTAAAACTTAAAAAAAGCGGCCCTGCCTTTGGTGGGGCTGTTTTTTTGTCAGCAGCCCTCAGAACTGCAACCAGATAAGGATAAAAATACCTGCAAGTTTAATTCCCGATTTCTTTTGTTCCTTTACCTGAAGTATGATAAAACCTTCCAGGTTTAAGGGCACTACCTTGGAAATGTTTTGTGGTGAGGTTGTAAAGCATATAGTTTCTGAAAGCAGTTTTGTATTTTTATAAAGTCTAATTTGAATTTACAATTTGCCTTAGTCATTTCTCCACTGGAGAAACTGGAATGAGGTCCAACTAAAAATAGAAATTGTAATTTCTTTTTGGACTTTATATAATATAACCTCTAGTTAATGCATGAACCTTAACTTAACGTTGGGTTGTTATATTTTTTTAGAAAAATGTAGGTACCGGTAAACGGCTAGTCCTCATTTATTCTCCACCAGTTGATGGAATGTAATTTATTCCATTTGTCTCTAATCTGGATTTTGTAATGGCCTAATGGTAAATGGCTTACATTGATTTCTTTTTTAGTCTCGTGGGTTTCAAATACTCTTTTTCCGGAAAAATCAATGATGAACAGTTCTTTGCATTCTCCTTGAATGTGCAGGGTACAAAAACCTGGATTTGGAAAAACAGAAATCTTCGGTTGAACAAGTCCTTCCACTTGAGTAAAAGGTAAAATGATCAGGTTTTTTGTCGCACTATCAGATTTGCAATTGTTTCTGGAAACCAATTTAACAGAATAAGTTCCTGCATTGGCATAGGTTTGGGTAGGGGAGAGGGTAACACTGAAATTTCCATTCCCAAAACTCCATCTGAACTGATTGCCGCCATAGGATTTATTTCGGAATCCCACCACGTTTTGGGCTGCCTCAAAATCAAAATTTGCCCTTGTCAAAGTGCTTTTCTCAAACCATTTATCGGCTGAATCTTCGACTATATTTTGGGCAATGTTTTTGAAAAAATTGGCTGTACTGTCTTCAATACCAACCGGTTTAAACACAGGATTCAGGAAATTTTTCCTGAACAGGGTTTTGTAAAAAACAAGTGCAGAAAGATAGGAACCCGTCAACGCAGGGTGGCTCAAATCCGGGCTGTACAGGTCAAGATTTGGCTTTAAGGCAATAGACTTTCTCCATGCTTCTCCAACCGGCGAAACAGAACCGTTCGCTTCTTTGGCCATCTGCAGGTACCGCTGCGAAAGTAAATCCTGCATTCCCTGATATGTGCAAATAGGAGGGAAGTTGGCACAATTTGAGGCATCCCCATTTTTTCTCCCCCAGGTCATAAAAAACTGTGTTTCAGTACAACTGTTTACAGCATTGACAAGGCTATCCAGTTTTCTGGCAAACGGTAGTGTGTTTGTTGCCACTTGATTTTCCGGAAATGCGGGTTCCTGACTTTGTGCCTGAAAAACCACAAAATCCCAACCTCCCTGGGCAATTTTCTGTCTTGTTACGGAATTGGTAAAATGCCCGGAAAGCGTAAACCCACCTGGTAAATTGCTGTCAAATATGAGTGTATCCCCTTGGCTTGTAGCCAGTTTTGAGATTAAGTCCGGGAGATTATTCGTAAAGGTGTAGCTATTGCCTATAAAAAGAACCCTCAATTTTTTAGAAAATCCCGAAAACGAAATCAGGCTAAAAATGGCTAAAAAAAGATATAACCTTCGGTTTGTCATTCTTACTTGGCTTTTATCGCCTCAAATTTTATGATTTTTAAATTAATTGGAAAACTAAATCGTTGGGATTTCAATTCCCCTCAGGTTCCGGTATAATTTAAGTGCATAAAGGTCAGACATTCCGCCAACAAAATCAAAAATACACATGACCTTTTCATAGGCAGAATCAGTTTCTTTAAAAACGTATTGCGGTGAAATTAAATCAATGATTTTCAGGTGGATTTTTTGTCGCTTTTCTACCGGGCAAAGTGCGGCCATCACAAGGTCTTCTACCAGTCCGGACATGATTCTGAAACCTGCCAGCTCTATTTTAATCACGCTGCCGTGGTTGTAAATTTTTTGAATCGATTTTGCTTTGATTTCTTTTAATATGGATTTGGCTTCAATTATTTCTGAAATCAGATCAGAGTCAAAGCTGCCATTTAAAATCAAAGGGCCATTTTGAAGAAATATCTCTGCGCAACGATTGGTAAGGAAGTTGATTGATTTGGCTCTTAAAAAGCTAATGACTTCATTTTCATCGGCTTCAAGGTCTTTTAAGACCTTTTTTATTTTGCCTATATCTTCTTGTGGGTTGAGTTCAACCAATGAAAGAAGTGTTTTTTTTACTTCCTCCGTTGAAAAAATTCTGAGTCTGTGGGCATCTTCAAAATCGATAATGCTATAGCAAATGTCATCTGCCGCCTCCACCAGATAAACAAAAGGGTGTCTTTTAAAAGCCTCGGATTGGTTTCCGTCTGCAATCAGTCCAAGTTTAGATGCAATGTCCTGAAAAACCAGTTTATCAGATTGGAAATAACCGTATTTGGACCTATGTTTTGGTCCATTTTTACCCTGCGAAGAGGATGCACTGCAAGGATATTTTAAGATTGCCCCAAGTGTTGAATAGGTCAGTCTGAATCCTCCCGGAAGTCGTCCTCTAAACTCCCTTGTTAATATTCTTAATGCATTGGCATTTCCTTCAAAGGAGATAAGGTCGGACCACTCTTCCGGCAGAAATTGATTTTTAAATTCTGGTTCTTTTTCGGCTTTTTCAATAAAGAACTTTGAAATTGCATCTTCGCCCGAATGGCCAAAGGCGGGGTTGCCAAGGTCATGGGCAAGGCAAGCCGATGCCACAACACTTTTCAGGTGCTGACTATAAAACTCATTTGCCTCAGGATTGGAAGAAACTTCCGGATACTCAGAAATTTTTTTTCCGACTATGCTACCTAAAGATCGACCGACGCTTGCCACTTCAAGAGAATGAGTGAGCCTGTTGTGCACGAATACTTCTTCCGGTAAGGGAAAAACCTGCGTTTTATTTTGAAGTCGCCTGAAAGCACTGGAAAAAATGAGCCTATCCCAATCCCGTTCATACTCGGTTCTTTGTTTGCTTTCTGTATTTTCTACACCAAATCTTTCACTTGAAAAACAGCTTATCCATTCCATCTTTTCTTTGAATTTGTTCGGGTAAAGGTATTGTTGAATTCTTGGCCAAAACTAATTCGATTCCAAAAATTCGATTATTGAATTGTGTAGATTTTGAAGGTCTTGAATTTCAATACAATAAGGAGGAACGATGTACAATACGTTTCCAATCGGTCTCACCAATAAGTCTCTTTCAATAAAATATGAATAAATCAAGCCCCTCGATTTGTGGGTATAATCTACTCCATCGTTGGGATTTAATGTGATGGCAACAACCGTTCCGGTAACCCTTGGTAAAAAATGAGGAAAAAGCCTTTTTAGTTTTTCATAAAAAGATTTTTGCGCATCAAGAATAATTTCAAGTTTTGGTTTGAAGGAATCCAATTCGAAAAGGTCAAGGCTGGCCAGGGCTGCGGCACATGCCAGCGGGTTAGCCGTAAACGAATGCCCATGATAAAGTGTATGGGCATAGTCCTTTTGGTAAAAGGGTTCTGCCACAAATTCCTGACATACAGTGAGTCCCATTGGAATGAATCCTGCTGTTAGCCCTTTTGACAAACAAACGATGTCGGGCTTAGTGGTAAGATGGGAGGAGGCAAATGGCAATCCTGTCCGGTAAAATCCGGTAAAAACTTCATCCGCAATGGTTAAAACCTTGTGTTTTTTTGCCAATGAAAATACCTCATCCAGCCATGTGGAGGGATACATCTGCATTCCACCTGCTCCCTGAATAAGAGGTTCAACAATTATGGCGGCCACATCACCCTGACTGAAGAGAATTTCTGCCATTTTTAGGCCTTGATCTGGTCTGGAATCAGGATGAAAACCATCCCAATAAGGTGGATTGATGAATTTTACTTCAAACATTAGCTCTTTAAACGCTTCACTGAAAGGTCCTCTTGCACCCACAGCCATAGCCCCAAAAGTGTCCCCATGGTACGCGTTTTGGAGGGCGACCACCTTGTTCCTTTTTTGTCCTGTAATATGAAAATATTGCAATGCCATTTTTATGGCCACTTCTACAGCAGTACTTCCATTATCCGAAAAGAAAACCCTGCCCATTTTCCCGGGAAGGAACTCTAAAATCCTTTTGGCCAGATTTTCAGCTGGCTGGTGGGTAAAACCTGCAAAAATTACCTGCTCGAGTTTTTTAGCTTGATTTCCAATGCATTCTGCAATGTAGGGATGCCCATGGCCGTGGACATTGACCCACCAGGATGATATGGCATCTAATATTTTTCTTCCCTCTTTGGTGTACAGGAAGGCACCTTGGCCTGAATCAATAAGTATTTCATTGCCTCCAATTCCCGGAGTATATGGATGCCAGATTCCAGATTCCATTAGTATGTTAATTGCATTTGAGAGGCCAGTTCTCCTATCAGTTCAGAGGTTATTTTATCAAATTTTGGAAGTCTGAGAATGCATGGGCATTTGGCCTTGGTTAATATAATTTCTTCAGCATCCTGAAAATTAAGGCCATTAAATACGATTCCTGCGATTTTGATTTTTCTTTGATTCAATGCTTCTATTGTAAGCAGACTATGATTTAAACTTCCAAGGTAGTGATTTGCCACCAAAATAACCGGAAGGTCAAAATGAACTATGAGATTTGCAATAGTTTCATCGGAATTTAATGGAACCAAAAGTCCACCTGCACCTTCTACAATAAGGTTGTTGTCAGTTTGAGGTAAAATGAAGTCTTTTACTTTTATATCAAGGTTTTCATTCTTCGCAGCAAAATGAGGGCTGGCGGGTGTTTTGAGAAAAAACTGTTCAGGAATTGTTTTTGTTTTGGGTCCAAGCCAGGATTCAATCTGGTTTTTATCTGTGGGAGTTCCACATTGTATTGGTTTCCAATAATCTGCTTCAAGCTTTTTTACAAGGATGGCAGAAATCAATGTTTTGCCTGAATCCGTTCCAATCGCAGTTACAAAGAGTTTTACTTGTTTTGATTTCAATCTAATGTTTCAATATTGGCGGAAAATTGATGTCATAAAGCCACAATTCAAAATTTTAAGCAGAAATGAAAATGGCACAGCTCAATTTTTGCTAGTTTGTTGATTTCATAGCATTGATAACCAATATTCAAGCCTAAATCAAGGTTTCTAAGACTGACCTTAAAGAGATTGTGTCGGCTATGGCCGGCAATTTTCCATTGAAGCCCAGTCCAAATCTGATTCAGCATTTTTTAATATTTCCTTAAAAATGAAGCCTATCTGGCCACAGCTTAAAGGCCCGAATTGGTTGTATTTGTAGCAGGCAATGGCCTCGGCTTTAGATTAGTCTTACAGGCAAAGGATTTACCCTGTAGAACTTATGGCAGAAACGGTCATTTCAAGCACAGTATTTGAACTTATATTGCCAGCAAGATTTTATTGGAGGGATTGCAGATGTCAACACGTATAATGGATTGACGAAAGACTTTTGGACAAAAAGGGTTGGACGCCCTGGCATATTTAATAAATAAGCTCATAATTCATTTTCGGGTAGTAATTTAGGTAAAGGATGTCTTAGTTCTTTGCGTGGGGCAACTTATGGCCCTTCAAAAGTTACCGCTACAAGGTTGTGAATTGAATCCGGGTACCCAAGATGGAATAACGATGACAAACAGGTTTAGGGAGCCATCAAGGGTGGTAATAATTTTATCAGGAAGTAGATTGGTTCAGTTTTTTTGATTTGGTAATGTTCGGGAATGAGGCATAATAATTGTCTTTTGTGCCAAAATGAAGGGTTTAAAATTTTTTCCCGATTTATTTTCTTCTTGAATTCAGTTTACAGATAATAAAAATAAAATATAATACAGTTGAATGTTGCTTTAGTTACCATAGCATTTGAATCTGCTTGTAATTATTTTATGGCTATTAATCTTACCATCATTCTGCTAATCATATAGCGTATCTAATATTTTTGTAAAGTTTTGCATTGCTAGAACTTAAAGGTACATTTGCAAAACAGACAAAAAAATAAAATCATGTTAAAGATTAACGTAAAAAAGGTAATGGAAGCCAGAGGGGTATTTACTCCTTATAAGTTTATGGTGAAAAATGGTTTTACACCAACCACTGCCACAAAAATTACAAATGGAGATGTTGAGTATTTACGCCTTGATTATATTGAAAGACTTTGTTCTTTGCTGAACTGCCTTCCAAATGATCTTTTTGAGTGGACTCCAAATGACAGAAAAGAAGATAGTCCTACACATCCTCTACAAGTCATCAGAAAGAATGAGAATTCTCTTAATCTTCCTGAAATTTTGAAAGGATTGCCAATGGATAAACTTCGTCAGGTTGAAGAAATGTTGAAAAGCATTAAATAACTTTCCGCAAAATTATTTATTGAAAAAGGCCACCCAATAGTGGCCTTTTTTTTGGCAGTTTTTTTGGCAGTTTTCCGCTTTTTAAAACATAGGGCTCTGGAAACCAGAGCCTTATGTAGTCGGGGCGGCGGGATTTGAACCCACGACCCCTAGCACCCCATGCTAGTACGCTACCAGGCTGCGCTACGCCCCGAATTTGGCTCAAAATTATAAAAAACTTTTTATCAGGCAATTTGAAAATCTACTCTAAAACCATTCTTCTCGAATACTGATATCGCACTTTATATCCCCTGCGTGACAGAGATATAAACTTATATCCAAAAAAATCCTTGGTAGAACCATTGGCATATAAAGGAGAACCGTCCCTAAGGATCCAGAAAATATCATTTTCTTTCACCAGTGGAAATCCTATGGCATTGGAGTTTTGGGGAAGTTGGAAATCAATCTCTTTTCCGTGGGATACGTTGAAAGCGAAACTAAGATATTCCTGAAGTAATTTTGGCCCTTTTGGAGAGCTTTCGCTTAGAGGAAGTTCCTGGGCAACGATGCTTGAAAAAATATGAATTGACTTCCTTGCCCTTGTTATCGCCACGTTCAATCTGTTTTCTCCCCCATCCTGACTTAATGACCCAAATTGTCCAATCACTTTTCCTCCCTCATTTTTGGCATAAGCTATTGAAAACCAGATATGATCTCTTTCGTCTCCTTGCACGTTTTCAATATTTTTTATAAAAAGCCAATCCGGAATTGTCCGTTCCAGAAAAATACTTTCCTTTTCAATTTCCTTTTCAATGAGCTGCTGCTGTCTGGCATTAAAAGTTATGATGCCCAAAGTTTCAGTCGGATTTTTATCCAGATAGGGGAACAACTCATTTGCAATTTGCCTGGCTTCCTCCAGGTTTTGCTGATCCTTCCAGATTCCGTTTACTTTTTTCCAAAATAAGGCTGGCTCTCGTTTGCCAAGGGTATCTGCCATTGGAAAAAATTCCAATTTGGACTGATAGAATTTTTTGTTAGAAAATGCAAGTAGCTCCGGAAATTGGCTTCTGTAATGGCCTTTTAATAAAACCTGGGGAAGGAATTGCTGGGCAAGGTCCAGGAGTGAGTTTTGGTCGGTGAAAACACCATCTTCTCCGGATTCATCCTCCCATCTGGAGCTAAATATTTGATTGGGTGGTAGTTGCATTTCATCTCCAACAACAACAATTTGGTTCCCGCGGTAACATGCCGGGATTCCTTTCTCCGCAAAACACTGAGAAGACTCGTCAAAAATTATCAGGTCGAATTTGGATTCTATGGGCCAGGTTGCCGAAATTGATTCGGGTGTAGCCAACCAGGCTGGCATAATTTGTTTGATTTCTTCCTCATGCTCTTCCCACAACTTCCGGAGTGGTTGTCGCATCCTTTTTTTAGAAACCTGATGTAAAAGGTTCCGATAGGAAGTTCGATTGCCTAACCGGTTAAATTCGAGGCCTTTATAGGTGTTTTCAGAAATTCTTAGTTGCAATATTTTAGAAGATAATTTCTCTTTTTCTTCTATAGAATTGCGAAGAGTTGTCAAATCCAGTTCCCATGATGATGAAGAAACGGTAGAAAGGGATGGATAGGCCATTTCAATTTTTGAAACCCATGATTCATTCCAGCAATTTTTTAATTCTGTTTCCACGTCTTCTTTGGAATTGGATTGCCAATTGAATTCAAGAATTTCTTTGGTGAGCTCAACCCAATGACCAGGAAGATTTGCCAATTGCTGGTCTATCCTCCAGATGGGTAGTTTTTGGTTGTTAAATTCATTTGTCAAAAAATCACTTTCCGTAAAATTTGCCAAAAGGAAACCCGACTGGTCAATGTTGAAATATGAATTCCAATTGCTTAACTCATTTTCAAATTCAGAAATCTGGTTTTTCAACTCTTTCACAACCTGGATATAATCCACATAATCCTTTAATTCTGTTTGATTAATTAATTTGGAAAGCTGGAAAAAGGCGTTTTGATAGATTTTAAGTTCGGTCAAATCTTTAAGAAATTTGTCATGTCTTTCTTTTAGATGATTAAATCTTTTTAAGTCCATGTTGTATTCTACTTCCTTCAGAATTTCGTTAGAAAGTGGAATCATTTTCCGGGTGATTTCGAGTGTCGATTTCATTTTTTCCCAGGAAAACGGACTTTTTTTGAATTTGCTTTCCAGAATGGAAATTTTTTTGGCCTTTTTGTTCAGTGCAATATAAAATGGTCTTATCCACTTAAATTTCAGGTGTTGTTCAGTAGTTTTTATATCTTCTAGATATCCGGATAACTCATCCATTTTTAACTCAAGGTTTTCAGGCCAAATGTCTTGTTCTGAAAAAAGCGCATGGAGAATTTTCCATTTCCGGTTAATTTCTTCCAAATATTGAGGCGATTGAATAAAGCCCTTAAAATCCATGAGCAAATATGGGACCTGCGTCCCGACTTCGTTGTCGCTCATCAGAATGGCCTCGATAAGAACCTTTTTTTGAGATAAGATGGCAAACGGTTTTTTTTCTTGCTCAGTAAGACAGGCGCTTTTGTATTTCCGATACAATAAATTAAGGTTCCTACAAATGGATTTCCAGGCTTCAGGTAAATTTGAAAACTCAGTTTCTCCATTTAAAAACCAGTTTCTTCTATTTCGAAAATTCGATTCTGGCCCCAGGGTTAACCATAAATCATCCCAATATTTATTCAACCATAGGAGATATTGATTCCATTCATCCAGCTTAAAATGTAAAACCAGGTTACTTTTGAATATACACTTTAGTCCGTACTCTTCGGCAAGGTATAGCTCCCTTACAGAGGTTCCAGCCAAAGAGGAATCGAAAAGGGCTGTTTTCCAGCTTTCAAGATTTTGAGTTATTTGCTCTATCTGGTTACAAGCATGGCCAAATTTTCTTTCCAGAAGCACGGTATCCAGGTTTTGGTTTTGGGCCTCAACCTCTTCCAAATTTTGAATGGTTTGTGCCATTTGCCCGTAAACAGGAGCTCTATCCTTTTTAAAATCAGACCATAAGCCAACATATTGTCCCAGACCAACTTCATTCAATCTTTTTTGAACAACTTCCAGGGCAACCCTTTTTTGACAAACCAATAACACAGATTTTTTAGAACCCATGGCATCGGCCATAAGATTGGCTATCAATTGTGACTTTCCTGTTCCCGGAGGACCCTGAACCACAAGACTTTGGCCAGCTTTTATTTTTCGGATCGCATCTTCCTGGCTGCCATCCATGGGAAGGGGACAAAAAATGTTCTTCTCAAGTGGAATTTGGATGGATTCGGGTGTTTTTAAAAAGATTTCATCCAAGGTGACTTCATTGGATTCGAGAAATTCAAAGTCAGGAACCAAAAGAGAATCTCCCTGCGGAAATAAGCCCAAAATGAAATTTGGGGATAACTTCAACATGCCAGGTTTGAAATCTGAGGGCATTTCTCCCTTTTTTATCGGAGAATAATGGATGATCTGTTTGAGAAAAAGGTCTTGATTGAATAAAATATCAATCTGGCTTTGTTTGATTTTATTATAAAACCGGGTGAGAAAATCCGTAGCATCAGTTGCCGTTATTTCTACACCCTTTTCATAAAAATCTTCATCCAAGGGTCTTTTGAAATGAAAAGAATAGGCCAAAAGGAACGATGGATTGATAAATGCTTCATCCATGGAAGGATTTAAAATCCACTCTTTTGCGCCCCTTTCCAACTTTGCCGGCACCAATAAAAATGGCGTTCTCACCCATGAACCATCTGGCCATTGGCCCAAAACAAAGGGATAACTTATGAAAAGTTCATCAACACCTCTTTCCTGATAAATGAGTTTTTGCTTTCTGAATATGTTTGCAATTTTTAAGGATAGTCCATTCGTTTCACTATTTCGTGGGTCCGATATTGGACAAATGGAAATCTTTTTTTCACCTGACAATAACTTGTCTAAAGCATTCCAACATGAAAATCCTCCTGTATCCTCCATTTCTTTTAAATCAAAATGAAGGTCCGCCTTCAATCTGGAAATCCATAACTGTGGATTTGCGGAAGATAAATTAGTAAGCTTTCGCTTAAAAATCTGGACAGCGGAAGGGCTCATACGCCAAATATAAAAAAAAAGGCATGGTTGAAGCCATGCCTTTCTAACTAAATTTTGAAACTAGTAGTTATTCTTGTTAAAAGAATCTGAACTGTAAGTAGATCCACTGTCTCTATCGGGTCTGTTTTCCGGATTTGATGGTTGATTTCCATATCCGCTGCCCGTATTTCGGTTTGGATTTGAGTAGCCTGGAGCGTTTCCATATCCGCTACCAGAGTTACTTCTTGGAGGGTAATTCGGTCTGTCATACGAGGGTCTGCTTTCGCCACCCCTGTCATTGTTGTATGGCCTGCTTTCACTACCCCTGTCATTGTTATACGGTCTGCTTTCATTGCCATACCTGTTTCCGTAGCCAGACCCAGAAGGTCTGTCATTGTTATAACCACCACTTCTTTGCTGGTATCCACCTCCTCCTCCGCGGTTGTCATAGCCATAGGAGTTTCCACCTCCTTTCATTCTATCAAGCTCTCGTTTCATCTCTGAAAGAATTTTGTGCTTCATTTTTAATTTTCTGACGGAAGTGTTTAGCCTTGAAAATCGTGAACGATTTTCATCAGTCGCTCTTTCTTCTGCACTCATAAAATCAAACTCAGCCTGGGTGATTTTCACATTCATATCTTCTTTGAGAATGATGTCATCCATCGATTCAATTTTGGCTTCCAGTTGTTCGGCTGGTGCCATGGTTCTGAAATGAGGATATTTTGTAAAAACAACTCTGGCCAGATAGCTGGATTCGAAAATTCTGTCTGATATGGCATTAAATTGATTAAAGACCTCAGATTTAAAGCTATCCGGAATTTGACCTGCTACTTTCCATCTTGCCTGAATGTCTTTTGCCATTTCATTTGCCTGCCTGAGGTCCATGTTGAGAAGGCTTTTTGCTTCTTCAATTAAATCCACCCTTCTTCGAAGATTGTCAATTAACGGGGCATCCTGAGGCGGATAAAATTTTGGGATTTGAATTGGCCTTGGGCCATAACTGCTTGGTCCTCTTCCTCCTTGCTGGCCTTTTCGGGCATACTTTGTTATGGTCTTCTTTATTTGTTTAAATTCAGCAAACAAAGGACCATAATATACTTTTGGAATATTGCCCACTGCTTTCCACTCGTTTTCAAGTTTTTGAATTTTGTAGTAACTCTGCTCTACTTCAGGTGGGTATGTATTCAACTTAGCAGCCATGTCCAGTAAAATCTGAAGTTTTTGTTTTCTGATTTCGATTTCTATGGTTCTTTCTTCGGTGTATTTGTCTTTTATTATTTGAAAAGCATCGAGAATGACCTGAAACTCACCTTCCAAACCTTCTTCAACATCTTTGGATGTAGAACCAATGGTCATCCAACTGAACCTGACCTCCTTCATGCCTTTAATGGCCTCTTTTACATCCGGATTTTCCAGCTCAATTTTAGCAGTTTCGAGTAATTGCTTCTTTAATTCGAAGTTTTTTACCCGGTTCACTTCAATCAACTCCATTATTTTTTCTTCTGCAGATTCAAGTTTGTTCTGCAAAATTTCGAAAGGCCCAATGGCATTAAAATTGAAAAGAGTGTCTTTCAGGTGAATTACTTGCATCAGATAAGAACCCTTATTTTCGGCCTTATCCATGGCCTCAAGCATGGTGTCAACTTTATTCTGGATTAAATCAAATCTTTTTACAAAATAATCGATTGCTTCGGACTCCAGTGTCTTCACATCTCCTATTATTCTATCTGGTTTACCAAGTGAACTTTTAAGATAAACCTTCCCATCCTTTGTGTAGCCTAAATCGGCATAATTGGTTGCATTTGCTAAGTTGCTCATTGTTTGTATTTTAACATTTTAAAGTTGAAGGTCTTTGCCACCATTGTAACAATTCGGAAAGACTTTCTTCGATCCAGGAATATTCCTATGGTGCAATTTTATGAAAATAATTGTGTTTTCTAAGAAAAGAATCGTTCACCTTTTTTAAAAAGGGGTAATTCCAAATATCCAACCAATTTTGCAGGTGAAATATGGGTGAAAAAACGGTTGATTTCCTGATTCTGGGCCAGGGTTTTTCAGGTTCTGCTTTGGGGTTGTTGGTAGAAGAATTGGGCTATTCTTACATGATTATCTCCAATAAAGATAAACATTCAGCCTCTTCAAAAGCAGTGGGTTTGGTCAATCCGGTGACAGGCAGAAGAATGGCGAAAACCTGGAATTATGATGAATTGATGCCATTGGCTGTAAAATTTTACGGTAGGGCTTTTGAAACCATTTTTAAAGCCAGGGGAAATTTTCTGAATCTGAAACCAATATATAAAGCCTTGTTCTCGATTGAGGAAATGAACTTTCTCACTGCAAAATCTGCCATGCCTGGCTATGATGAAATGATGGAAATTTTCCTTTTGGAAAGTAAAAAGTTCCCTGCGGTTTTTAAGAATACACGAGCCTGGGCTGAAATCAGAAATGCAGCCAGATTGGAGCCTGCTTTTTTCCTTCAGAATGCCTTGAATTATTTTATTTCCAAAGAGAGCCATCTCAATGCCAATTTTTCCATTGAACAGCTTCAAAAGGTTGAAGTAGGTTGGTCCTTTCAAGGCTTGAAAGCCAGAAATATTGTCTCTTGTCTGGGTTTAAATTGCCCTTGGACCAAAGAAGAATTGTGGCCAAATAAAGGTCAGGTATATGAGGTGGAAGGTCTGCCAAACTGGGGGCCAGAAGTCCTGAAAACAGATGTTTTTTTAGTGCCAACCGAGGATGGAAAAGTTTGGATTGGGTCCACCTATGAAAGAGAATTTGAAAATGAATTGCCTGACCAGAATGGTTGGCAAAGCATAAGCAAAGATCTTGATCCGGATTATCTTGCAAAAATAGAAATAACCAAATCCTGGGCGGGAATAAGGCCTACCACCTGGGATAGAAGGCCCATCATTCGAAAAATAGAAGAAGGACTTTTTGCGATCAATGGCATGGGGACCAAAGGCGTAAGTCTTGCCCCATTTGCGGCAAAAAATCTTCTGGAGACCTATTTCGGCCACTCCTGATTTTAAGGAATTGGTGTCATTACCACTTTGCTTTTCTGGGTGATTTCCATACCCATCATGTTGGATTTGGTAACTATATCACCGCTCATTTTGCTAAGCATACCTTTTTCATTGTCGAAGGTGATTTTTATATCACCTGTCATTTCCTGGCCAATATCCGGCGTTCCTCCGGTTTCCATGCCTGGCATTCCCATTCCCGGCATTCCCATTTCGGAATCGCCAGCTTCTTCTTTTTCACCAATTTCCTCTGTATCTTCATCGCCAGCCATTTTCTTGGCATCTTTTTCAAATTTCCTTGAATTTAATGCCGACTTGATATCATAGTTAATGGTAGCAACGTTGTTGGTGAAATCAATCACTTTTTCAATGATTTCAGTATCGTACATTTTTACTTTCATCACCTTTCCAGCGGTTACAGGGCCTTCCGGTAATTGCAATAAATCCAAAAAATCAGTAGGCAAAAGGTCTATGGTTTCATCATCTTCTTTTACAGTTATTGCTTTTGCTTTTGGTTTGGCAATGGTTGCAGTCGTATAACCAGCTTTTAAACTTCCGGTTTTGGGATTAAACTCAGCAAAAAGTGTAACCCGCTCTCCATCTGCTTCCATCGAGGCTGCCATTTCTCCTTTTTCAACTTTGGATTCAACAAGTAAAGTAGAACCTTCCCGACAAAGTAAAATCGGAATGGAAGAAAAAGTGAAATTTCCTTTTTTGTCTACCTGAAAATCTGCTTCAATTGCTTCTTTTGGCAAATTGGCAATGCTTGCAAGCACATTTCCCTGGTTGTCTGTCGACCTGAAACTGAGTAAATAGAAGCTTCCTGTTGCAGATCCATTGGGTGAAACCTGGTCGATTTTTAATGCAAATGTCGATTCTGTTTTGAATTCCATATTTCCATTCATCGCCATCATACCCATCATTCCACCGCCACCCATGGTGACTTTATCGTTTTGAACTGTTTTGAATTTATAGGTTGAATTTGCCTGCCATTTGTAAGAAAGGGTGTTTTGGGCAAAAGACAAGCCTGCAATAAATATTAGCAATAAGCTGACGGTAACATGTTTTTTCATAGTTCTTTGGTATAATTTAAAGTACAAACAAGGTTTAAATTTTAAGATTGGACAAATCAAATGTTGGTAAAAATCTAAATTCTATTCCATCTGAAATAGAAAAAGGTCGAACAATCCAGCGCTAATTGAAATCTAATTGAATCTATTTTATTTCCTTGCATCCCTATTAAAATTAACCAAGCTTGAAAAAACAACTTTTACTGGGAATCAGTCTGTTGATTTCCATTTCATTCAATTCATTTTCGCAGTGGAATGAAAAAGCAATGAAGCCGGTTTCCCTTCAAAATCTTGACTTTTTTAAGTCGGCTGCTTCCAATTGGAAATTAGAAAGTAAAGCAACCTCCCTTCGTGAAATTAATCTGGATATAAAAACAGACCCGGGACCAGGTGTTTTGGTGAATAGAAATACCGCTTCAGAAAAAGACAACCTGTTTACCAGGGATGAATATGGAGATATCGATTTTCAGTTTGATTTTATGATGCCAAAAGGTTCTAATTCAGGGGTTTATTTTATGGGAAGATACGAAATCCAACTTTTTGATTCATGGAAAAAGGAGTATCCGGCATATTCAGATTGTGGAGGTGTTTACCAAAGATGGAATCTTGCCAGGGGAAAAGGCAATGAGGGATATGAAGGTGTAGCTCCGGAAACCAATGAGTGCAGAGCGCCGGGTTTGTGGCAAACCATGAAAATTTCATTCGTTGCTCCTAAATTCAATGCACTTGGCAGTAAAATCAGTAATGCCAAATTTGAGGCAGTTTGGCTTAATGGCGTTAAAATTCACACCAATGTAGAAGTTTCTGGTCCAACCCGAGGTGCTGCTTTTACGACAGAGAATGCCAAAGGACCAATAATGTTTCAAGGAGACCATGGACCCGTGGCAATCAGAAACATGATGATTTCACCGGTTGGAAATCCGGAAATTCTTTGGCAAAAGATCAGCTATAAATCATATCAGGGGCCTTATTCAACCATTGAACAATTTGAGAAGCAATCCATTTTGCAGCAAGGAAATGCCACGATGCTCAATAAAAATGATGCTGGAACCGATGATGATTTTTTGCTTCATTATGCTGGCGTTTTTAAAGTACAAACCCCTGGACAGTATGATTTCATTTTTGATGCCAATGGGAAAAGCCGGATTTTAATAGATGGGAAACTTCAATTGGATACTACGGTTGGGTCGTTTTGGTGGCAAAGACGGGATTTTAAAATGGAACTTGAAACCGGTGAGCATAGCATTGACATTATATACATCAAGAAAAGTCCAAAATCGAAATCTGCCATGGGCTTTTATTATTCCGGACCAGGGATAAAGCAAAAGAAGCTCCATGCAGAAGCCTCAATTTCAAGCAACTTATCCGGCGGACAATTGATTCTCAATAAAGAAGCTACGCCTTACATTCAGCGGAGTTTCTTTATGCACAAAGGCATTAAAAAACCGTATGGTCTAAATGTTTGCAATCCTTCAGGAACCCATTATTCCATCAACGTTTCGACTGGAAAAATTTTACGCATCTGGAGAGGCAACCGATTTGGAGACATTACCTCTATGTGGGTGGACAGAGGAAGTCAGCAAATTTTTTATCCCAAGGGTTCAGTGGTTGAGCTCAGTGACGGTGCCTTGTTCGGTTTTGATCAAACCGCAGATAACTATCCGGATACCCTAACTGAAGAAATGGGTTTCAGATATACAGGATATTCTGAAAAAGCTGGAACCCAACCTGTTTTTCACTTTAAAACGAAGCTGGGTAAATGCGATTATCGCGTTTTGCCAACTGCAAATGGGTTGCAGCAGGAGTTTGAGATCAAAAATGATGTGCAATCCGGCACACCTGTCTGGCATTGTCTGGCAGAAGGAAATTCGATTGAAAAGCGCAGCGATGGCAGCTATCTGGTGGATGAGAAATACTACCTTGTTGTTCAAAAAGAAACAGAAACCATGGTCAAAGTGATGACCACCAATAAAAAGCAAAGACTTATCGGGCAATTTCCCATTAAGGACGGCAAAGGCGAAATTAAATATGAAATCATTTGGTAAAACCATTTAAAGTACAGAAAATGAATAATTTAAAAATATTTTCCCTTTTTATTTCAGGAATGGTTTCCTTATCAACCTATGCCCAGCATAACCAAAAGCATCACCATACAACTGAAAATATTAAAAAGCAATCGGGCGTCCAGAAGGCTGAAAAGCAGTTTAGGGAAGAAGATTACTACAAAATAATCAACATGGGTTTGCCCTCTGATGTCATTCTGGAAGCAGGCGGTGTTTGCACCTTACCCAATGGAAAACTGGCAGTTTCTACGCGTAGGGGCGAGGTTTGGATTGTTTCAAGTCCCTATGGAACCAATGATGCCAATAAAGCAACCTACAATCGGTTTGCCAGAGGTTTACATGAAATACTGGGTTTACAATTTAAAGATGGAAGCTTATATGTTGCCCAAAGAGGCGAACTCACCAAACTTACTGATTCTGATGGAGATGGCATAGCTGACAAATATGAATCAATTACCCGTTTGCCTACGGTTGGCCATTATCACGAATACAGTTATGGTCCCGTCTTCGACAATGAAGGCAATATGGTGGTTTCTTTGAATGTCGCCTTTGGTGATTCGGATTGGTATAACGGAAAAAGTTATGCCCCATGGCGTGGATGGGTCATCAAGGTAACTCCTGATGGAAAAATATTGCCTTGGGCAGCGGGCGTCCGTTCACCTTGTGGAATAGGCATTGGTCCGGAAGGAAAAGTGTTTTATACTGAAAATCAGGGAGATTGGGTAGGATCTGGATACATGACAGTGGTTGAAAAAGGCGATTTTATTTCGCAACCTGCGAGTCTTGCATGGAGCGAAAAACCTGAAAGTCCGGTCAAGGCACGGTTTTCTCAGGTTAAAGGTGATGGAAGGCCCTTGTATGAAGTAAAGAATGAAATTTCAGGATTGAGACTGCCTTCGGTTTGGTTGCCTCATGGGGTTCTGGGTGTTTCCACTGCTGATTTTGTGGCCGACACAGTTTCAGGAAAATTTGGACCTTTTGATGGCCAGTATTTTGTGGGTGACCAAGGTCAAAGCAAAATAGTAAGGGTGGCATTCGAAAAAGTAAACAATGTTTGGCAAGGTGCAGCCTTTGGATTCAGAGAAGGATTTGCATCAGGAGTTTTACGAATGGCCTGGGGCACAGATGGTTCTATGTTTGTTGGACAGACCAACAGAGGTTGGGCAAGTACAGGACCTGCTCCTTTTGCTTTGCAAAGGTTGCTATGGACGGGTCAAACCCCATTTGAAATGCATCATATTTCAGCTCGTCCGGATGGTTTTGAAATTGGTTTTACCCATGCAGTTGATTCAGTTTCAGCCATGAATCCTTCCTCTTATCTGGTTTCAAATTTCATTTACAAATACCATAATATCTATGGCTCCCCAATTATCAGAGAAGGTAAAAATCCTTTAAAGGCAATTGTTTTATCCAAAGATAGGAAGTCAGTAAGATTGGTGGTGGATAGCCTTCATCAATATCACATCCATGAAATTGCCGCGGAAGGAGTGTTGTCAGAAACCGGTTTGGAATTGCTTCATCCTCAGGGATATTATACTTTAAACGAAATTCCGGCTGGAGAGAAAATTGACCTGACCAAAACGCCAAAACTGAAATTTGAAATACCTGTCTCAGTCAGGGAAGATAAGGTTGGTGTAAAAGCGTCCGGAGCAAAAGTTACCCCTGGTAAATCTGGAATAGCTAATTTTGAGGTGCCGCAAAATCTGAAAAGGGTAAACACTATGCCAATAACCTGGACCCGTGGACCGGATAAAACGATTACCTTGGGAACTACTCCCGGAATGCGCTATGACCTGGCTACTATTGATGCAAAACCTGGTCAAAAAATCAGGCTGATATTTAATAACTACGATGATATGCAGCACAATCTGGTAATTGTCAAGCCTGGCACAATGGACAAGGTGGGGCTTGCCGCCGCTAAATTGGGAATTGGTGGCAATAAGGTCAGCTATGCTCCCAAAGACAACAGTGTCCTGTTTCATACCGGCATTTTGCAGCCCAGCAGCAATGAGTCTATTTATTTTGAAGTTCCTCCATTCGAAGGCAGGTATGGATTTGTTTGCACAATGCCTGGCCATTATGTGATTATGCGGGGAGAGTTTGTGGTGAAGAAATAGGGTAGGAGAGCTCCTATTGTATTTTTGATAGATAATTCCTGGGAATAATTGGCTGTTTTAATTTCTGAATTTCTTTCTTTGTAAAAATCCAATTCAGGAATTAATAGCTTACAATATGAAAATAGACATAGAAGATTTTCAGGTAAAACCTGATAAGGAGTTTTCATTGGCTCCTTTCAAAACCGGAATCAAAGGAAATCCACCCGAGGGTTTAAAGGCAATGCTTCAGGAAGATAGCGAAAGAATTGCTCATCTTCAAAACAAGCTTTATGCCGAGAACCAACAGTCTTTGCTCATTATTTTTCAAGGAATGGATGCTTCTGGAAAGGACAGCGCCATTCGAAATATTATGGCAGGTGTGAATCCCCAGGGAGTTGAAGTGACCAGCTTTAAACATCCTTCTGATTTGGAGTTGAACCATGATTATCTCTGGAGACACTACATAAGGCTGCCACAGCAAGGTCAGATTGGTATTTTCAACAGGTCCCATTATGAAAATGTACTTATATCAAAAGTTCATCCAAGGCTTGTTTTGGCTGAAAGGATACCGGGCATAAAAACTATTGAAGAAGTTGACGATAAATTCTGGAAAAGGCGATTTCGCCAAATCCGGAATTTTGAAAGAACCATCCACGATACGGGTACCCAAATCCTGAAATTTTTCCTTCATATTTCCAAAGACGAGCAGAAAAAGCGCTTTTTACAACGGATTGACCAAAAGCAAAAACATTGGAAATTTTCTGAAGCGGATATTACAGAACGTAAATTTTGGGACCAATACCAAAGTGCTTATGAACAGGCCATCGGCAACACCAGCACAAAAAAAAATCCTTGGTTTGTAGTGCCTTCAGATGACAAATGGTTTACACAAATGCTGATTTCAAAGATAATTATTTCGAAATTAGAAGACATGAAAATCAAATATCCGGTTGCTGATGAGGAGTTGGAAGCCAGACTTTCCAGCGCAAAAAAACTGCTTTTAGAAGAGAAATAGCGGGTAGATAAAAGGGATAGAACGCGTAATAAAAAAGTCCTGAAGTGACCCTCCAGGACTTTTTTTATTAATCTATAAGGCTTTTCTTAACCAAAAGCCTTCTGAATTATTTCATAAATCCGGGAATTTTTCCCTGCATGCCGCTCATTTTTTTCATCATTTTTCGCATTTCTTCAAACTGCTTCATCAGGTTGTTTACTTCCTGAATGGTTTTTCCGCTACCATTGGCAATTCGTTTTCTTCTGTTTCCGACGATTAAATCTGGGTTTGCCCTTTCTTTTGGACTCATAGATTGGATCATGGCAATTATGGGTTTAAAGGCATTGTCATCTATTTCCACATCCTTCATCATCTTGCTCACACCGGGAATCATGGATATTACATCCTTAAAATTTCCCATTTTCTGAATTTGCTGAATCTGGGAAAGGAAGTCGTCAAAATCAAATTTATTCTTCCTGATTTTTTGATTTATCCTTCTGGCTTCTTCCTCATCAAATACCTGCTGGGCCCGCTCTACAAGGGAAATCACATCTCCCATGCCCAAAATTCTTTGGGCCATTCTGTCCGGATAAAAGGCATCTACACCATCCAGTTTTTCAGAAGTACCAATGAACTTGATCGGTTTTTCTACTACAGACCGGATTGAAAGTGCGGCACCACCTCTGGAGTCTCCATCCAATTTTGTAAGGATAACGCCATCAAAATCAATTCTTTCATTAAAAGCCTTTGCTGTATTGACAGCATCCTGGCCGGTCATGGCATCTACCACAAACAAGATTTCAGAAGGATTGATCGCTTTTTTGATATTCTCAATTTCGATCATCATTTCCTCATCTACTGCAAGGCGACCAGCGGTATCGACTACAACGATTTTCTTGTTGTTTTTCTTAGCAAACTCAATGCCTTGCAAAGCGATTTCGACCGGGCTTTTGCTGTCAGGAAGTGAGAAAACATCCACACCCGCCTGAGCGCCAACAACTTTTAGCTGTTCAATGGCTGCAGGTCTGTACACATCGCAGGCGACTAAAAGCACTTGTTTGCCTTGTTTTTTCAACATGGCTCCTAGTTTTCCAGTGAAAGTTGTCTTTCCTGAACCTTGAAGACCTGCCATTAAAATAACTGCTGGGTCGCCTCGCAGATTCATGTCTGCTTTGGAGCTACCCATGAGTTTGGTTAGCTCATCATATACGATTTTGGTAAGTAGTTCACCAGGCTTTACAGCAATCAGAACTTCCTGTCCAAGAGCTTCTTTGAGTATATTTTCAGTAACCGATTTTGCGACTTTGAAATTCACATCGGCATCAATCAATACCTTTCTGATTTCTTTAACAGTAGACGCAACGTTGATTTCTGTAATCCTGCCTTGACCTTTCAGGGTTTTAAAAGCACGATCCAGCTTGGAACTTAAATTTTCAAACATTTTTTATGATTTCCTTTCAAAAGGGGCCGCAAGTTAGCAATTCAGCCAATGGGATAAAATCATGACCGAAATTTTCCGCATTAGTTTGGTTCCGGCTTTGGCTTTTGAGCTGGCAATTATTCAACGGGGTATTGTTTTAAGGATTATATTTTAAAATATTTCCTGATATGTGGCGGAGAATTCATGAAATCAAATCCTGATTTATGTGGTAAAAAAGAATAGATTAGAACGATTATCCCTTTGCAGGAAAGCCAAAGATCTGATAAATATTGGGAGGGCTAATTCCCATATTGACAGAGTATTAGAGTTGTTTTCTGTGATGGATTTTAAGTAAGAAATTCAAAAAACTGAAATCGAATAGTTATGGCTGTTGAGGCCTGTTTTTAAAATACAACAATTTCATAATACCGTTTTCAGAAAAATAACCTAGGTTTGTCTGGCAAATAACCGATGGTCATTTGCACATGAGTTCTAATCAAAATCGTTTTGCTTTCGAAGCTTTAACATACGACGACGTATTGTTACTTCCCGCTTATTCAGAGTTTCTTCCACGGGATACAAACACACAAACATTTCTGACACAGTCAATTAAGCTCAATATTCCATTGGTGGCTTCTGCCATGGATACAGTTACAGAGTATGAATTGGCCATCGCCATTGCCGGTGAAGGTGGAATTGGTTTTATCCATAAAAATATGACCATCGAGCAGCAGGCTGAACAGGTCAGAAAAGTGAAACGGTCAGAAAGTGGGATGATCCAGGACCCAATCACTGTAAATGAAGACTCAACCCTTGGTGATGTGGACAGAATCATGGTGGATTTGAAAATTGGAGGAGTTCCGGTTGTGGACAAAAACAATGTTTTAAAAGGCATTATAACCAACCGCGACATGCGTTTTGAAAAAGACTATAAAAAGTTGGTAGGCAGGACAATGACCAAAGAGAATCTGATAACCGCAAAAATCGGAATCTCCATGGATGAAGCCGAAATGATGCTTCAGGAATTCAAAATAGAAAAACTGCCCATCGTGGATGCCAACTATAAACTGGTTGGGTTAATAACCTACAAAGACATAATCAAAAGGAAGTTTCGCCCCAATTCCTGCAAAGATTCTCTGGGTCGGTTGAGGGTCGGTGCAGCAGTGGGAGTGACCTATGATTTCATGGAAAGGATAGAAGCATTGCAAAAAGCAGGTGCTGATGTGATTGGTGTGGATACCGCCCATGGGCATTCAAAAGGAGTTATAGATGCTGTAAGACAGATAAAAAACACCTGGCCAGATATACAAATTGTGGCAGGAAACATTGCAACCAGAGAAGCTGCTGTTGCACTGGCGAAAGCAGGTGCCGATGGCATTAAAGTTGGGGTTGGGCCTGGAAGTATTTGTACAACGCGGGTTATTGCCGGAATTGGCGTTCCACAACTATCCGCGGTGATGGAGGCAGCTGAAGGGGCAAGAGAATTTGGAGTGCCGATTATAGCGGACGGTGGCATCCGGTTTTCTGGAGATATTACAAAGGCTTTGGCTGCTGGGGCACATTCGGTAATGATCGGTTCTATGTTTGCCGGAACGGAAGAAGCCCCGGGCGAAATGGTCATAGCAGAAGGCCGTAAATTTAAAACCTACAGAGGCATGGGCAGTTTGGAAGCGATGGAAACAGGTTCTAAAGACCGGTATTTTCAGGCAGGGGAGGAGGATGCCAAGAAACTTGTACCGGAAGGGATTGTTGGTCGGGTTCCATTTAAAGGAAAAGTATCAGAAGTTATTTTTCAATTGGTTGGTGGATTGAAAGCAGGAATGGGATATTGCGGAACCCAAACCATAGAAGATTTGCAGAAAGCGAAATTTGTAAAAATAACCTCTGCAGGCGTAAGAGAAAGTCACCCGCATGATGTGACCATTATGCGTGAGGCTCCAAATTATAGTTCAAGATAACCGGCAATGGAAAAATTATTGAAGGTCCTTATTATTGGTTCAGGGGGAAGGGAACATGCTTTTGCAAGAAAGGTCAATGAAAGTCCGCTGGTTGATAAAATTTTTCTGGCACCAGGAAATGGCGGTACAGAAACAGAGTTTACAAATCTGCCGATAGAGGCTTCTCATTTTGAGCAACTCAGGGATGCCATTCTTTCGTTGAAAATCAAGCTTGTAATCGTAGGTCCGGAGCAACCCCTTGTGGATGGGATAATCGATTATTTTCAAAATCAGGAAGATACATGGCTGAAAGAAGTCGTATTTGTGGGACCAGATAAGGCTTGTGCAGCACTGGAGGGCAGTAAGGATTTTTCAAAACAAATCATGAAAGAAGCCGGAATTCCGACTGCCAAAGCCACAGTTTTTGATGCTTCAGATTGGGAAGAACTTCAAACCTATATTTTGAATCATGCTTTACCGGTTGTGATTAAAGCCGATGGATTGGCTGCAGGAAAAGGTGTTGCCGTTTGTTCCAGTCATCAGGAAGCCCTGGATTTTTCCCGTTCTGTTTTAAAGGATAAAGTTTTTGGAGAAGCCAATCAAAGCTTGCTCGTTGAAGAATTTTTAGATGGCATTGAAGTTTCAATGTTTACTCTTTCAGATGGAGTTCATTATCAATTGCTTCCGGAAGCCAAAGATTATAAACGAATTTTCGATCAGGACATGGGCCCAAATACGGGCGGAATGGGTTCGGTTTCACCGGTTTGGTTTGTGGATGAAGTCTTTGTTGAAAAAGTGAAATCAAGAATTATCAATCCGCTGTTTAACACATTGAATAGTAAAGGTTTGAGCTATAAAGGGTTTTTATTCATTGGCATAATGAAGGTTGGAAACGATCCTTTTGTTGTCGAATTCAATGTCAGAATGGGTGACCCCGAAACGCAAACTGTTTTGGCCAGAATTCATGGGGATTTGGTGCCAGCCCTGATGTCAATTTCACACCAGAACCTGGACCAGTTTCCGTTGACTTTTGACAAAGAAGCAGCAACAACGATAGTCTTGTGCGCAGAAAATTATCCGGATACCCCCATCAAAGGTGACGAAATTGTTTTGTCGGAACAGGTTGAAGGCCAGATATTTCATGCAGGGACCAAAAGGAATGAAGAAAAAATATGGTCCAATGGCGGGCGGGTGATTTCCTGTACTGCCACCGGATACAACCTGAAAACGGCTTCTGAAAGAGCGTACCGACTTGTAAAAAATGTAAAGTTCAGGGGCATGCAATACCGGACCGATATTGGATTGGATTTGATGGCTTCCTGAGCCTACTTTCAAACTGTTAAATCAAATTTTATGGCGGCTAAATCTATTTCTTCCATTGTCTCATTTTCATTGATGGTGCTTTTTTCAGCCATTTGTGTTTTTCATTTTTTAGCCTTGTTTCAGGTCATTCCGTTTGATATTCTTTGGGGCGGAAGATTAAAAAGCAAAGAAGAAATGTGGGTGTTCGAATCGATTTCCATTTTAGTGAATTTTCTGATGTTGGGGGTAGTTCTGATTTACCGTGGAGTCATTCAAATCGGAATTTCAAAGAAATCACTTCGGTTTTCACTTTGGGCTATGGCAGTACTTTTCTTTATCAATACCATTGGAAACCTTTTTGCCATCAATAAATGGGAAAAAATAATATTTACCCCAATGACTTTTTTGCTTTCTCTGTTTTGTTTGAGTCTG
>JAIXQU010000031.1 GCA_027485575.1 Cytophagaceae bacterium
AAAAAAATCATTTTTTCATCTGGCCAGCTTTCCAGTAAATTCTGAATAATATCTGTCGAATGGAATATTAGAATGGGTTCAACAAAAACGACCCGATTGAATCCTTTTTCAAACCCAAGCTCAAAAAGATTTCTTATTTTATCTGCCAGTGTGGCCCCAACCTGCTTAAATCTCCTGAAATGTGCGGGATAGTAGTCGTTTTGGCTTGTTAAACTCGGTGTAAAAAATGCATATTCTGAATTCGGGTTTAATTTGGAGGATTCATCCCAAAACCTTGAAATCAGGTTGAATTCCGCCATTAGTATTTCAGGATTTCGCTCTCCTTCTAACTCGGAATTGTCCCAAAAGGAATTCCATGTATTTGAATATAAGGCAATTAAGGTTGAGTTCATAGGTTTTTGTAAGGCTTTTTATTCAATAATCAGATTCAAAAATGTCTTAATTTTTTTTATTTTGTTTTAATTATTTGTAAGATCTTCTAAACCAATTTGTTGCAAGGTTTGGTGTTGATTTTGTTTAACTATAATGTTATTTATGTTAAACAAAATTTGGCGGTTTGTTTAAGGCAAACTACTTTTGTCTTAAACAAAATAAAGGAATATGACAGCACTAGAATTTAGTTATGCCATCACGCAGTCAACTAAAGCGCTGAAGCCCTTCGCCCTTCGCTTAACCCGCGACAGTGACGATGCTGCAGACCTTTTACAAGACACAGTGGTGAAAGCCATTATCCATAAAGAGAAATTTTCTGAAGGAACAAATCTCAAAGCATGGATGTACACAATCATGAAGAATACCTTCATCACCAACTATCAAAAAATGGTGAAAAGAAAAACCTTCATCGATACCACCGAAAATTTACATTTCATCAATTCTACCCAGTTTTCCACTAAAAATCAAGGAGAACAGAAGTTTGCAATGGATGACATTAACAAAGCTGTATCAAGTTTAGATGTAGCTTATAAAGAGCCTTTTATGATGTATTTTCATGGGTACAAATACCATGAAATTGCCGAAAAATTATTGGTCCCAATTGGAACTGTTAAAAATAGAATACATCTTGCACGCAAGGAGTTAAAGGACGTTTTAAAAATGTATAAATAATTTTTTCTAGTCCGGCTATTAACCTGTGACAATGAAAAAAGTAAACATAATAGGCAGTGGATTTGCCTCTCTTTCTACAGCCTGCTTTTTAGCGAAAGCAGGCTTTTCTGTTTTAGTAGTAGAAAAGAATGATCAGCCCGGCGGACGGGCAAGGGTCTTTGATAAAGAGGGATTTACCTTTGATATGGGGCCAAGCTGGTATTGGATGCCAGATGTTTTTGAACGATTTTTCAATTGTTTTGGCCAGAGTGTAAAAGACCATTATCAACTGACAAGACTCGACCCATCCTATAGAATATTTTTTGAAGACGGTGAATATTTTGACGTTCCCGCTGATTGGAATATGCTGGCAGAAGCATTTGAAAAATGGGAATCAGGAGCGGCTGTCAATCTTGAAAAATTTTTAAAAGAGGCTGAGATAAAATACAGAGAAGGTCTTGGAAATATGGTGTTTAAACCCAGCCAATCCATACTGGAGTTTGCCAATTGGAAAACCATAAAAGCCGCATTTCAACTTGACCTGCTTACAAATTTCAAAGCCCATGTAACCAAGTATTTTTCGCATCCCAGGATTTTGAAAATTCTTGAGTTCCCGGTTTTGTTTTTAGGTGCCACACCTGAAAAAACACCTGCATTGTATAGTTTGATGAACCATGCAGACATCAAATTAGGTACCTGGTACCCAATGGGAGGTATGAATCAAATCGTAAAAGGGATGTACAATCTTGCGCTTTCTTTGGGCGTAGAATTTAAATTCAATGAAGAGGTTTCTTCCATTGAAGTAGATTCAAAGGGGTCAGTAAGCGGGATTCAAACAAAAACCAATTTCTATAGTGCTGACATTGTGGTCGTTAATGCCGATTATGCCCATGCAGACCAGAAATTGCTGGCGCCACAGTGGCGTTCCTATTCTGCTCAATATTGGGATACAAGGGTGATGGCACCTTCTTCCTTGCTGTATTATTGTGGTTTTAATCAAAGGGTCAAAAATCTCAAACACCACAATCTTTTTTTTGACGAGGATTTTGCACTTCATTCAAAAGAAATATATGAAAACCCCAAATGGCCAACCAAGCCGTTATTTTATCTTTCTGCACCTTCAATAACGGATCCTTCCATTGCACCTGCCGGAAAAGAGAATTTGTTTTTTCTGATTCCAACTGCTCCCGGAATAATTGAAGACGAGCAGATTTCAAACAAATACTTTGACTTTATTACCGGGAAAGTGGAAAAATATACTGGCAATGAAATTCGTAAAGAGTTGGTATTTAAGGTTCCATTCGGCCCTAAAAATTTTGTTGCCGACTATCATGCCCACAAGGCCAACGCGTATGGTTTGGCCAATACCTTAATGCAAACTGCAATTTTCAAACCTTCCATGAAAAGTAAAAAGGTAAAAAATCTTTTCTTTGCCGGCCAGTTGACCATTCCCGGGCCTGGAGTGCCGCCAAGTATAATTTCCGGTGAAGTGGTTGCAAATGAAATATTGCGTCAATTTTCGAAATGAAAGACCTTTACACAAGGACATGCATAGAATGTAGTGCTCTGATAACCAAGCGTTACAGCACTTCCTTTTCGTTGGGAATTTTAATGCTCGGCAAGGAAATCCGAAATGACATTTATTCCATTTATGGTTTTGTTCGTCTTGCAGATGAAATTGTGGATTCATATCAGGACAAACAACCGGCGGTTCAACTTGCCAGATTGAAGGAAGAAACGATGCTCGCCATTAAGGAAGGCATAAGTTTTAATCCTGTCCTGCATGCATTCCAAACTACTGTGAATGAGTATAATATAAACCACTCCTACATCGATGCTTTTTTGTTTTCAATGGAAATGGATTTGAAGGACCAGAATTATACGAGGGAACTCTATGAAACCTATATTTATGGTTCTGCAGAAGTGGTGGGATTGATGTGTCTCAAAGTTTTTTGTCTTGGCGATGAATCTAAGTTTCAATCCCTTGTTGAACCTGCAAGAAAGCTTGGTTCTGCCTTTCAAAAGGTCAATTTTCTCAGAGATATTAAAAGTGATTTTGAAGATAGAAAGCGCATTTATTTTCCAGGTCTGGATATTTCTAAATTTTCAAAAGAAGATAAACAGGAGATTGAAAAAGAGATAGCCGAAGAGTTCCGGTTGGCGCAAATAGGGATTAAAAACCTTCCTGAGAATTCCAAAAAAGGTGTTCAACTGGCCTTAAACTATTATTCGGACCTTTTGAAGAAAATAACCGCTAGTTCCACAAAAGAAATTTTGGAGAACAGAATTCGGATTACGAATGCGCACAAAATCCGGCTTTTTATGGCAAATTTTAATCCTTTTTAGCGACTGCAGAAAAGTTTTTATTTCTGAAAACAGATTTGCCTTTTGATTTTTATTGCATTTTTTAGATTTTGAATCGTAATTTTTGATTTGGTTTTGTATTTATAAAACGGGTCGAATTTTTAAATTTATAATGATTGCCATATTTTAATTTTTCTCTGGAAAACTGAAATTAACCATACCTTTCCTGTCTATACTTCTGTTATGTTCAAAAACCTTTTATTTCTGATTTCTATTGGCCTGATTTCAAATGCAATGGCCCAAACCAAAGTTCCGGCCGAACCAAAAGAACAACCCCAGGCAGGTGCATTGCAAGTAACAGCCACCAAAGGAAAAGTAAATTATGGTCCAAAAGTCCTTGATTATGAGGCCAAAGCTGGATATTTGGATTTAAAATCAGATACGGGCAAAGTGCTGGCTAAAATATTTTTCACCTATTATCAGAAAACGGGTGTTGATACCAAATCAAGGCCAATCACTTTTTGTTTCAACGGCGGACCAGGTTCTTCCTCTGTATGGTTGCACATGGGGGCCTTGGGTCCAAAAAGAGTTTTACTCAAAGACGATGGAACTGCAACCCCGCC
The DNA here is from genome assembly GCA_027485575.1 of Cytophagaceae bacterium. Taxonomy (GTDB): domain Bacteria; phylum Bacteroidota; class Bacteroidia; order Cytophagales; family Flexibacteraceae; genus CAMDMI01. Next base: position 4,011 of record JAIXQU010000031.1, read on the forward strand.
GCCCTACCAAAACATTAACAATGAATATTGTTGGCTTGACAAAACAGATTTGGTTTTTATTGACCCGGTTTCAACCGGATTCAGCCGGGCGGCATCCAAAGAAAGCCCTAAGCAATTCCATGGTTTTGAGGAAGATATACAAAGTGTAGGCTCTTTTATCCGGTATTTTTTGAGCAAATATGAGCGATGGGGTTCTGCCAAATTTTTGGCAGGTGAGAGTTATGGCACCACCCGGGCCGCGGGTTTAAGTAAATTTCTACAAGACCAATACCGAATTTATATCAATGGACTGTTTCTAATTTCTCCCGTCCTCAATTTTGGAACCAATGACTATTATGTAGGCAACGATTTGCCACGGGCACTTTATTTGCCATCTTACACGGCTGCAGCCTGGTATCATAAAAAATTAAGTCCTGAGCTACAGGCAGATTTTGCGAAAGCATTGAAAGAAAGTGAGGATTTTGCCATCAATTCCTATACAACAGCCCTCATCAAAGGAGATTGGTTGTCTAAACCTGACCAGGAAAAACTGGCTGAAAAATTGGCCTATTATTCTGGGATCAACAAGGAATATTGGCTCAATAGCAATTTGAGGGTAGACGAAAATCGGTTTTACAAAGAACTGCGCAGAAAAGATGGCCTCACCATTGGCAGGCTAGATGCAAGGTTTACCGGAACTGACCTGGACAATGCAGGGGAATCTGTGAGTTATGACCCATCTTTCAGCAATATTGACGGACCTTTTACCTCATCCATAAACGACTATCTGCAAAAAGAACTACTGATCAAAGAAGAGAAGCCTTATACCATTTTGGCCAATGTCTGGCCATGGAACTACAACAATGTGCAAAATAAATTTCTGAACGTGGCTGAAAACCTCAGGGATGCCATGGCAAAAAATCCTGCACTAAAGGTCTATGTGGGAAGTGGATATCATGATTTTGCAACACCTTACTTTACAGCAAAGTACGATATTGAACATATGTTTCTCCGGCCTGAAACAAAGAAGAATATCCGCCATTATTTTTACAATAGTGGTCACATGTACTACATCAATATGCCGGATATGATCCAATTCAAAAAGGATGTGGACTCTTTCTATGATTGGGCTTTAAAGCCTTGATTTTAATATTTTCATTTCTATTTTTCAGGTTGTAGTCCATCTTGGTGGGCCATTAAGTTCATACCGGAACTTCTTTTTGAAAGGGGAAAGCTTATCCATGGCTTTGATTTGAAAAAATGGTTAAACCCTGGTAATTCGATGCTGAAGCCGAAAGGAATAAACAGGTCTTAGTCCTTTTTGATAGGTATCGATTTTTTCTTTCGTTTGATTTATCCCGGATTAAGAAATAGGATTTAAATAACTGATTTCCTACGATTTATAGCCTCAACTTAATCGTCTCCAAAGTAGATGACTTAAGATAAAAATCTATCATTTGTGAACCAAAAGCTTTTTATGTTGCGGTATTTGGGTTTATCTGGAAGTTTTTTCTCAACTTTAGTCTTCGCCATTCAATCAGTATGCATTTCAAAAAGCTGATTTATCTTCTTCTGCTTCTTTCATTCTCTCTTGCCTACATGGAATGGGGAGGCGGAAACCACAGTTTTGTGTTTGAAATTCAATTGAAGGTATTTACCAACCGGGCTGATTTCATTTCAAACTTTACACATCCTGTAATTTTGGTTGGATTAATCGGTCAGGTCATTTTAGGGATTGCTATTTTTCGATCACATCTAAGGTTTGGATGGATATTGACTGCCATGATTTTATTGGGAATACCAATCCTTCTAATCCTCATGTCTGCTTTATTTTCCTCCAATTTGAAAATGATATTGTCAACTCTTCCATTTTTAGGCTTAGCCATTTGGACTTTAACCCAGAATAATCACTAGGAATTCCCTGTCTGCCGACAGGCAGGTATTCCGATGCTAAACTCCTTCAAATCAGAAATTTCGTCACCTATTTTTCTGTATCCGTAGCGCTGCCAGGAATTTCGAATTAAAGGTCCTGATTTTTTGCTTTTTAGCCTCTCACAACGAAGTCCCAATAACCAATCTGGTTTTATTTAGCATTTTTTAACCCTCAAAAAAGATAGTAAATAAAAGCAAACCAAAATTGGTTTCAGCCGGCAATCCACTGAAAATAAACCAATAAACTACCAGCAACTGACATAATTATCAATGCAGAGAAGCCGAGGAAGTTGGTAGTTTTTGAATTGACATGCTCCCCCATTATGGATTTGTTGTTAGAAATATGAAGGATAATTGCAATCAGGACAGGTGCCGTAAGTCCATATAAAACAGCGGTATAAATCAAAGATTGAATGGGCGTAATGCCAATGTAGTTAAGCGATAGTCCCAACAGGAGAGAAATTCCTATGATGACATAGAATCCTTTGGCTTCATGAAACTTTTTGTCCAGGCCTTGTTCCCAACCAAAGGTTTCAGTGAACATATACGATAAAGATCCGCTCAGGACCGGAATGGCAATGAGCCCTGTCCCAATAACCCCGGTCGCAAAAAGAAAATAAGCCATATCCCCAGCCAAAGGTTTTAGGGCCAGGGCAGCCTGCTCCACCGTATCTATCTGATGAATCCCGCCTGAATATAAGACAGTTCCTGTGGTGAGAATGATGAAATACATAACAAAACCTGAAAAACCCATTCCAAAATCTACATCCTGAATCATTTCATAAATGATTCGCTTGTTCACCAATAGGTGACGTTTTTTGTGCTTCATTTCTTCAACCTCAACCGAGGCCTGCCAAAAGAAAAGATAGGGTGAGATTGTGGTGCCAAGAATTCCTACAAGAATGGCCAGGAATTCTTTATTCAGATGAATTTCAGGAATAAATGTTGCTTTTATTATTGCCTTGAAATCCTGCTTGAAAAGAAAGGGTACTACAAAATATACCAGCATTACGATGCATAGATATTTGAGAATTGATGCTATTTTTTGATATGGCAGATAGATGATCAGCCCTAAAAGTAACAGTGTGAAAAATACGCTGAAAAATAAGGTGTCTATGGCCGGGAAAAGTAAATTGCCAACAGCACCCATACCCGCAATATCAGCACCAATGTTCAAAACGATGGCTGGTGCACTAAACAACAACATCAGGTATAAAACCGGTCTTGGATAATGGGCCTTTAATGCGCCCGTTAGTCCATGAGAAGTAACGAGGCCAATTCTGGCACACATTTGTTGAATAGAAGCCATTAGTGGAAAGGCAATAATGGCAGTCCATAATGTGGAGAGGCCATACGCTGCTCCCGCCTGTGAATAAGTGGCGATACCCGATGGGTCATCATCGCTTGCACCAGTAACCAATCCCGGGCCAATCAGTTTCCAAAATCGGATAAGTTTCAGTCTAAATCGGTTCATTTTTCTTTCTTGTTTCAGCCAAGATAGGCCTTAATCTTTTTGAAATCTCTAATTCATCTTTCATGAACCAACATTTTGGCTTTCTGAGAGGTAATCTGGGAAAATTCTCCATGAATCCAGGCCAGTTGTCCATTTCCTGAGTTTGATTATCCACCCGGTTTTGCATTGTCATTATTGAAATCAATAAAATTTTCGGCACACTTCTTGAATCTTTAAATCTCTTTAAAAAATACAAATGGAACAAGTCTTAAAACAGGTTCTGGATGGTTGGAGCCTTCAAATCAAAACTGCCAATAAAGTTATTGAATCTTTATCTGATGAACAATTGGCCGGAGATATTGCCCCGGGTAAAAATTCAGGCGTTTATTTGTTGGGCCATTTGGTTACTGTTCATGATGGCGTTCTACCGTTAATGGGTTTGGGTGATAAGATTTTTCCGGAAATGGAAAATGTATTTTTAAGAAGTCCGGATAAGTCTGGTTTGCCACATCCGGATGTGCAGACCTTGAGAAGAAACTGGTTGGATATCAATGAAAAGTTAAACGAACATTTTGCCGGGTTTTCATTAAACAATTGGATGGAAAGACATACTGCAGTTTCGGAGGAAGCATTTGCCAATGAACCCCACCGGAATAAACTTAATATATTGATCAGTCGAACCAGTCATTTGGCGTATCACCTGGGTCAGATTGCATTGTTGAAATAGCTCAAAATTGGTTCAGGAGGAATTGCCCATCCAAATTTAACTTTCATCCTTTTATTGGAATAGGGGATAAGTTGACCTTTGTTTGGGTTGTTAAACTAAAAAAAACATGGAAATTCAGGAAACTACAAAATATGTAACCCAGGCGGAATACCAGCTCTATCTGTCAAAAGGGATTGATTATGAAGTATATAAAGATAACCTGGCAGTAGATTTGGTATCCAATGAGGATGAAAAGATAAAAGAGTATATCAATCTCAACCAGCACCGGATGAACAGGGTTGAAAAAACCTATCAGATTTCTGACGAGTTGCTGCAGGTATTAAGGGAGTTGCGGCAAAATGCATTTTGGCTTGTAATTACAGAACATTGGTGTGGAGATGCCGCCCAAATCTTGCCTGTTTTTGATAAAATTTCCAAGGCAAGTCAGGGAAAATTGGAGTTAAAACTGGTTTACCGGGACCAAAATCCGGAGTTGATGGATGCCTATCTAACAAACCATTCGCGGGCCATTCCCAAATTGATTCAACTGGATAATCAATTTAATATAACCGGAATTTGGGGGCCAAGGCCTTTAGTCGCTCAAAACCTGGTCAAATTGTTAAAATCCAATCCGGAAACGGCAGAAATATATGCCCAGGAATTACATTTATGGTATGCAAGGGACAAACAGATTTCAATTGATTCAGAAATTCAAAAACTGTTAATTAAGGCCAATTTTCAGGCTGAATGATCTGTATTCAAAACAATAAAATTATTAAATGACAAAAGAACTTAAAAGAGTAGTAATCACAGGAATGGGTTCAATTACCCCCCTTGGAAACACAGTAGAAGAATTTTGGAAAAATATCGTTGAAGGGAAAAATGGAATAGGATTGATAACAAGATTCGATACCACCCATTTCAAAACCAAGTTTGCAGGAGAAGTAAAAGGCTTCAATCCGGGAGATTATTTTGAGAGGAATGATGCCCGTAAATATGATATGTTTACCCAATATGCTGTAGCAGCGGCAGATCAGGCCATCAGCCATGCCAAACTTGACTTTGAAAAGCTAAACAAAAATAAGATTGGGGTAATCTGGGGTTCAGGAAATGGAGGTATCCAAACCTTCCAGGACCAGCTCGGAGATTTTTTTAAAGGTGAAAAGCATCCAAGGTTTAATCCCTACTTTATTCCAAAAATAATTGCCGATATTCCTTCAGGTGTTATTTCGATAAGGCATGGGTTAAGGGGGCTCAATTTTTCTGTTATTTCTGCATGTGCATCTTCCAACAACGCCATAATTGATGCCTTCAATTACATTCGTCTTGGAAAAGCAGAAATTATCATAACGGGAGGTTCCGAGGCAGCGATAAACGAAAGTGGAATCGGGGGTTTCAATGCAGCAAAGGCTCTATCTACCAACAATGACAACTTTGAAACCGCTTCACGTCCTTTTGATGTTAAGCGGGATGGGTTTGTGATGGGAGAGGGGGCCGGTGCCCTGATTCTGGAAAGTCTGGATTCTGCATTAGCCCGTGGTGCAGATATTTTGGCGGAAATTGTTGGAGCGGGTATGGCTGGTGATGCATACCATCTCACAGGTACACATCCGGATGGCGAAGGCGCCTACCTTGGAATGTTGGATGCCCTTGAAGATGCTGAAATTCAGCCTGATAAAATAGATTATGTCAATGCCCATGCAACCTCTACAGGTTTGGGTGATGAAAGTGAATTAAAAGCAATTGAAAGGGTTTTTGGTTCTAAAAAAGGTTTGCATGTAAGCGGTACCAAATCTATGACGGGTCATCTTTTGGGTGCAGCTGGTGCTATTGAGGCGATTATTTCTATAAAATCAGTGATGCATAATATTGTTCCGCCAACCATAAATACAGATGAAGTGGAGCCTGATTTTATAGGTAAATTTGATTTAACCCTTGGTAAAGCCCAGGAGAAAACAATCAACTATGCCATGAGCAATACATTTGGATTTGGTGGCCACATAGCAACCACTATTTTCAAAAAATACAATAAATAGGAGAGGACCCAGCCAGCATCAAATTAACTTAAGGGTAATTTCTATTTACCCTTAAGTACCCAAAGGTTTTCCTTAAGATTTTCCTTTTTACTTTCGATAAAGGCTATCGCCTCTGGCTTTGATTTAAATTTTCCGGCAGAAACCCTGATAAAACCGTTTTCATTTTTGGAAAGAATTTCTGATTGAAAACCATCAGATTTAAGACTGAGATTTAGTTGTATGGATTTTTCCGACTTTTGAAAACTTCCGGCAATTACATAATAGTTTTCTTCAATTACAGATTCTACAGCAGGTGCAGATACAGCACCGGGTTTAGTGGCGGCCTCTGACTTCTTTTCTGTAATGTCCAAAGTCTCTGATTTATTTTCACCCAAAACTTCTTTTTGGGTGATGTCTTTGTTTACAGGCACCATGGTGGCCTCTTGTCTTACTGGCTTTTCCTGGTTGGCCAATATTTCTGAAGGTTCAGAGTTTAAAGCCAGAAAATAAACAGACCCAAAAGAAACAAGGGTTGCCAGAAAAATGGCAGCTACAAATGCCCATTTGAAATTGTATTTCCTTTCACCATTCAATTCTGAAACTTCCGGAAATTCATCATCAAAAGGATGCAATGGGATAACCGGTGTTTCCCTGTCAGGTGTCGTTTTAGATTTGAAATGAGCCGTTTCTGCAGGAATTTGCTTTAATCCGAATGAATCCAGGCGATAAGGAAAATCAGGGTACATTTGGAAGTGAACTCCACCTTCAATATCTACCACAAGCCAACCAAATCCCTTTATTTCTGCTTTTTTATCCGTTTGAAGCGTCTTAGAAACAGATTGACAAAAACTTTCGAGAATTGAATCGGCTTTTTCGTTGTTCAATCCAATATTTGAAATCAGATAAGATTTAAGCGGATTGCTTTTTCCGCTTACTGGTTTTTGGCTAAATTCAATTCGCAGGCTTGAAGGAGCTATCCCTCTTGTGGCAAATTGAATGCTTGCTGAAGCATATTCAGTGTGAAAAGTTCCCAAACCAGGAATTTCAACTGATGAATTTTCATTTATTAATTCCCTTAAAATGCTTCCTATCATGTCCATTACTTCAACATCTTCTGATTAAAATTGTACCAATTTGGTTTGGCACAAAACTCAAAAATCTGATGTACAAATAAAGCTCATAACATTAGGGACTCCAAATCGAATTTTTAAAATAGGGCAGTAGCGCCTACCATTATTCTTAAGCCTTGCGTTGGATAATAAAGAAGTCTTTCATTCTTGTTATTCAGGAGGTTATGGACAGAAATGTACCCTGAAAAGTTCTTTTTAAAGAAATATTCTCCCTTTAAGTTGAGATCCACCAATGGCTTAAGTCTTTCGGCTTCAAAGGTTTCCACATTCAATCCCTTGATTCCGCCCATGTAATATAATTCGCCCGAAAGCATTAAATTTTCGCTTAAGTACTGTCTTCCAAAAATGGTGACCATACTATTCGGCAAATGCCAGGGTTGTTTTATAAATTTTGAAACCCCATATGTTAGAAATGCCATTCTAACACCAGCTTTAGTTTCTTTGCTTATGTCATAAGTAGCCTCAGTTGACCAGGTAAATCTTCTGGTAGTTGTTGAATCATAGGCAATTCCAAACCTTTCCCTGTTTTCTCCATCGTTGATGTAAAAACCCTGGTTATCCAGATTTTCATAAGAAATTTCGGTTGAATAGGTTAAGGTGTTTTTGACTTTGCCTTTTATTCCGGCAAAAAGCTTAAAAAGCTGATTTTCATATTTAAGTACAACATTGCTGTCCAGAAAAGGATTTTGTTGCAAGTGAGACCTTAGGTTTACATTGTTCATTCCACCTCCAATTCCTGCGAAGGCCAATACCTTGTTCTCGAAAATGTTTTGTTGAATTTTGATTTGAGGGTGGATATGGAATTTGGCTTTATTTTTACTGTAGTTTAATTCTGAGAATTTAAAATCTGGTTCGTTGTCAACTGAAAATTGAAAGCCTGCATTCAACTGAAATCCTTTAAATCTAAAGTCAAACGCTGGCTGAATTCTCCAAAGAGACCTGTTCTGTGAAGCTGAATCTACCCTTTTGGCTAGAGAAAGATCAGAAAAAACTACGATGGCGGATGAGTCTTTAATCATGTACTTGCCATTAAAATCTATGGCTACTTCTGATTCAGATGCCTTGAAACGGTCAGAAATATTTCCTACGCCCAATCCTATTTTATAATCCAAAGGAGAATTCTTTTTTAACCGTTCCAGATTCATGTTGAACCAAATGCTGTTAAACACTTGTCTTGTGGAATCCTTCGGGCGGTTTTTAAATCTTTCCTGGTCATATCCATAAAAGTTGTACCGGCTCCTGGCATAATTTAAACTACCGGTTAACGTAAAATTTGGGGTAAAATACCTGGCATATGCGCCCAATTCGTTGTTGCTAAACCCTGAATTTTCTACAGGGCCATTTGCTGAGGCAAGATGTTTTCCAAATACTCCGAACGCATAATCCTTTTTCCTGCCACTGTTATAAAAGGCGTCCAGAAGTGTTGAGCCATAATTTCCTACGCCAATTCTGACAAAACCTTCTTTTACGGCTTGTTCTTTTTCAGACCTTAAAACTGGAGGATAAAGTTTGGGGTCAAGCAAGGGTAACGACAGGTTGAAATCCCTGTAACTATATTTTTGTTTAACCTTCGGCAAAGGCTTTAAAGTTAGCGTTACTTTTTCCTGAGGCTTTGAAATTTCTGGCAATAGAATTTTCTTATCCTTTTGGATAATGATTTGCTCTTCCGGTAGTTCGCCTTCCTGGCTAAAAGCCTGTGCAGAAACCAGTAATGAAAATATGATAAGTAACTTTTTCAATCTTTTTTTGTTAGTCGTTTGGACTTCTCTGTGTATAAATCGCTAAATTTTTTCCCGTGTTTTCACAATTTGGAGTTTGGCAACTTGCGTAAAAAGTCAATGAATGGTGAATGACTTTGAAATTCTGAGTATCTTCCACCATCTTTTGAATATTATAAAGCCTCGGATCACAAAACTCTACAACCTTGTTGCAATCCGTACATATTAAATGGTCGTGTTGCCTGCTGGGATATGATTTTTCAAACTGTGAAATATTATGTCCAAACTGATGTTTGGTAACCAAAAAACAATCAACCAGCAAATCGAGTGTGTTGTAAACTGTGGCACGGCTCACTCTATAGTTTTTATTTTTCATAGAAACATATAAAGATTCAACGTCAAAATGCTCACCCCTCGAATAAATCTCTTCCAGAATCGCAAATCTCTCCGGAGTTTTTCTCAACTCTTTTCTTTCCAGATAGGATTTGAAGATTTTTGTAACTTCCTCATAAACAGCAATATTTATGGGCATAGGCTTGCTTTGTCTTTTTAATTTTCAAGTTTTATTATGGCAAAGTTAGGAATAGTATCCATTTGAAATGAAGACTAAAACAATAACACTCTTCAAACGGAAAATAGGAGGAGAAATTACTTTATTTTAAAAACTTTGTGAAAAAAAAAGGCCTTAAAAAAAGGCCCTTTTGTAATTCATTAAGCTGAAATCAAGCTATTGTCGAGAATTTCATTTAATCTTCTTTCGGGTCTGCCAACCCACTCTCTTTTGTGCAATGCATAAGCTGCGATAATAGGCATGGCAATTGTGGCTTCACTGAATACCATTTGTTCATAGACGGTATCTACTTTTCCCCAGGAACAAGCTTCCTTGAGGGTAGAACCAGATAATGCACCATCTCTTTCATCTGCAACAGTTATCTGGACTGCATATTTGTGCATTGGAGCTTCTTTCTCAAGAATATCACATGCTACTACGATGTCTTGAACAAAATTCTTAGGAACACCGCCGCCTATCATAAACAAACCGGATTCCTGATTGGCAAGTTTGATTTTGGTGATTTCAAGAAAATCTTTTGCAGAATCAATACTTATGTGTGACTCAGGATTGTGGAATTGGTGATGAACAAGCCCAAATCCAGCCGAGCAATCAGAAAAAGCGGGAACGAAGATAGGTACACCTTTTTTGAAGCATTGATAAACTATGCTATCCTTTCTGGATTCTGCATATTTATCATTATCAGCAAGATATCTACCCATTTCCCGTATAAATTCTCTGCTTGAATGTGGTTTTCGGGGCAGCGTATCGCAAATTTCCCCGATGGTAGCATCGCAAACTCTAAGGTCTTCCTCGTCGATAAAAGTATCATAAATCCTGTCAATCATTAACTCTCTAAGCTCCTGGTCATCAATTCCATAAGGGGTACCGACGTAGTGCTTAAAGCCCAGCGCTTCAAAAAAGTCCTGGTCCACAATATTGGCTCCGGTTGATACGATAACATCAACCATATTGTTTTTAATCAAATCAACAACCACTTTCTTTAAACCAGCTGAAATAAGTGAGCCGGCAAGGGTTAAATAAACAGTGCAGTCTTTGTCTGCCTGCATCATGTTGAAAATTTTGGCCCCTCTTGCCATATTTCTGGCCTGAAATGCCATACTCTCCATCGCTTCCACCATCGAAACAACATTATGTTGAGAAATATCAATGTGTTGGATGGTTTTTTTAAGCAACTCTGCTTTTCTAGCGTTCATTTTATATAAATTTATTGATATACAAGATTTTAATTTTTTGTTTTTGCAGACTTGATTGAATAGCCTGCATCTTCATCTCCTAAAGAATATGCAATTTCAAGATGATGGATTCCTTTTTCAATTTCTCCTTTTTCAAGTAAAAGTTTTCCCAGCCACAGATTGGCTTCCGGGCTATGACGGTTAAACCATGCTGCCTTTTTTGCAATGTTTAATGCCTCCGCAAAATCTTCGATGTGGTACAATCCTTTTGACATTAAAAGATGGGCGTCAGAAACAGTATTGTCAAGTCTTAAGGCCTTTTGGGCATGGAACAATGCTTTTTCATATTCCTTTTCATGTAATGCAATTTCTCCGAGAATGACATGATTTATTGAAGCAAAGGGTTTTACTCTTATCGCGTTTTCAAAATAAATTTTAGCCTCTTCATAGTTTTTTGTGTTAAAATAGAATAGGCCAACTTTAGATTTTTCAATTTGTTTTTCCCATTCGGATTCTCCCCCGCCAATCATTACCCTGATGGCCAGATAAATACCGAAGAATACGAAAAAAACAACAGCTTCCAATTTTGCTTCTGAAAAGATATTTGCAAAAATACAATTCTAAAACATAATCATGTCTAATATTTGTATCAAATTAGAAGAAAAGAATTTTGAATAACCATTTAACTCCTTTCACTAAATCCCAGTTAGCCCTCAGAAATGGGGAAGACAAACCGGATATCTGGGTCGCCTATAAAGGATTAATTTATGACGTTACCCAGTCTAAACTTTGGAAAAATGGCAAACATTACGAACATTGGGCCGGGCAGGACCTTACGGACGAAATGAAAGATGCACCCCACCAGGAATGGGTTTTTGACAAATTCGATGTTGTAGGTTTCCTTCAGTAGGGCCGTTAACGCCTTTGTTTAGCTATTTGGATTCGTATTGACTTTCGTAATATTGTTTGTAGGCACCTGAATTAATTTCCTCCATCCAACTGGAATTGGCAAGGTACCAGTCAATGGTTTTATCCAAACCTTCTTCAAATTGGAGGCTAGGTTCCCACCCCAATTCCTTCATGATTTTATTGGCATCAATGGCATATCTTAAGTCATGGCCGGCTCTGTCTTTTACATATGTGATTAAACCGGCAGCAGTTCCTTCCGGATTGCCCAGTTTCTTATCCATTATTTTGCAAAGCAAGTGGACGATGTCAATATTTTTCCACTCATTGAAACCTCCGATGTTATAGGTTTCACCGGTCTTACCTTTGTGAAAAACCAAATCTATTGCCCTGGCATGATCAACCACAAACAGCCAGTCTCTAATATTCTCGCCTTTTCCATAAACGGGTAAAGGCTTGTTTTTCAAAATGTTGTTTATCATTAAGGGCAAAAGCTTTTCAGGAAACTGGTTAGGTCCATAGTTATTGCTGCAATTTGTAATTACAACCGGAATCTTGTATGTATTATGGTATGCCCTGACCAAATGGTCACTTCCTGCCTTTGAAGCTGAGTATGGTGATTGGGGATCGTAATGTGTGGTTTCCAGGAAGAATTCCTCTGGATTGTGAAGTGACCCATACACTTCATCCGTAGAAACATGGTAAAATAGTTTGTCTTCGAAATTACCAGCCCAAATTGACTTGGCTGAATTTAAAAGGTTGGCAGTTCCAACCACGTTGGTCATTATAAAAGAAAGGGGATCTGTGATTGACCTGTCAACATGACTTTCTGCTGCAAGATGAATAACCCCATCAAATCTATGGGTTTCAAATAACTCCTGGATAAAACTCCCATCAGTTATGTC
>JAIXQU010000032.1 GCA_027485575.1 Cytophagaceae bacterium
CGAACCCCGTAGGGATGGGTAAATGTTGTCAATTTGCTCTTTGATGAAATAAGGCATCAAAAATTTAATCGTAGTTTCAAATCTTCCCTGAAGATTGATTGCCAATTATTAAATTTTAACAGGACTTTAATTGTCTTTTTTGGTCTGTGAAAACCTGATTATATCAGTCCCGGTGTTTTTATATTATTTACCTTGTTGAAACAAAATTTGCTTTATTTGCTAACATTAGCGACAATAAATTTTCTTGATTACATGATTGAAAAAAGGCAGGAGTTAGTAGACATATTTCAAACCTTAAAGACAACAAATAATGCCCTTTTCAATATTTTAGGAAACCAGGTCTGGTTGGTTAGCTTAGAACATCCGGACCAATACTGGTTGACAGATTCTGCCTGTATTTCGCTGGGTTTTGATTCTTTCGAACTTGCGGACTTTGGCGGAAAAAATCCGGATTTTTTTTATGAAAATGACCTAAACGATTTTTTAGAAGGATTCAAACAACCCAACGGAAATAAAAAAACAAGCCATTCAAAGAAAATAAGGGTCATACATAAAAATGGCAAAACTGTCTATTGGCAGTGCACAGGTTTTATTGTAGAAAATCAAAAAGGGGATTCGAATAACCTGATGGTGGTCTTTGACGACATAACGGATAAAATGGAAAATGAAGTCCGGAACAGATTTGAAATCAAAAAGGTTAAAGATATTTTGTTCAGACAAGGAGATTTAGTCCTGGTCATTGATAAAAACTTTTACATAACTGAATATCATCAAAACAGGGACAAAGAATTATTATTTACTCCTTCAGACTTTTTTGAAGGAAGACATTTGAGTGAAATCGGGTTTTCGGATGCAGATTTAAGAGAATTTATCCTGGCCATAAATGAATCAAAGTCAGAAGAAAAAACCTCTGATTTTGAATTTTCTTTGGTTTTAAATGGAACAAAAGAAAATTACGTGGCGTCAATTTCTTCGGTAAATGATGAGGATGGACAGCTTCAGGAAATATTTTGCATCGCGAGAAATCAAACCGAAACAAAAATAGAAGAAAAGCGGCTGCAGGAATTGGCTTTGGTTGGCGAAAAGACGACCGACCTTACCATTATTACAGATCCATATTGTAAAATTACCTGGGTTAACCAATCATTTGAAGAGCATACGGGTTACAAATTGAAAGAAGTTTATGGAAAATATCCATCTGAATTTCTCAGAGGTCCGGAAACAGATGAAAAGACAGTATCGCTTGTAGATAAGGCGATTAAGAATAAAAAGTCTATACAAGGGTCCATAATTAATTATACAAAATCAGGAACAAAATACTGGGTCGATTTCAGGATTGATCCTGTCTTTGATGAAGTTGGGATGTGCACTCATTTCATTTCGATTGAAAGGGATGTGACAAAAAGAAAAGCAGATGAATATGAACTGATGGTCACCCGGGAACATTTATTAGAAACCAATCGGGTTGGTAGGGTAGGAGGGTGGAGCTACGATGTAGCATTGGATAAGGTTTATTGGACAGATGTGACCAAAGAGATACATGAGGTTCAGCCCGATTTTGAACCTACAATTAAAAAAGTAATACAGTTTTACAAAGAAGGTCAAAGCAGAGATACATATTTTGAAGTTGGAATGTCTGCTTTGAAGACCGGAAAATCTTATGATGTCGAGCTACAAGTTGTGACTGCAAAGGGCAATGAAATCTGGGTTCGGGCAAAAGGAAAAACCGAATTTAAAGACGGGGTTTGCAAAAGGTTATATGGTACTTTCCAGGATATTGACTCGTTTAAGAAGATTGAAAAGAAGTTAAAAGACTCTAGTCTTTTTATAAAGAACATCGCAGACCATGTACCGGGTTGTGTTTACTTGTATCAAATGTTTGATGATGGAAGTTCCAAGCTTCCTTTTGTTTCAGAAGGGATTTATAATATTTCCGGAGTAAAAGCGGAGGAGGTGATTTCAAGGCCTTCTCTTATTTTTGAAATGATACATCCCGAAGATGTGACAAATGTTCAAAATTTGACTTATCAATCTTATCAGGAGCTTAAAAAGTGGGAATGCAGCTATAGAATTGTTACAACTTCAAGCGATGAAAAATGGGTAAGAGGAATGTCAAGTCCTGTTCGTTTTGAAAATGGGGTAAGCTGGTTTGGATTTTTGCAGGAAATTGAAGCCCCTAAATCAATATAATTAGCTTCTAATGGCGAATCACCAACAATTTGAAGCCCTGAATTATTCTTCCATCCGCTTTCATAATCGTCAGATCTGAAGCTTTTGCAAAATCATTATCATGGGTAACAGGCACAATATTGTGGCCAAAAACCAGGGTTTAGGATTAGATTCAAGAAAAGACTTTGAACTTTTTGCAGGATACTGTAACCTTGCACTTTAGTCATTCCTACTTGAGCGAATCTTTATCACTTTCTGAAAATCAGATTTTTGTAGTTATTCCAGTTTTTAACGATTGGGAATCTTGTCATTTGTTGGTTGATTCAATCCGATCGAAAGTCAATTCAGATTTTTTCAGCAATCTTACTTTTTGCTGGGTCAATGATGGTAGTTATGATGATCCGCCAACTTCAATCTTAAGGATTGATGGTCAGGATTTTATAGTTGACCTAACCCGGAATGTGGGTCACCAGAAAGCCATAGCTTTGGGTATTGCATATGTTGCGAAATATTTCCCCGGCCGTGCCATTTTGGTTATGGATGCGGATGGAGAAGATCAACCCATACATCTTGAAAAGTTGGTTCAGGAGGGTAAGAAACAAGGCAAAATTGTTTTTGCGAGGCGAACCAAACGACATGAAGGTTTTGTTTTTCAGTTTTTCTATAAAATTTATAAGGCAGTTTTCAGACTATTAACCGGGAAAAAGATTGCTTTTGGAAACTTTAGCTATATTCCTGAAAAGCATGCAGTTAAAGTTGCCCACGTTTCTGAAATATGGAACCATTTTTCAGGTGGAATTATCAAATCAAAAATACCTTATACAAGCATTCCACTGGAAAGAGGAAGAAGATTGGCCGGAACCAGTAAAATGAATTTTACAAGTTTGGTTCTTCATGGGCTTTCCGCCGTTGCAGTCCATGCCGACACCATGGCCGTTCGACTCATGCTTTTTTGTATTGGTCTTGTGGTTTTAAGTTTTTTTAGCATTTTGACAGTAGCTCTGGTGAAGTTTTTTACTCCATTAGCCTCCCCAGGTTGGGCCACTACAGTAGTCACAGGTTTTGCAAGTTTAATTATGCAGTCCTTTTTAGTTTCTCTTTTGTTGCTGTTTGTTGTTTTAATGTATCGCACCCAAAAGCTTTTTATTCCTGCAAAAGACTACTCAGATTATATCTCAAGAATAATTAAGGGCTAGAAGATTCATGATTCAGTCATCAAAAATCAATTTTGAAAGGGGGTTTAGAATCCTCTTCTGGACCATGTCTATTTCATTTCTTATTTTGAATATTACTTTGAAATGGACTCAGGTAAATTCTTATGCACCTGAATGGGGCGGTTTTGAGCGGAACGTCATATGGGGAATTCAACAAATCATGCTTGAAAAGCCTCTCTACACCAATCCTGAAAGTTTTCCATTTGCAATTATCCAATATATGCCTTTATACTACCAATTGGTTGGTTTTTTTGGCTCCATTTTTTCAATCGATCCGTTAGATAGCCATCAGGTATATGGTCTTGCAAGGTTGGTAAGTTTTGCTTGTTGTATTTTTTCATCTGTTCTTTTTGTGCTGATGGCCAGGCAGTTCAAAATCAGAAGTGAGATTGCTTTTGGTCTGGGCATAGTTGCTTTTTTATGGATGGATAGATTTGCAATCGCAGCCAGGCCGGATTCTTTGAAAGGATCAATTTTTCAGCTAATCATTTTTTGTCTCATTCAGATTCCAGAAAAGAGAAAACGATTTGTTTTTTCATTGGCGGTTTTATTGTCTCTGATCGGATTTTTTACAAAGCAGGATGGCTTGGTATTTTCAGGTATTTTACCCCTCACAATTCTATTTGGGTCAAGAGTAAAGGAAAGTGTATTGTGGGCCTTCATCACTTTGGCAATACAGATTTTATGTCTGGTTTTATTTCAGCAAAGCTTCAACGGTGATTTTTTTAGCAATGTTGCCGGAGGGCTTCAAAATGGAATCAGTTTTTCATGGTTCATTGGTGCTTTTGGCAGCTATTTTTCACTAATGGCTATTCTTTTCGGAATTGCACTTTTGGTGGCTTATGAATTTGCTTTTGAAAAGAATTGGAAGTTGAATGTTTTGTCCGCCGGCCTTGCTTGTTCATTTTTTCCCTCCTTGTTGTTTTCATTCAAATATGGGTCTGGGGCAAATTATTTTCTTGAGGCAACCTTAATTTCTCTGCTCATTTTTGGCATTTGGCTTAACAATCTTCCATTTAAAAAACTTTTTTTCAGACCAGGTTCTCCTCAGTTGTTGGCCTCACTCGTTTTTGGTTTACTTTTTTTCGTTCAGGCCATGCAATGGTTTACAGGGTCATTCCTGAATTCAGAAAAGGCGCTCAAAGAGAATTATTTAGAGCAAAAAAGTGTTGCGGATTTCTTTAAAGATAAGCCCAAAGCAAGGGTGCTCATCAATTTAAAGAGGCAATGGGAGGAATGCCTCACCACTTTGATTCCAAATCTGGTGATTTGCCCTCAAAGAGACGTATCAATCCAGGTGTTTGATGCCAAGGGAAAAATTGATTTTAAACCGCTTCATAATTCCATTTCAAGTGGTCAAATAGAATTTGTAATTACAGAAACAGGACAAAAGCCGGCTTTTTTAGATTGCGATTTCTCGGAATTTAAAGAATACAAATCAATTGGAAATTTTCAGATTTGGAAGTTTAAATAGTCTTCTTTTCTCGTTTTTGTTTCTGGAATAGCTTTTTTCCAAACAGAACTAAACCCGGATTTGTCGTGAGCACTTCGTAAGGAGAGGCTAATCCCGACAGCAAAGCCCTAAGAGGCAAGCTTGCAAAAAAATCAGCCCTTTTATTCAAAATTTGTGGCAGTACTACAGATGCCAAAAAGGTAGAAAATCTTTTGATATTAAGCGGTTTAGACCAGAAAAAACTGCCTGTTGGCAGACGGGAATTTTCTAATGACAATTCCGGGAAAAATAAAAAAGTCTCAGACCAAATGGCCTGAGACTTTTTTTATCGATTGGCAAATTCTAATTTCTTCTCAAATACACATACCCATTAAATTCGGTTCCATCAGAACGTTTAACGGAATAGTAGTAAACACCTTCCAATAAATCTTTGCCTCCAAATTCGTTTTTATAATCCTTAGATGAAAATTCTTTCTCACCCCATCTGTTAAATATAGAAACAGATGTTCCCGGATATTGGTCAATTAACCCAATTTCGAAAAAATCATTTTTTCCATCTCCATCTGGAGTAAATAAATTTGGAATAAACCACTTATTTGGTTTGTCAACAATAAGCTCTCTTTTTAAGGTATCAGAGCATCCGATTGCATCAGTTACAATTAATTGAATTTCAAATTCACCTATCGTTGAATAACTAAACTCCGGATTTTGTTCCGTTCTGATTTGTGCTTCACCTATTTTCCATTCCCATTTGGAAATAGGAGAGGCACCTGAAACGGATTTATCTAAAAACTGGACTTTTTCATAAACAATTGCAATTGAGTCAGGTGCCGTCACAAACGCAGCAATCGGACCGGAATTATTTATGTCAAATGTATCCCTCACTGAACATCCGTTAAAGCTGGATTGAACCCAGTGTTGGCCCACACCAAAGTTGCCAGTATTCAATGATGAATTGTCTGACCAGAAGAAGCTTGCACCTTGTCTTGAAATGGCTGTGACCAAAGTTTTGGTTCCAAGGCAAACGGATGAATTATATTCAAGCGAAATAGTTGGATTCTGCTTCACATTCAGTAAAATACTTGCAGAATCTCCCGGGCAACCATTTAAGGAGGAAGTTACTTTATATGAACCGGAATTCAATAAACTGGCTTTAAAACCAATTGAATTTCCAATCCCTGTAAATTGCGATGGGCCTGTCCATGAATAAATCACTCCATTTTGGTTCTGAATTTCAAAATTGAATCCTTCATTTTCACAAATACTTTTTGAACCGGAAATGACCTGAATTGGCAAAGGATTTGGTTTTATAAGCACGTTAATTGTGTCAGATTTAGAACATCCTCCGGTGTTTGTCACCTTTACAAAATAGGTCCCTGAACCGGCAACTGAAATTGAATCTGACGTGGACCCCGTATTCCATAAAATTTTATTGCCTGGGGTTCCTGAAACTTTCAATTTCACAGGTCCATTGCCACAAATCGAAATATCCTGGCCTAACGATACAGATGGAACCGGCGAAACTTTTAAGAAAATGCTGTCCTTAACACCAAGGCAACCCGAAGATGCAACAGGTTGAACAACATAATATCCAGCCTGAGATCCTGTTGCGCTCGGGATCTGAATAGTTTCCCCGGTCAATGAAAATCCATTTGGACCTGTCCAGTTGTAAGAAATATTTAATTGAGATTGAACGCCAAATGTCGAAGACTCGCCCTCACAAAGAACAGTATCACCAGTGAAAACCGTTTCTAATGGAAGAGGATTTAGTGTAACCAAAATGGAATCTTTTGATTTACAATTCGATGAATTGGTTACCGTGACTATATAATTCCCGGTTTGGGATGCTGTTATACTTGTATCTGTTGAACCGGTATTCCATAAAAAGGTTAATCCTGAACTTGCAGGAACCGGATCAAGAATAAAGGAGTTTCCAGCACAAGACTGTAATCCCGGGCCCAGTTCTATAATTGGCTTTGGATTGACATTGATGTTTAGACTTGAAGCTATACCTGGGCAGCCATCGAAGGAAGGTGTCACAGAAAATGAACCGGTTTGGGCTGAAGATATATTTGGAATCACAATGGAACTGCCTTGGAAAGCAAATCCTCCCGGGCCGCTCCAATTATAAACCACATTGGGCTGGGTCCCTTGTAGTAAAAGCCTTAATGTGTCTCCGGCACACTGAGCGGCACTTCCCTGAATCGTTACAGGCACAGGAATTGGATTGAAAGTTAGATTAATAGTGTCTTTCTTTTCACATCCTTGAAAAGAAACCGAAACAGAATAACTTCCGGATTGATTGGTTATAAATGTAGAATCCGTATTCCCGGTATCCCAAAAATAGGTAAATCCTTGACCGCCATTGGTTGGATCGAGTGTGATTGGAGTATTTCCACAAATCGTATCATCAGGACCAAGATTTACTACCGGTCCTGGACCAACAGTAATGGTAATGTTTGATGGTGTTCCCACGCAACCATTTAAGGATGGTGTCACAGTGTATTGGCCAGCATTGTTTAATGCAATGGCTGGAAATGTTAATGTATCAGATGTGGACGTGAAGCCATTCGGGCCTGTCCACGAGTAAGTTACACCTACTGTTTGAATCACACCAAAAACAGCTTGTCCTCCAAGACAGAAACCAGTTTGATTGGTAAAAGTAACTGGCCCTGGACTCAAACCTGCATTTACCTGAATCGAATCTTTGGTGGTACAAATACCACCATTTGAAACAAAAACAATGTATTTTCCAGGTTGACTAACCGAAATGGAACTATCTGTTGAATTGTTGCTCCATAAATATGTAAAGCCTTTTCCGTTTGGAGTTGGGTCTAAAGTAATTGTATTTCCAGTGCATAAGCTAACGTCGGCTCCAAGCTCAATTTGAGGTGATTGGCTGACAGATAAAACAACAGTATCACCAATTCCGGGACATACATTTTCAGATGTTGAGGCGATATAGGTTCCAGCCTGGTTCGCCTGAATGTTCGTTAAATTCACGGAATTTCCATTAAAGGAAAAGCCACCAGGTCCGGTCCAGCTTACATTGATTCCGGTTTGGGAAACAACATTTAAACTGGTTGATTGTCCCTGGCAAGTATTTGTATTTCCAGTAATTACAAGTGTGCTTGCTGGAATTCCAAATACAAGGTTAATGCTGTCTTTCGATACACAGGTTCCATTAAAGACGGTAACAAAATACTTTCCCGATGTCGAAACACTTAAACTTGTATCGGTCGAAGTTGTACTCCATACAAAGCTAAAACCCTGACTGGAAGCCATTGGATCCAAAACAACTGAACTGCCAGTACAAATGGTGTCATCTGGCCCCAATTCAATAGAAGGGGTTATTCCAATTGATAAGGTTATTGAAGAACCTGGACCTGCACATCCGGAAAGGCTTGGAACTACAACATATTGGCCCGCATTTAAATTGGAAACATTGGTTATTGTTATGGAATCACTGGCGGAGGTAAATCCGTTAGGACCACTCCATGAATAAGTGACACCAGCCACTTCTAATATTCCAAAGGTTGCTGTATTGCCAGCGCAAAAGCTGGTGGCTCCCGTTATTGTTGGTGCAGTTGGATTGGTTCCAATGACAACATTGATAGAATCGATGGAGAAGCACCCTGAAAGTGAATTAACTTTTACCGTATATTTTCCACTCGTGCTTACGGAAATAGAACTATCTGTTGAGCCATTACTCCATAAATATGTCAGGCCAGCACCATTAAGAAGTGGGTCCAAAACAAAAGAAGTATCATTGCAAAAGTTGAGATCGGCCCCTAACTCAATTACTGGAGCAGTTCCAACTGAAATTGAAACACTTGCTGCCGGTCCGGTACAACCATTAATATTGGGTGTTACGATATAATTTCCAGCCTGTCCGGTTGTTATATTGAGAAGGTTTATTTCAGAAGCCAAAGAAGTAAATCCATTAGGTCCTGTCCATGAATAAGAAACTCCGGAAACTGTATCTACCCCAAAAACTGCATTTTGACCCTGACAATAGGAAATGATTCCATTGGTTATGGGTTGAGCTGGTCTTGTTCCGGAATTTACCTGCATTGAATCTGACGATGAACAATTACCATTAGAAACGGTTACTTTATATTTTCCGGAATTTGTCACTACAATGGAACTATCCGTTGAACCATTACTCCATAAATATGTCAGGCCAGCACCGTTAGGAAGTGGGTCCAAAACAAAAGAAGTATCGTTACAAATGTTGATGTCGGTTCCTAACTCAATCACTGGAGCAGTTCCAACCGAAATTGAAATACTTGCGATAGGTCCGGTACAACCATTAATATGGGGTGTTACGATATAATTTCCAGCCTGTCCGGTTGTTATATTAGGTAGGATTATTCCAGAAGCCAGGGAGGTAAATCCATTTGGTCCTGTCCATGAATATGAAACTCCGGAAACTGTATCTACTCCAAAAACTGCATTTTGACCCTGACAATAGGAAATTATTCCATTGGTAACGGGTTGAGCTGGTCTTGTTCCGGAATTTACTTGTATTGAATCTGACGCTGAACATGTACCATTAGAAACGGTTACTTTATATTTTCCGGGAATTGTCACCACTATGGAACTATCCGTTAAACCATTACTCCATAAATATGTCAGGCCAGCACCATTAAGAAGTGGGTCTAAAACAAAAGAAGTATCACTGCAAATAGTGAAGTCGGTTCCTAACTGAATTACTGGCACAGCTCCAACTGAAATTGAAATACTAGCTGTCGGTCCGGTACAACCATTTATATTGGGCGTTACGATATAATTTCCAGCCTGGCCGGTTGTTACATTAGGAATGTTTATTCCAGAAGCCAGGGAAGTAAATCCATTTGGTCCTGTCCATGAATAAGAAACTCCTGAAACTGTATCTACCCCAAAAACTGCATTTTGACCCTGACAATAGGAAATGATTCCATTGGTAACGGGTTGCGCTGGGCTTGTTCCAGGATTTACCTGTATTGAATCTGAAGCTGAACAGGTAGTATTAGAAACGGTTACTTTATATTTTCCGGGAAATGTCACTACTAAGGAACTATCGGTTGAACCATTACTCCATAAATATGTAAGTCCATTTCCCTGATTGATTGGGTCTAAAGTAATGGCATTACCGTCGCAAATTGAAGTATCGTTTGAAAGACCAAGGATTGGCGTATTCTGTAGATTTATACTGATGGAATCAATTGGTCCGGGACAAGCACCTAAAGATGGAATCACTTTGTAAGAGCCTCCCTGATTTGTCTGAATTGATGGAATTGTTATCGTTGGGCCATTAAAACTGAATCCATTCGGGCCACTCCATGTGTATCCGACCACTCCGGTTGGAGTTACACCGAAAGATGCACTTTGCCCAACACAATATTCTGTTGTTCCGGTGAAGGCGACGGGTTGTGGAACAGGAGATGCTGAAATGACTATGGTATCTTTGGATGAGCAAAGACCAAGTGTTGTCGTAACCCGATATGTACCAGCCAGCGTAACCAAAATAGAACTATCTGCCAGACTGTTACTCCATAGATAAAACACATCTTCTCCACCACTTGGAGTAGGATCCAGTACTATTCCTATGCCGGGACAAAAGCTTGTATCTTTTCCTAAATTGGCAATGGGTGAAGGCCTTACAATCAAATTAACCAGAAAGGAAGTTCCATCACATCCAGGTACTGAAGGAGTCACAGTGTATATTCCTGCCTGTGCCAATTGTACATTTGGTATTGAAATTGTTGAGCCACTCAATGTAAAGCCATTTGGACCAGTCCATGAATATGACTCTCCTGATACTGGGACAACGCCAAAACTGGCATTTTCATTGGAACAATAATTTAGGGTTCCTGTAAATGTTACAGTTGACGGTCCCGAACCAAATGTCAAAGAAATATTATCTGAAGAAGTGCAGGTTCCATTCGATACCTGAACTGAATAAAGCCCGGCCAGATTTACATTTAGTAAACTATCGGTACTTCCATCACTCCATAAATAAGTAAATCCTTTTCCAAAAGGAGTTGGATCCAGTACCAGATTAAATGAACTGCATGAAGAACTATCTTTTCCAAGATTAATATCCGGTGAACTATTAATTGTAATGGTACGGTCTGTGCTTGTTCCCACACAACCATTTATTATTGGTGTGACTGTGTAGGTTCCAGCAGAGCCTGGCTGTACATTAGGAATGGAAACGGTACTTCCTGTAAAACTAAAACCATTTGGACCTGTCCATTCATAAACAAAATTGGGTTCCTGATTTACACCAAAAGTGGCGACCTGATCTTCACAAAAAGCGTTTGGTCCATTAAATACCGCCTGATTAGGTAGGGTTTGAAAAATTACATCAATTGTATCTTTACCAATACAGCCAAACTCGTTTGTGACTTCAACTGAATATGAACCAGAAGTTGTTACCTGCAAAGTACTGTCTGTTGAACCATTGTTCCATAAATATATATTGCCAGGTAAATGCTCCCCGGCATCTATAGTTAATCCTCCACCAGGATTACATAAAACGGTATCTCTTCCTAGGCTTACGGGTATAGATTGAATAATTCCAACAAAAGCAGTGTCAAAAAAGCTTTCACATCCGCCAATTTTCACAAATGCTTTGTAGTCTCCGGCCTTTTGAGATAAGGTATTCACCACAATGGTTCGACCTGAAATGATATTGCTGTCCGGGTCAGCCCATGCATAAGTTGCATTTGGAACAATACCCATACTCAAATTGACATTTTCACCTTTACAAACTGTATCTCCTGATGAGGCCGTAGGTGCAGGTGGTTTCGGTGCAGCAGAAATTAAAATTGTATCACTTGCCTCGCATCCTTGGAAATCTTTTACGTCTGCATAATACTTTCCCGGTTGGGTAGCCAGGTAGGTGGGGCTTGTCGAACCATCCTGCCATTTATAAGTAAAAACTCCATCCGGAATAATCCTTCTTGAACTTCCGATACAAATTGTGTCATCTGGACCAAGGCTGAA
>JAIXQU010000008.1 GCA_027485575.1 Cytophagaceae bacterium
AAAAATTAAAACTAAAAATTCAAAAGAAATAAGAACAGAGGAATTAATATTTAGGAATTAGTAATCAGGAATCAGGTAAAAGTTGAATGCACAGAGAATTCATAATTTATCATTCACGAAACTCATTCCCATTTCTACACTAATTTATTTTTGTACTCGAATAAGAAAATGAAAACTAAACTATAAACTATAAACTATCAACTATTCACTTTAAACTATCCACTATAAACTATCCACTACTAACTATTCACTATAAGCCCAGTCAAGTTTGGTTTTAAGATCCCGGATTACGAGGCCTTGTTCTTTGAAACAATTTCGGATTTGATCCACTTTGTCATACTGCTGGTTGGCTTTGTATTCTTTGTACAGCTCCAACATTCCCAGTAATATTTGCTCTCCCTCAGGATTTTCTTCTTTTAATCCCAGAATCTCCTCAATGAAAAGTATGAAGTTACTGCGTAAACTTTGAAAAACGTTTTCTCCCAAGGCGGCAAAAGGCAATTGACCTGTGTTCAACATATTGATGTATTTCAACAAGTTAAACATTTCTGCAATTGCTACTGCGGTATTTAAATCATCATTAATGGCTTCATAAAAACCATCGATTGACTTTTGAATATCCTTGATTTTTACTTCATCCAATGGAACTTCTGAGGTTTGATAAACCAGTTTTTTAGCCATTCTCAAACCATTGATAAGGCGTTTATATCCTTTTTCTGCGGCTTTCAGGGCATCATTTGAAAAATCAAGTGTGCTTCGGTATTGAGATTGAAGCATAAAAAAACGGGTAGTCATCGGACTATATGCCTGCTCCAGAACAGGATGATCGCCAGCAAAAAGTTCACCCGGCAAGAAACTATTTCCAAGGGATTTACTCATTTTCTGACCATTTACTGTAAGCATATTGGAATGCATCCAATACCTGACAGGGTCTTTTCCATTCAAGCCAACCCCTTGTGCAACTTCGCATTCGTGGTGCGGAAATTTCAAATCCATTCCACCGCCATGTATATCAAATTCAGGTCCTAAATACTTGGTGCTCATGCAGGTGCATTCAAGATGCCAGCCAGGAAATCCTTTTCCCCAGGGCGAATTCCATTGCATGATGTGCTCAGGTTCTGCCCTTTTCCATAAGGCAAAATCCTGAGGATTTCTTTTTTCATCCGTTCCGTCCAGATCCCGGCTTTCGTTCAAAACATCTTCCTGATTCCGGCCCGAAAGCTTTCCATAATTATTGCCTTCCTTATTATATTTTTCGATGTCAAAATAAACCGAACCATTTGATTCATAAGCCAGTCCTTTTTGAACCAGGGCTTCGGTTGCCTCAATTTGTTCCATAAGATGGCCAGTAGCAGTTGGCTCAATACTGGGGGGCAAAAAATTAAATTTTTCCAATACCTGATGGAAGTCATTTGTGTATCGTTGTACGATTTCCATTGGCTCTATTTGTTCCAGCTTGGCCATTTTGCCGATCTTGTCTTCGCCCTCATCTCCATCTCCTACAAGGTGACCCACGTCCGTAATATTCCTCACATACCTTACTTTAAAGCCCAAATGAGTGAGGTAGCGATACAAGGTATCAAATGTCAAAAATGTCCTTACATTACCTAAATGGACAAAATTGTAAACCGTAGGACCGCAGACATATAAACCCACAAAAGGAGGATTGAGAGGAGTGAAATCTTCTTTCTGACGGGTAAGTGAATTATAAATACGAAGCTTTTGCGGCATGGGGCAAAGGTAAACAAAACCAATGAAAGGCCGAATAGGAAAGGTTTTTACAATAAAAAACAAAATTCAGGAACCGAAAGTCCAAAAAAATAAGTAGATTTATAGTCAACATCCCATTCTAAATTCTACTTTTATAAAAGAAAGATATTTACTAAAACTATCTGACTTCCAAGTTGTTTTGATACTGAATATGCGTTTAAAAATTTTACTTTCCATTACAATAATTATTGCTTTAACTTTCATTAGCATGTCCTTTTTTTCAAAATCAGAGCCCGAGACTCCAGGATATACAATAATCAAAATCTACAAAGGATTTGAAATCAGGGAGTATAAACCCATCCTTTATGCAAGTGTAACCAAAGAAGGAAAAATGATGGATGTTGGTAGTTCCGGATTTAGGGAATTGGCTGGTTTTATTTTTGGCGGAAATTCAAAATCAAAAAAAATTGCCATGACTGCACCTGTTACTTTTAAACCTGTTGCAGGAGAAACTGGCAAAACTGAAATGAGTTTTACAATGCCTGAAGGATTTGATACAAACAACTTGCCTAAGCCCAATTCAGCCTTTGTTAAAATACACGTAGATAAGGGTATACGTTTGGCTGTTCTCGAATTCGGAGGGTTTGCCTCAAATGAAAAATTGGAAGAAAAAGCAAATGAATTAAGAAAATTGTTGAAAAACGAGAATTTAACCTGGAAGGAACCCTACCGCTTTTTTGCTTATAATTCACCCTACAAGGTATTTAACAGAAAGAATGAAGTTGCATTTGAATTATAACAATTCAAACTATCGCTTTTTAAATTGAAAAAGATATTTCTTACAGCCAAATGGGAAAAACTTGCCATGGCAAATTATGAGGTAAACCCTCATATACTAGTTCCTTACCTGCCAAACCAAACCGAATTGGATTTTTTTGAAGGAAAATGCTTC
The DNA here is from genome assembly GCA_027485575.1 of Cytophagaceae bacterium. Classification (GTDB taxonomy): domain Bacteria; phylum Bacteroidota; class Bacteroidia; order Cytophagales; family Flexibacteraceae; genus CAMDMI01. Next base: position 2,663 of record JAIXQU010000008.1, read on the forward strand.
GTAAGTCTGGTTGGTTTTATGTTTCGAAATACAAGGTTGAAAGGAATTCCGATTCCGTTTCACCAAAATTTTGAAGAGGTAAATTTAAGATTTTATGTCAGATACAAAGAAGGGAATGCATGGAAAAGAGGAACAGTTTTTATAAAGGAAATTGTCCCAAAGTTTATGATTAGCCTGGTGGCCAACACATTATATGAGGAACATTATGAAACGAGGCCAATGAAACACCAGTGGAAGTTTGGTCCTGAGAAACTGGAAGTTGAATATTTATGGAAGACGGGTAACTGGAATAAGTTTAAAATCTCAACCTCGCCCTTGCCAGTTGAAATTAAAGATGAATCCGAGGAAGAATTTATTACAGAGCATTATTGGGGTTACACTCAACTCAAAAACGGAAAAACCTCTGAGTTTGGTGTTGAACATCCAAAATGGAAGGTTTACAATACCATAGATTATACAATAGACTGTGACTTCGGTTTGAATTATGGCCAGAATTTTCTTTTTTTAAACCGTGCGAAACCCAACTCTGTATTTCTGGCAGAAGGTTCTGAAATAATTGTTAGAGACGGCAGGAAGATTTACCAGAAGATATCAAATTTGAACATCTCAAACTAAAAACATGATAAGATTGAAAAATATAAATCAATCATGTTCAGGTCTGGCATGTCTACTGTAATTTCTTGTGCTTTAGCTACTGAGGATTTTGGAAAAGAAAAAAAGTCCTTCTGCCATTTTTGAATTGGCCGCAGAAGAATTTGCATCAGCAACACGATTGGCCAAAAGTTCAGCAACGATTCAGAATCGACAGGATTTGGGAAAAAGGTACTGAATTATTTATCCGGATAACTAACTTAATTACACTGATTACTTGGCAATTGGGAGTAATTTATTTAATTGCATTGAAATTCTTGCCCATTTAAATAATTCATTTTCTAAAATAATGATTTCCAAGGTTTTTAGATTTAAAGAAATGAAAAAAAAGCTTTTGATGGTCCTGTTTATTTTTTGGAATTCTTTAGCTGTAAATGCAAGTGAGAAAGGATTGACCGTCTATTTTTTTCTTTCGGAAAGCTGCCCAATTTGTCAAAGCACTACCTTGGAAATAAAAAAAATATGCAAAGATTTTGAATCTGATGACATTAAATTCATTGGCCTTTTCCCCAATCAAACCAATTCTACAGCCAATTCCAGATCCCGGTTTTCGCAAAAATATGAATTGAATTTTCTTTTGGTGGCCGATTCTTCCCAAAAACTCACAAAAAAATTTGATGCAACAATTACCCCTGAGGTGATTGTAATTGAAAACAACAATCAAACCATTATCTACCGTGGCAAAGTGGACAATTCATTTGAATCTGTTGGAAAAAGAAGAGCCGTTGTTACTGAATTTTATCTTCGCCAGGCTTTAAACTTCTGGAAAAACGGCAAAGTATCACTAATCAAAAACACAATACCTGTTGGTTGTTATATTCAACAAAAATGAATCTGTTATGAAAAAAATTATTCTTCAATCGGCATTAATCATTTGGGCTTTTAGCGCTAAGGCACAGAATGTTACTTTTTCAGAGCACATTGCTCCTATCGTATATAAACATTGTACCTCCTGCCACAGACCAGGAGAAATCGGGCCGTTTTCCCTAACCAATTACAACGAGGTTTCTTCCTGGGGAACGATGATAAAGTATGTGACATCCATTAATTATATGCCGCCATGGAAACCCGATCCAAACTATAGAAAGTATCAAAAAGAGAACTACCTGAGTGCCAACCAAAAACAGCAGATTGTAGATTGGGTAGACCAGGGAATGCCCCAGGGAAATCCTGCATTAGAACCACCATTACCTGTTTTTCCATCTGGTTCACAGGTTGGGGTCCCAGACAAGGTTGTTTCTTTTTCACAGAAACATGTGCACCAGGGAAACAACCAGGATGAATACAGATATTTTGTAATTCCTACAGGACTAACGGAAACAAAGAAAATCCGGTCATTGGAATTCAGACCGGGAAATACCAAGGTTGTGCACCATGCATTGATTTGGGAAGATACCACAGGTGAAGCAGCTGCTGCAGATGCTTTAACTCCGGAATATGGCTACTCAGGAAGTCAGGGCCCGGGAGCTAATCTAAATCAGCAACAATTGCCTGGTTATGTTCCGGGATCAAGTCCTGTAATTTACAAAAACGGAATTACGCAATTGCTTCATGCTGGTTCAGATCTGAAACTTCAACTCCACTATGCACCAAGTGCTGTAAATGAAAGCGACTCATCTTCAATCAATATTTTTTATGAAAACAATCCCACATCAAGATTGCTTCAAACCAATATCATGCTCCCTCTTCCATCGGTTTTGGTTAATGGACCGTTTATTATTCCAGCCAATTCGATAAAGGAATTTCACGGAAAAATTACAGTTCCATTTGAAGCCAGCCTGTATTCAGTGGCTCCACATTGTCATAAATTGGGGACCCATTGGAAAGTCTATGCTGTAAAACCAAATGGAGACACCATTCCTTTGATCAATATAAAAAAATGGGATTTCAATTGGCAAGGTTCCTATCAATTTAAACAATTGCTGAGGATTCCGGCAGGTTCTGTAATTCATGCATTTGCAGGATATGATAACACAGTAAACAACATCAATAATCCGCACAATCCTCCCATAACTGTCAGTTGGGGAGAAGGCACTGGCGATGAAATGTATTATCTTCCTATTTCCTATTTGCCTTATCAACAAGGAGATGAAAATCTGGTTTTTGAAGATTCTATCACCACCTCAAATGGTTTTACTATTCAAAAAGTAAAGGACAAACTTTATCCTGTAAGTCCGGTGCCGGCCAATGACATTGTGCGATTTGGATATACCCTGGAAACACCTGGAAAAGTGAGTTTAAAGCTAATAGGAACTGATGGTAAACTGAAGCGGGAATTGGCCAGGGATTCTTATCATTTGCCTGGTTACCACACCCGGGAACTATCAGTTTCAGATTTACCAAAAGGAATTTATTATCTGGAATTTATCAAAGGGGCAAACAGGCAAATCCAAAAGTTTGTGGTTTCTCAATAAAATAAGCAAAGGTTAATACCAGATATTTCCTCCTTTATTTTAAACACTTAAAATTCAATAAATCACTGAATTTTAAAGACTTCCATTTAGTTTTCTGATAAACCATTCAGTTGAAGCCAAAGTCAATAAAACGGCAAGAACCCACCAAAGACTTAGGACATTCTCATCCCAATCCGTAAATGAGATAAGCGGTTTTGGTTTGTTGCTTTCACTTGGAATCAAAGTCTTCAGGTTTGCTATACCTGTTGAAGCTCCACCGTTTCTTTGAGCCAAATCAAAAAGCAGGGCATGATTGGCCTGAAGTTCCTGACTTTCAAGTTCGTTGGCTTTGACCAGAAACTCACCTTTATCAATTTCGGTTTTACCATTTATCTGGCATTTTGCTGTGTAGGTATAGGTGCCGGAAACCAATCCTTCGGTAGTTAAAGATGAGTTTGTGGAGCTATTGGTGAAACTGTAAGAACTTTTTTTACCCGATTTATTTTGGAATTCTATCTGAATTTTCTGTTCAAAAATAGGTTCCAGCAATTGGTTATATGTTTCTGTTAAAAAGGTAACCGATTCACCTTCATACAATTCATTTTGGCTCAAATAGACTTTTAATCCTTGTTTTTTGTCAGAGGAAACCAAAAGCTGCACAGTCTTTTGAATGAGGTTATCTGTAGCTAGAAAACTTTCATTTTGGGCGTATTCATTTAATCTCCAGAGCCAAAGTCCTTCTCCCCAGAAAATACCACGCTTAGGATTGTTGTTCAGACTTACCCCCAAAAGCGGAGTTGGAATTACAGAACGGCCCAGTTTTTTTTGCAAAATGCTTTCAAATCCGGATTTTATCCCATACCCAATTCCTGGAGACTTAATCGGAGGCAAGCCCTCTAACGTCTTTTTCCAGTTCTCGTCAAATTGGAAACGCTGAAAATCGGAGTTGAATGCGGTTGTAACTTCATCCATTGTTCCTCCAAATCCTTGAAGGTTAAGCCAGGAAGAAGCTTCATTACGCAATCTTGCAAAATCAGTTCCAGAACCACATACCATTAAAGTAGCCGTATTTCCTTTCAAAAACTGGCTCACGGGTTGAGAAAATGTTCCCTGCCGGTCGGGCAATTGATGAAGAATAACCAAATTATAAGCATCTGGTTTGTAGCTATCTATACCACCGATAATAACATTAAGTTCAATTTGCGACAATGGTTCCAATGCGGCCCTAATGGCCCTGATATCCGGATGAGGAACTGAGGCAAGCAACAAGACTTTTTGCCTGCCATCCACAATCTCAATAAATGCTTGTCGTTTGTTGTTTACAAGCGTAAGTTCTCCGGCAATTGGTTTTACTTCGATGGAATATTGCTTTATTCCTTTGGAACCTGCTTTCACAGAAAACTCAATATTGGCCAGACTATTGGTGCCAATTACGGAATTCCGGGTTTCGAGAATTTTTCCGTTTTCAAGCAAACTAACTTGTATGGGAGCCGATTCCAGTTTCCGACCTTTTATTTGAACTGAAATAGGGAATGAATTACCCAGGAACCCAATTTTATTGATTCTTACCTGACTCACTATCAAATCCTTCCGTGATTCAGGATTGCCAAGTCGGATGGTATTTATGGAAAATGGAAAACTTGATCCGGTCAGCTCAGACCCAATATTGGTAATGCCATCAGATGCAAGCCAAACCTGAGTAAGATTTTGATTATCAAACTGTTCTTGCAGGTTTTTAAGTCTTCGCTGCAGAGCAGTTTCTTTTTTATTGTAAAGTATGGTGGAATCCGAATTTATTTCACCTTCCAAACCTGAAACAAAAACCTGATAACCAGCTTTTTCAAGTTGGATTTTTGCATTTTTAAGTTCCTTACCCAGCAAGGCCAATGAATCCTGAGAAGTCCCGATTCGAATAGATTCAGAATCATCAATCAAAATTACAGCAACAGGGGGAAGAACTGTTTGTCTGAACTTCTTAATTAAAGGATTAAGCAAAAGGGCCAGAACCAGAAAAAGCAAAACAGTTCTTAAACCAAAAAGTGACCACCGGACAAGATTAGTCCACTGGTTATTAGATGGGTACAAAAACCAGGCACCGAGAAGTGCAAGGAAAAAGCAAGGAAAAAGCCAGAATGGTGAGTGTTCCCAGAAGAGATGAATGCTATTCAAATTTGGCGTTCAGAAATTAAATGGCAAAAATAGGGAAGACTTTGGTTAGTTTCATTTAAAAAGCGATTTGGCCATGTGATTCTGACGGAAAATCATCTAAAATCTCTTTACCAAACGTGGTTCTAAAGATTTCCGGTGGCTTACTTCAAGCCACTCCCCTATTTAGCAGCACGTGGATCAATCTTTCTGGGCATTTTCAGCATGTCGTGCACCTCGAGACTGAGAAAGCCAAATTCATCCACCACTTTGCCCGTAAGTTTATACACACCCAAGCCCTTGAAAGGCGAACGTTTCAAGCTGGGTGGAAAGTGAATGGTATCCAGAAAATGTCCATCTGAATCTATAAAACAGCCAAAATTCATCATATCGCCTTTCACCGTCCGAACAGGTTTCAAGGTAATGAGATAGCCGTAAATGGAAATGATTCGTCCTTTAAAAACAGCCAACTGGCTGGCCTTACAGCTCTGATCCAAAATAGCCCTTCCTTTCGGGTCCAATTCCTGAGCAGGTTTCAAATCAATAGCCGTTTGCGGGGCTGTCCAATCCTGATATGCAAATCCGGTTTCGGAATTGGCATCTAGGGGAATGATGCCTGAGAGTGGGTTTGGTTTCATATTGAAATCGTTTTGGCATTTTCAGCAATCAATTTACTCCCATTTGGGATTTTCTTCACAAAAGGGCCGATCCGCCCAAATCTCTCTTCTTCCTCCAAATTGCTTCCACCATTACTTTTAGCTTCATCCAATAAGACTTTAATTTTCAGATTCTCAGCTTCCTCTTCCCAATTCGTCATCGCAAAAGGAGACACCAGCGGAAAGCCCAGCAATTCCATTTCATCATAGGCATTTTCTATGTAGTGCTCTGGCGAAAGCTCTGGCAGAGAAAGCTCCTGGCTATAATCCTCGTTCGACTCGGCAGCAAAAAGTTCGGCCATTGGTGGTTCAGGCCGTTTGCCATTGTAAAGCATGTGCGCCTCCCAAAGTAGTTCCTTTTTACTTTGGCCTGTAAAGCGAAAAGCATCAATCCGAATCAGGATAATCAGCTGTTCCAGGCCCATTTGGTTGCGCTTCACCACATTCGACAAACTCTTGTATCGACCGTTCGTTTCCCGCTCATTTACAAGTTGTTCTGCTACTTTGCTTTCAAGACTTTTAATGTGCACAAAACCCAGATAAATGCTGTCTTTTTTGATGCAGGTGAGCACCTGACTGGTGTTCACACAAGGTGCTTCTATGATGGCCCCGCAGCGTCTGGCTTCATGCACATACACTTCAGTGCGGTAAAAACCGCCGAAATTGTTGATCACCGCCACCATAAATTCTTTGGGATAATAGGCCTTCAAAAACAAACTCTGGTAACTCTCCACCGCAAAACTGGCTGAGTGCGCCTTGCTGAACGAGTAACCAGAAAAGCTTTCCATCTGCCGCCAGACTTCGGTGGTTACTTCCTCCGTATAGCCTTTGCGGATGCAGGAACTAAAAAACTTCTCCTTTATTTTCTGAAACTCAGCCTTGGAGCGAAACTTGCCGCTCATTCCCCGCCGCAACACATCAGCCTCTGCAAGGTCCAGACCAGCAAAGTAATGCGCCACTTTGATTACATCTTCCTGATAGACCATAACCCCGTAGGTTTCCTTCAGCAGCGGCTCCATGGCCGGATGAATGTATTTGAAACTGTTCGGATTGTGGAACCGGAAAATATATTCCTTCATCATTCCACTTTTGGCTACACCCGGGCGAATAATAGATGAAGCAGCTACAAGAGTTAAGTAATCATCGCAGCGCAACTTGCTCAGCAACTGACGCATACCCGGACTTTCTATATAAAAACATCCAAGCGTTTCAGAGCTGCGTATTTGCTGGCGAATGGTCTCGTCTTTCTTAAACCTCTGCACCGCATGCACATCCACATGCACGCCACGATTTTCATAAATGATATCTACCGCATCTTTTATATGGCCCAGACCCCGCTGGCTCAGAATATCAAACTTTGCAAAGCCAATATCCTCAGCCACATACATATCAAACTGCGTGGTCGGAAAACCCTTGGGCGGCATGTTCAGGGCGGTGTAGCAGTAAATGCTTTCCTCCGAAATAATAATTCCGCCAGCGTGAATGGACACGTAATTGGGCATATCTTTCATCATAGCCCCAAAACGGTTAATCCAATGCATCGTTTTCGTATCCTGAAAATCTTTGGGCGAATCCACCATCTGGTCTATTTCCAGCTTCGGGATCCCAAAAACCTTGGCCAGTTCCCGCATGGTAGAGCTACCCTGATAGGTTACATAGGCCCCAATCATGGCCACATGGTCCCGGCCATAGCGTTTGAAAATGTAATCCTGAATTTCTTCCCGTTCATCCCAGCTGAAATCGATGTCAAAATCGGGTGGCGAAGTCCGGTGCGGATTGATAAACCGCTCAAAGTAAAGGTCCAGCTCAATGGGATCAACATCTGTGATTCCCAGACAGTAAGCCACGATAGAATTGGCGCCAGAACCACGGCCCACATGAAAATAGCCACGGCTCCGTGCGTAGCGGATAATGTCCCAGGTAATAAGAAAATAGGCCGAAAAATCGAGCTGCTCTATAATCAGCAGTTCCTTATCTACCCGTTTCCGGGCCTCTTTGTTGCCTTTTCCATAGCGGTATTGCAGGCCGTCGTTGGCCAGTTTGCGCAGCAGCGCCAGGTCGTCGGTGCGGTCGGCAGAGAATATCTTTTTGTTTTTGGGCACATGAAAAGTAAAAGGAAAACTGCACTGTTCCAGCAAAGCCTCCGCCCTGAAAATCAGTTCTGGTGCTTCTTTGTACCAATCCAGCATTTCCTCCGGTCGGGCGAACCACTCATCTATACCCGCATGCAAATCGGGCGCCAGTTTGCTCAACAGGCTGTTTTCATCAATGCAGCGCAGCAGCCTGTGCAGGTCAAAACCACGGCGGTCCAGAAAAGTAACGGGCTGCCAGGCAACCGTTTTGGCTTGCCATTCTGCCCGGGCATTTTTTTGCAGGCTAAAATTCCATTGCGCCAGTTCCGATGGCCGAATGCCCAGCCACTCGCTTTGCCTCGGATCACGTTTGGGCATATTTTGCTGGGGATACATCCAGAAAACCTGCTCCAGTTCTGGTGCCTCTGCCGGAAAAGCTGCCTTTCGAAACAGAAAATCGCTCATCCAATGGTTCAGTTTTTCGTAGCCCAAAGGCGAGGCCACCAAGGCGATGTAGCACAATGAAAACCCATTTCGAAACTCAATACCAACCGTAGGTTCTATGCCGGCATTCTGGCAATGCTCCACAAAATCAAAAACGCCCGACGTATTGTTCACATCCGTCATCGCCAGCCTGGTAACTCCCCTTGCCATAGCCTCATCCACAAGTACTTCCGGCGAAAGCACACCATGGTTAAGACTAAAATGCGAATGACAATTGAGGTACATATTTCTTACAGCAGCATCCGTCTTTTGGAGTGCATTGCAAAAATACCAATATTATTGGTAAAATACCCAGCTATTTTGGTTTTATTTTTCTAATTTAATTGGTATTTATTATTTCAACGTCCTCACCAAAAAATTAATCATTAAAATCAACTCAAATTTTCAAGAAACGGACCTACCATTTCCAGGACAATTGCAAACCAAGTTGTGTAGGAACACTGTATGCCCCTGGCCTTAGGTTAAATAATTTTTTGGGGTAATATTGAAAAACAGGTTCAATCCAAATTTCGCCTTTTGAAAATGGAACTGATTTGCTGGCTGATATCTGAAAGAAATAGGTCGATGTGCCCAATTCAAATCCATCGCTTTGCTTTTTCATTCCACCCCCGATATTGGTTTCCATTGTATTCTGGTTCCAGAAGGAGGATTGCGCCCCCACTTGAAATCTGAAAACAGGAAAATTACGAATCGGTTTAAGACTAAGCCCGACAGATGAAAATCCACTCAATAATGCAACACGATTACGTTCTCTGCTATTCAATTCTCTGGATATCAACCGAAGTTCACCACCAGTGGCTACTACATCAAATTGGTCAGCTTTATCTGGAACAATTACTGAAATCTCATCTTGCTGATAAGTGGCACCCAATCTGGCATGGATACCAATCCAGGATTTAAAAAATCGCTCAAAACCTACCCCGGCATCATAGGAAAGCCTGTTTTCCAACGAAAAATCCTGATTTTCCAATTCAACTCTTGATTCTCCGGAAACCTGATTAATGGCAATTGTTCGTCTTATCGAAGCTTTAACACCTGAAAACACAAACCAACTACAGTTCTTTTTCATCTTAGCCTGAGAAGAATCTGCTTTTATTTTCTGAACAAAAACCGAATCTGACTTCACTTCAGGCAATGCAGAATCCTTCTTTTGAACAGAATCATTAGAAACAACAGCCATGGAAGGCTTTTCATTTTGGATGGCATTCGGTTGCCGGGGATTTTCAATTTCAGTTTTATTACCAATTGCAATTGAATTAACGACTGGTTTCTGGTCACTACTATTTAAGGCAGGTGAAGCTGGTTCCGAAATTACACTTTTGTTGTTTTCTCCTTTATTTTCTTTTGATGATAAAGCAAATGCAGGTCTGTTTCCAGATTCTAAGTTTTCCGATTTGGCACTATCTTGAATTGAGGCGGCGGAAGACTCATTCAGCGAAACAACCCTTGGGTCTGCCACTTGTTTAACACCTGTTTTTTCTTTAATAGTTTCTCTCTTTTCAGCTGAAACAATGAAGTTTTTTACTTGATTATCAGCCCTATCAGCTGATTTTTCATTCTTTTTATTCGGAACATACAGTTCAGGACTTGATTTCAATCTAACTTTTTCCTTCTGGGAATTATCTATTTCTTCTTCATTAGGCTTAGCTCTTTGATTGTTTTCAGCCAATCTGGTGGACTTATCTTCTACTTTGGCTAACTCCTCACTTTGCGCCTTAAGAAAATCATTTGGGGACTTCTTTATGTTCTTTTCAGTTCCATTTTTGGGTTTAAGAACATTTTCTGATTTGGGTGAAGCGGAAATTTCATTTGTTTCTTTTTTAGAAACCCCAATTTCTGAAAACCGGATCTGGTGACTTTGCCAATAAATAATACCTGAAAGGACTGGCAAGAATATGCCGGCAGCCACAAACCACCAAAACAAACCCCTTCGCTCCCTCTTCTGAGCAAGATGAGATTCAAGATTTGACCAAATCTGCGGAGGTGGCTCGGAATTAAAATTTCGAAGCCTGTCTTCTAATTTTCCTTTTTCCTTATCCATTTTCTCTTTCAAATATTTTCACCTTTAACAATTCTTTTGCCCTGGAATACTGTGACTTACTTGTTCCGTCACTTATTCCCAATATTTCTGAAATCTCTCTATGGTTATAGCCTTCAACAGCGTATAAATTAAAAACCAAACGACAGCCCTCAGGTAGTTCACTTATCATTTCTAAAATTTCATCTGTAGAAAGCTGACCGATGATGTCATCCAACTCGATGGCGTGATGGTCTTCTGGCTCTACGCTAAAATTAAATACACTTTTCTGTTTTTTTCTAAACTGGTCAATTGACTCCCGTACAAAAATCCGCTTCATCCATCCTTCCAAAGAACCACCTTTAAAACCAGCCAGATTATCAAACACTTTCATAAATCCTAGTTGTAAAACATCTTCAGCCGCCATTTTATCTTTTGAATATCGGATACAGATTCCCAACATTGTCCTTGCATATTTTTGATAAAGAGCACGTTGCATCTCAGGCTTTTGTTTCAAACAGCCCTGAACCAGCTCCGACTCAGAATAATTTATATGCACAAATGGGGTAGCGGTTATTTTATATCTCGAAAAAAGTGTAACGGCATTGAAATTCAATGTCGTTACACTCTCTTTTAAATATAAATGTTCAATCTTAGTTCTTCATAAACCGGGCGGTTACAACTTGGTTTGAATTGCCGATTCCAGTAATTGTATACAGTCCGGAAGGAAGTTTCGCAATTCCGATATTTGAGGTTTCACTGGTTTCCAAGACCAATTTGCCTTTGGCATCTATGATTTTTACGGCACCTTTCACACCAGAAAGAGAAATTTTATTGGAAGCAGGATTTGGATAAACCACCATTGCTTCGGCTTTTAAATTTCGATTGACAGAAGTAACCGTATTGATTCCTGAGCCAGACGCAGCAAAGTTTACTGTTCCTTGAGAGCCGGCAGTGATTGTAAATGGAACTGCAACACTTGGCGCTTTTGGATATTCTACTTTTAAAGAATACTGGCCCGGAGGCAGATCTGGTGTTGTATATGTACCATCTGCATTTACAAAAACAAATCCAACAGGCTGATTTTGAGAATTTAAAATAATGATCGTGGCTCTTGAAACATTAAAAACCACATTCATATTGTTGGTACCCAATAAAGAAGAGATCAAGGTGCCATTTCCCGAAATGGTTCCTGACACCCGACCCCATGATGGATTAATTGAAGAATCCGGATCCAAAGAGTCTCCCCAAATATTTGGAACAAGATTGATGATGGGTAAATTAAGTGACTGACCAGATGCAGGTGTTGTAAAAATAGTTGCATCGTTGTAGTAAATCACATCACCAAGATAGGTTGGAAGGAAATCATTTGTTTCCAATGGCGTAGCTCTTACCACCCAGTTTCTTGCTGGAAGAGATGGGACCTGAAACCAATAAAAACAACTATCTGGTCCTCCTGAGGTCAATATTGTTGGTTGTAAGGAATCACTCAGAGATACCAGTTCGACCCTTAAAGAACCAGGTATACAGTTTCCATTGGCATATACCTGACCAAAAATTGAGGATACAGGCGTAGGGGTGACAACCTGCAAAGTCTGGCAATAAGTTACAGCCGGGTATTGTTGAGGTGCGGCTTTAAGACAAACTGTGTAAGTTCCAGGTGAGGTATACGTTTTGATTTGTGGCTGGGGTGATTGAGTCACCGTTGATGTCCCATTTCCCCAGGTCCAGGTATAAACTGTGCCAGGAGGAAAACACTGAGGAGTAATTAAAACCGGGTCAAACTGATAGGTTAGCGGAATTGCAGGTATACCTGGTTGAATAGAAAATGAAATGTTACAATTTGAAGGAGAAATTGAATCTAAATCCAAGGTATCGCACTCTACTATCTGGTTGCCAAAAGTTGATTGGGCAACTACGCAAACGCCATAATATCCCGGACCGTTGTATGTGTGCGAAACTGTTTGGCCTGTACCTTGACTATTGTCTCCAAAAGTCCATGTGTAGGAGGTTCCCGCATTGAAACAAGGCAAGGAAATACTATCAGCAGGAATAGCTGAAAAAGTGACCGAATAAGGATTTATCCCAGGGTTTTGAGTCTTAATTATCTGAACTCTGCAGTTTATCTGCGCTGAGGCAAATTGCTGCCCAATCAGTATTAGCCCAAGGACCAATATAGCTGATTGAAATTTTTGAATGAAACTTTTCATAAAGATTTGAAATTAAATTGTTTGTAGAAATTTTTATTAAATTTTAATGATGATTTTTGCCGTTCCGGAAGCGCCTGAAATACCTTCAATCCGATAGGTTATGGTATCTGAACCAGAGGTGAAATCTGAATTTTTCACATATCGAACAAACTTACCCTGACGGTTTGACCGTAGGCTAGCTACCCCCCGGATTGGCGCTTTAGCAATAACAAGACTTGCAGGTTGAATGTCATTTACACATGCTGAATCATTGCCTAATATTGAATTGTAATTGATTGATTGGCTTATCTGGCCTAAAAAAAACTGTACATTGTCATTATTAGGCTTAAACCTTTCAATACAAGGGTCAATGGGATCCGGTGGAATATTGACATTGAGCATAATTGTTCCCGTTTCACAACGGTTATCAGCTGTACAAAACCGGTAGTTTACCACATAATTTACCAAGGTCGGCTTTGGGAAATTGACTTTTATCTTGCCTCCAACCAAAACCACTCCCGGTGTTGGATTGCCAATCAATTCTTTAATTACCGCACCACAAGAAAATGTATCTGGCAATGCAAGGACTTTTTCTCCTTCAGAATTAATTGAAAAAGAATCCGTTCTTGAAACCAGGGTACAGATGGGAGAAGGAATTGAATCAACCTGAAAAAACAACTCCCCTACCTTACAACCGGTTGAATTACAAACTTCATACTCGGCTTTGTCATTTCCATGCCAACCAATATTGGGTTGATAAACAAAAAACTTTTTAACCTCATCCAAAGTGAGAACACCATTTACTGGTTGTGTTTTTATTCTGATGAATACACCGGAAGGAAACTGGTTAGAGCCTAAAATATCAATCTCAGTTTTTCCGTTAGCCATCAGATTCAAACTAATTGGTTTGAGCTCTAAACCCGTTATTTTATCTGGGGCAGGTGTATTTTTTACCTTGTCGCAAGCTGGCGCCAACAAGCAAATCAGAAGGAAAAAATATACATTTCGGAACATTGGCTTTAACATTTGTTTTTCAAAAGGGCAGACGAAATTTAACATCAAAAGGGTTGGGAATGGGATTAAAAAAAGATCTGAAATTATTCGAAAAAAAATCTTATATAACTGAAATTCAAGGTTTAAAATAAAAAAAACATACCCAAATGAAAAGAAATTTTATTCCAAATAAATCAAACCGCCTTAATCGGACACAAAATTAATCCAGATTCCGTATTGTAAGGCTAATCGGCTGATTCGCAACAATTAATTTCCTTCCTGGAAAAACAATATGGGTTTTGATATTTTTTGCAACCTTTCTTTAGGAAAGTCGATTCCTCAGCTATTTCAAGGAAATTCAGAAAATTTTAAATATTGACTGGGAAAGGAGTTGCCTTAAAAAAACAAGTTAAAAGGACACTTCGCTTGACCTCTTGGTTTAGTCTGCCCAAAGGCCTTTTTCTGTTTTCTTGTCGTATTTTGGTTTTTGCGGCCTATCCTTTAAATAAGTAGGTAAATAAGCCCTGTTATCCCTGGTGAACTGTCTTGCTGTTTTTTCCTGAAAAGCTTTTCTGTCATCCATACTTGCTAAACTAAACTTTCCTAAATGTCTGGCAGATGGATGCATTTTTCTACTGTATTCCCGGCGCTTTATATCTCCATCATATTTGGCAATTTTAGAAGACATAGAACGCATTTTTTTTAGTTTCTCTGTTGGTGTATTGGCCTGGTATTGGCCTGGAAAGAAAAAGGAACGTATTCTGGCCCTTCTTTCTGCAGTCGAGTTTAGGTACCCAACCTCATAATCTTCAATGGCCTTACTTTTACGTTTCATTCTTTTCAGTTTTTCTTCTCTTGCCATTTCAGTTTTTGGCTCAAATCCAGCATAACTTTCCGATTTAGATTGAATCATTTTTTTATAAGATTCTCTATTCATTGTATTTCCTTTAACTGAGCCTGCCATTTCCCTGCTGTGCTTTTCCAGCATTTTCCGGTACGCTATCCTGTTCATGGTATTGCCTTTTGTAGAACCGGTGATTTCTTCATTTTTCTTCTCAAGCATTTTTTTGTAGGCAGTTCGTTCCATGGTGTTGCCCTTTGATGAGCCGGATAATTCCTCATTCTTTTTTTCCAGCATTTTCCGGTAAGCTATCCTGTTCATGGTATTGCCTTTTGTAGAACCGGTGATTTCTTCATTTTTCTTCTCAAGCATTTTTTTGTAGGCGGTTCTTTCCATCGTATTTCCTTTTGTGAAATCTGAAGCTTCAGAACTCTTTTTCCTCATTAAATCTTTTTTGACAGAATACGCTGGAACTAAGCCTATTTCTGAATTTGAAATTTCAAGGTTTTTACTCCGAATTTGATATTTTTTATCCACATGGGAAATGGAATTGCCTCTTTGGTCCTGAGAAATCGCAGCATTAGATTTTTTGTACAGCTTCTTCCTTTCTTCCGGATGGGTCGTTGTTCCTGGATCGTAGTTGCTGCTTTGCATACTTTTACTTTTCAGTTGGTATTTCTTATCTACATGGGTCAAAGAATTTCCACTTTGGTCCTGGGTAACGGCGGCATTTGATTTTTTATACAACTTCTTTCTTTCCTCAGGATGGGTTGTTGTTGCCGGGTCGTAGTTGCTGCTTTGGAAACTTTTACTTTTCAATTGATATTTCTTGTCCACATGGGTCAAGGAATTACCACTTTGATCCTGGGTAACGGCGGCATTTGATTTTTTGTTTAGCTTCCTTTGTTCTGTTGGATGTTGGGTTGTTCCCGGGTCAAAACTGCTGGATTGCAGACTTTTACTCTTCAGTGAATACTTTTTATCCACATGGGTTACAGTATTGCCTTTGCTCTCCTGCGTTATAACTTTATTGGTATTTTTATTGAACTTTTTCTGTGCCTGTGGGTGATATGCATCGCCATCCTGGGTTTGGGAAATTTTCATATTCTGGTCTTTCAGTTGATATATTTTATCCACCTTAACAACTGTATTTCCAGTTTTATCATTGGCAACCGATAATTGCAGCTTTCTTTTTTTCCTCCTTACACTTCTGGAAGCTTTTGGCTTTCTTTTATTGAGGTTATTTGTTGATTTAGATTGAACTTTTTGCCCATAAATCTCCAAACGCCCTCCGGAAAAAAGGAGCATTGCGGCAAGAAAATAGACAATAAATGTTTTGACCCTCATTTTACTCGAAATACAAAGGTAAGAACCAATCCTTCAAATCCGACCAAATGGACTTCAGGATTGCACCCATGTAATTATTCTATTGAAGATTGTTAAAAAATCGGCTTTGTGTTTCCCCAAATGACTTTTTGAAACTCCAGATAAACCTCCTTTTTCGGGATTGAGAAAAATATGGCCGCCAAAATCCAAAACAGTAGGAATAGATTCTTTCCCCGCAGATCGTACTTTGAGAACATATAAACAAAAATACCCAGGAAAAAAAGAATAAAACCAGGACCCAATAATCTCAAATCGAAACCTTCGGCAAAATAAAAATACCACCTGATTGGAACTATAAACAGGAAGTAAGCAATGCCCAAAGTCATCAGATTTTTGCCTAATATTTCTGACATAGAACCATTTACAGAATCCGAAACTGATTTATTTTTTAATGCGGCAATTAACCAGACAAAAAATCCAATGAAGGCAAGAGACCCCAAAGCAAATGAAGGCAATGAGCTACCAGTTACATCTTTAAACAGGGACACCTGATTGCAGATTTCCAATCCCAAACCATGCAACAACTCCAGATGAGAATCTTGATTGGCGTATCTATCTCCACCAGTAGGTTGTCCAAAAGCCTTAATTTCATAGAAAAACCAGCCGGAAATACAGATTGACAGGCCGATGCCTAAATATTTCCAAAATTTAAACCCGGCTTTTAAAGCTCTTTTAGTCAGCAACTTATAAGCTATAAAATTAATTAAAAAAATACCAGCATATCGAATAAGGAATATTGATAAGCATATAAGAATGATAAAAACTAAATTTGAGTACTGGTCATTTCGTTCATTTCTGGAAATCAAAATTGCAAATGCAATGAGAAACAAAACAAAAACAAACTCCGACCAACGATAAGAGCCCAACTCCAAAAAAGTATCTGTAAAAATTATCAAAACCAGCGGATAGGGGTCCAATCTCATACGCCTCCAAATGATGAAAAGTATGAGCAGAAAAAAGGTATGGAGAATTAGAATTGAATTTATGCCTGAAAGGTTTTCCGCCCAATTGCCAGCAATCAAAAATATTGGATAACCCGGAGGGTAAGGTGAAAAGTCCTGATTGGCTTTGTTTTTTATACCCTCAATAACGTACCGTTGGCCGGTTTCCAGCTTTTTAGCCAATAGTTGATAGTAATCCCCATCCACAGTTTGGTAGTGATTTCCATCAAATTGCAGCTTAATAAAAATTATTGCACACCAAATGGCAATGAATATAAATATATAAGAAACTGATAGACAGAATCTTAATATTTTTTTCGATAACAGATTTTGCTGTACTAAGTTTTTCAAAGGTATAATGGATCTATATTGCGACCAGGTTTGGGGTATGTTTTAATTCTCAGGCCAAAATTGCCATTCATGAACATCTCTTACAACAAAACTAAAATTGTTGCCACCGTTGGTCCAGCATCCAACACCAAAGATATGCTACGCAAACTTATAACAGGTGGCGTAGATGTTTTCAGATTAAATTTTTCCCATGGAACCCACGAATCACATTTACCTGTGATTCAACACATTAAAGAGCTAAGAGAAGAATTAGGAATTTACGTGAGTATTTTACAAGATCTTCAAGGCCCAAAAATCCGTGTTGAAGAGGTTGAAAACAATGGAGTTGAAATTAAGGAAGGAGATTTAATTAGAATAACAACCGAAAAGGTATTGGGAAATTCAGCCTTGGTTAGTACTTCCTATAAAGCCTTACCCAATGACGTTGCAATTGGTGATGCAATTTTGATAGATGACGGAAAGCTGGAGTTAAAGGTAACTTCCAAGACTGACAAGGAAGTTGTAGCTAAGGTCATTTACGGAGGAATTTTAAAATCAAGAAAAGGCATAAATCTTCCAAATACCAACGTTTCTGCTCCATCATTAACTGATAAGGATTATGAAGATTTAATTTTCGGCCTTCAACAAAATATTGACTGGGTAGCTCTTTCATTTGTAAGAACTGCCGATGACATCCAACATTTAAAAAATATCATTTCCGAAAAAGGGTCAAAGGCAAGAATTGTTGCCAAGATCGAAAAACCACAGGCTGTTAAAAACATTGATTCTATTATTGAAGTAACAGACGCTATAATGGTTGCCAGAGGGGATTTAGGCGTTGAGATTCTGATGGAGGATGTTCCCTTGGTTCAAAAAATGTTGGTTAAAAAATGTAACCAAGCAGCTAAACCAGTAATTGTGGCAACGCAAATGCTGGAAAGTATGATTGAAAATCCAAGACCAACCAGAGCGGAAACC
Source organism: Cytophagaceae bacterium (assembly GCA_027485575.1). Lineage (GTDB taxonomy): Bacteria > Bacteroidota > Bacteroidia > Cytophagales > Flexibacteraceae > CAMDMI01. Next base: position 20,759 of record JAIXQU010000008.1, read on the forward strand.
AATGATGTCGCCAATGCTGTTATGGATGGGGCAGATGCAGTTATGCTTTCCGCTGAATCGGCTTCAGGAAAATATCCTGAACTTGCTGTTCAAAGTATGTCGAAAATAATTCGGTCCATTGAAGAAAATGTCGATTCTATTTATGACAAAAACTTCGAACCAGATCCCAAATCAGTTTTATTTCTTAGCGATTCTGTAATCCATTCTGCTTGTGTTCTTGCCAAAAATACAAAGGCAAATGCCATTTGCACACTTACGGGAACAGGTTACAGCGCTTTTACCATTTCAAGACAAAGACCTAAAGCGAATATTTACATTTTTTCCAGAAACTATGAACTCCTGAACAAACTTAGTTTGCTTTGGGGAGTAAGAGGGATCTATTACGAACGCCACAAATCAACAGATGAAACAATCACCGACATTGAAATATTGTTGAAAAAGAATGGCTATCTGTCACCTGGTGAACTTTTTATAACGCTGGCTTCTATTCCTATTGAAGACAGGCAACGAGTTAATATGATGAAAATCAGTGTTGCCAGTTGATAAATTCAAATACTAATCAATAATAAAATCGTCCAACTGAATTGGAATTTATAAATTTTGGATTGACCAATGAGGTAATGGATGGTATCCTATCTCTTGGTTTCAAAAACCCAACTCCTATCCAGGCTCAGGCCATTCCTGTAATCCTCGAAGGAAGAGACCTAATCGGAAATGCACAAACCGGAACAGGAAAAACAGCCGCATTTCTCTTACCCATGCTGGATTACATCGTCAAAAATCCATCTGAAAAAGTTAAATGCCTTATTCTGGCTCCCACACGGGAATTGGTAAAGCAAATAGATGAGCAGATCGATGGCCTTGGTTATTATTCTGGCGTAAAATCAATAACTATTTATGGAGGAGGAATCGGTGGAGACATCTGGGATAAGCAAAAGAATGCCCTTTTAGAAGGAGTTGACATAGTTGTGGCTACCCCTGGAAGATTAATGGCGCACATGAAAATGGGCTATGTTGATTTTTCAACCCTCGGAATTTTGGTTCTGGATGAAGCTGATAAGATGTTGGATATGGGATTTCTACCTGATATAGAAGAAATTCTGAGAAGCCTTCCAGCAAAAAGGCAAAACTTAATGTTTTCGGCTACCATGCCCAATAAAATTGAGGATTTGGCCAGGAAAATGTTAAACAACCCTTTTCAGATAAAAATACAGGTTTCAAAACCTGCAGAAAGAATTACCCAAAGGGTTTTCCTGATAAATGACAAGAATAAGGTAGCTTTATTAACAATGATTTTAAAAAAGCTTGACTTTACAACCCTTGTTATTTTCACTTCAACCAAGTCAGCTGTAAATGACATTGTCCGTAGCTTGAAAAGAG
>JAIXQU010000146.1 GCA_027485575.1 Cytophagaceae bacterium
ACTCATGGCCATACTCAATACCAGCCTGATTCCCAGGAACATGTGTTCTTCATTGGCCACATTGTCACCCGACCAAACGGCAGCATATCGTTGAATTCCTGCAAAGCCTGCCCGTGTCAAAACAAAAGGTCGCTCTCCTACCCTACCTTCCTGAAGTCCGCTTCGGGTGCTTTTGGCCATTTCCTGTCCGTATATATTGTGTGCTTCCAAGTGGGATCCACCACGTCCATCCATGTTAAACTCCAACATATCAGGCACATCCTGTCCCCAGGTGGCAGGTTCGTTCATGTCGTTCCACAAACCTGATACACCAGTCTCCTTTACCCAATCGGCTGTTTGCCCGGTCCACCAGTTTCTCGCCCTGACGTCTGTAAAATCTGGAAAAACGCAATCGCCAGGCCAAACTCCTGCAATCCAAGGTTCTCCATCCGGATATTTTACAAATATATCTTTCTCATTTCCAGAATCATAGGGCAAATATCCCGGCTCCACTTTTATTCCTGGATCTTGAATAGGAACAATTCTAAAACCCATTTCCAAAAGTTGGTCACAAAGCCTTTTCAGTTCTGGAAATCGCTTTTTATCAACCGTAAAAACCTTGTAGGCATCCATATAATGAATGTCGAGGTACAAGACATCGCAAGGAATGTTTCTATCCCGATAATTTTGAGCCACAGAAAGTACCTCATGCTCAGGATAATAGCTATACCGACATTGCTGCAAACCAAGCGCCCATTTCGGAGGCATTGGCATTTTTCCAGTCAGTTGGTGGTAGTTAGCCAAAACCTCTTCTGGTCCCGGACCTGGGATGAAAATCAAATTCAACGGACCATGTGCTACAGAAATCTGAACCATTCGCTTGTTGCTTGCCCCAAAATTGAACCGGGTTTTGCATGAATTGTCAATCAAAATTCCATAACAAACACCCTGATGAACAGACATATAAAAAGGAATTGACACATATAAAGGGTCTTTTCCTTCGTTGTAGGCAAAGGCATCTGTGTTCCAATTTGTAAAAGCTGCATTTCGCCTGTCAAGACCACCCGTTTTTTCACCCAAACCGAAAAATTGCTGATTACTTTCCAAATGAAAACTGGCCAATACTTCCTGGCCCAAAAAACCAAAACCCAATCCTTTTTCAGATTCCAATAATTTATCGGGCGCCATTGTCCATTTCAATTGGCCGGTTTCCATATCCAGAAAAAAGCTACCGCCTGCGTTTATTTCTAAAACCCTTGCCTCGTCTTCCCAACATAATGGATAAGCTACCTGATTAATAAGCGAATAGCTAAAAAAATCAGGTTCTTCTTGTTTTGAAATTTGGATTTGAAGGCATTGATTTTCAAATCTTCGGACTTGTTGATACCCATTTTCAAAACGGATGGTAAGCACGGATTTTGACTCAGAAAGCGACAATACTTTCTGCAAAGACTCAAATGCTGGACTGGTTCGGGGCATGGGACAAAGAAAGGGAAAAAGGCAATTTTAAATCCAACTAATTGAACTAAGAGTAGATAAATTACAGAATATGAATTCAGAATCTGATAGCTATTTCCAATTAAATTCCCTTAAATAACCAGCTTAAATTGAGGCGATGGAAATTATAAGGAGAAAATCTATTTGACTGGAATTGTTCTCAAAAACTTCTTCCAACCAGCTTGTTTTCTAAAATTCACCACATGGGCAGTGATGAGTGCAGCAGAGCCGAAATAGGATACTATACTTTCAGAATGCGTCAAATGCTCAACCAAAAGGCCGGTAGTAAAAAGTGCAAAGGCAGACCACAACAAAACCTGCACATACAGAAAAACCGATTTTCGTGAAGAATGCCAAACTGCCAAAAGGCAGGTAAGGAAGAAAAAAAGTGTCCAGCCCTCACTAGCAAAAAAAGAGCTGATTCCCAAGCCAATTGAACCCAAAGCAATCATTTGAGGGGCAAGGCAGTGAATCAAACAAAGAAAACTACCACTCACGCCTATAAAATCAGAATTGATCGGAACCTGTTCGTTAACAACTTCATGTTCAACTTTTTGTGTCAACTGAATTTTGGGTTCCAGAATGGCGACGTTCACTTCTTGCAACATTGTCGCAAAGATAATCGTTTTCTTTTATTCCAAAATAATTTTGAATAAAAACTTTGGATAAAATGAAAAAACTAGTTTTGGGGCAGATTTTGATTTTTTAAAAACCATTTAGCAGGTGAGAATACTGGAACTTAGGTCAGATACTTTTACAAAACCCTCAAAGGAGATGCTGGAAACCATGTTTTCGGCACAAGTTGGTGATGATGTTTTTGAGGAAGACTTTACAACCAAAAGCCTGGAAGATAAGGCAGCCAAAATGTTTGGTTATGAGGCCGGTTTGTTTTGTGCTTCTGGAACTATGACCAATCAAATAGCCATCAATGTACATGTAAACCAAGGTGATGAGGTTATTTGCGACCGTCTTTCACATGTCTATCTTTACGAAGGCGGAGGAATAGCAGCAAATTCACAGGCTTCGGTTGAACTTTTGGTGGGAGATAGAGGTCGAATTTCGGCCAGTCAAATCGAGGAAAACATCAAAGCTGACAATGTCCATTATCCAATTTCAAAACTGGTTAGTCTGGAAAACACAGTGAATAAAGGTGGCGGTTCTATCTATCATTTCTCTGAATTAGAGCGCATTAAAATGGTTTGCTTGAAGCACAATCTAGCACTCCACTTGGATGGAGCAAGGTTGTTTAATGCTTTGGTGGAAACTGAGGAATCGCCTCTGGACCATGGAAAAATTTTCGATTCCATTTCTATTTGCCTTTCAAAAGGACTGGGCACACCAATGGGTTCTGTTTTGTTGGGAACTTCAGATTTTATAAAAAAGGCAAGAAGAGTGAGGAAGCGATTGGGAGGTGGCTGGCGTCAATCTGGTTATGTGGCGGCGGCAGGCATTTATGCGTTGGACAAAAATATCACCCGTCTGAAGGATGACCATTTAAAAGCCAGAGAATTGGGCCATATTTTAAAGTCCAGACCAGAAATCATTGATATCCTGCCAATTGACACGAATATTGTAATTTTTAAACTGGACCCAACCATTTCATCAACAGATTATGTCAACCAACTGGCTCAAAAAGGAATTCTGGCTGCTCCATTTGGAAAACAGCATGTCCGACTGGTTACCCACCTTGATTTTTCAGATGATGATTTAGGGGAATTCAGAAAACGAATGAAAAATTGATACGTATAGTTTTCACTAGCCGGATTAATGTCAAAAAAAAGGCAGGAATATTTTTTTATTCCTGCCTTTAAAATTTAATAAAATCAATTTTAACTATCTACCTCCGGAGCCAACTCCCATTTTTCAGGAGAGCGCCACAAAGCAGATAAAAGAAGTTCTTTCATGAAAAGGAATTCTTTGGGAATCCTGTCATAGAGATTTTCGAAAAGTTCTTCGTGTCCAAGAAGTTCTTTTTTCCACGCCTCACCATCCAGCATCATTATTTTTTGGAAATCTTCTTTTGCAAAATTATCCAACCCTGTCCAATCCATATCTCTATGTCTTGGCCTCCAGCCAATCGGACATTCTACTGCGGATGCCCGACCCTTGCATCGGTCAATAATCCATTTTAAAACACGGGTATTTTCTCCAAAACCAGGCCAGATAAATTCGCCTTTTTCATTTTTATTGAACCAGTTGACTGCAAATATTCGGGGCGCATTTGGCAAATCTCTGCCAAATTGAAGCCAATGGTTGAAATAATCACCCATATGGTATCCTAAAAACGGAAGCATTGCAAATGGGTCTCTTCTCACTTTACCCAACTCACCAAAAGCAGCTGCGGTCATTTCAGAACCCATTGTGGCTGCGAGATAAACACCAAAATTCCAATTAAACGCCTGATAAACAAGAGGAACCGCATTGCTACGTCTTCCACCAAATATAAAGGCAGTGATAGGCACTCCGTTCGGATTGTCATAGTTTTCATCCAATGCCGGGTTTTGATTGGCGGGCGCAGTAAATCTGGAATTGGGGTGAGCTGCAGGTTTCCCTGAAGCTTTATCATACGGTTTTCCATTCCAATCGGTCAGCCCATCCGGCACTTCTTTTGTTAATCCTTCCCACCAGACATCACCATCGGCTGTAATTGCCACGTTAGTAAAAATGGTATTGGCACTGCAACTGGCTATTGCGTTGGGATTTGTTTTCATGTTTGTCCCCGGCGCAACACCAAAATATCCGGCTTCCGGATTGATGGCATTTAGTTTTCCGTCTTCACTTTTATGAATCCATGCAATATCATCGCCAACCGTTGTTATTTTCCATCCACCCATAGCTTTTGGTGGAATCATCATTGCAAAATTAGTTTTGCCGCAGGCACTTGGAAAGGCTGCTGCTACATATGATTTTTCTTTTTCGGGATTTTCAACGCCTAAAATCAACATATGCTCAGCCAACCAACCTTCTTCTCTACCCATAAAACTGGCTATCCGCAAGGCAAAACATTTTTTACCCAAAAGTGCATTTCCACCATATCCGCTTCCATAAGAAATGATCAGTTGCTCCTCGGGAAAATGGGTGATATACTTTGTTTTGGGGTTACATGGCCATTTTATATCTTCCTGACCCGGAGTTAAAGGTGCCCCTAAAGTATGTACACACTTCACTACTTCATCGTGTAAATAGGGCATTACCTGATCGCCCATTCTGGTCATTATCTTCATATTGACCACAACATATTCGCTATCAGTAATCTGTATGCCATAGCGGGAAAGTTTTGAACCAACTGGACCCATGCAAAATGGAATCACATACATGGTTCTTCCTGCCATTGAACCTCTTGAAAGGTCCTCCAGAATATTTTTCATTTGACGGGGCTCCATCCAATTGTTGGTAGGGCCTGCATCATCTTTTCGCCTCGTACAAATAAAAGTGCTCGATTCTACCCTTGCCACATCGCTGGGGTCGCTGAAACAAGCATAGCTGTTCGGTCTCTTCTCCTGATTGAGTTTAATAAATGTTCCCTTGCTAACCAGTTGATTGCAAAGCGAGTTGTATTCTTCCTCGCTACCTGTGCACCAATGGACTTTTTCGGGTGAAAAATGCTCGGTCATTTCATTGACCCAGTCCTTCAAAGCAGGAATTGAATTTGTCATCATGTTATGGTGTATCAAAAATAGAAGGTCAAACTTATGTATAATTTCTAATTCTAGAAATGCCAAATCAAAATTTGAAGTCATACCAATTGGAATTTTAAGTCATGTCCGGATTTTTCGTCAAAATTCTGAAGTTGGAAAAGACAAATTTATGACCCTGCTGAACCGTGATTTGGCTTACTTTTTTCTCTTCCCTTGAGTCCGGATGAAATATTCGTTTTGCCGGCTTGAACAAAAATTTTGATAAAATAAGTTGCAAATGAGAATCATTCGACGAGCCTGATAGCCTCTATTTGAACCCGTAAGAAAGGCTATTAAATCAGACTAAAGCCAGGTAGATTTATCTCTCTATGCCGGTATCAATGGCATAATAGGTTTTTGATTGAAGTTGAATAGCTGGTTGAAGTTATTCTATTGTTTCCTGCTCAGAAAGAAACAAAACTCATGCATGCTGTCAGAGAAAATCTAAAAACTGGTTCAAAAAAAAAGGAAACAACCTTTTGAGATTGTTTCCTTTTTGCGGTCTATTTTTCTGATTATTTCTTCTGGCCTAAATCTTTAAGCATAACTTCTACAGCTTTTTCAATTTGCTGATCCCTGCCAGAGACCAAAACTTCCGGGTCCTGGCCAACTTCTACATCAACTTCCAACTGGGTGTTTTCCAAATAGTTTCCGGTTTTATCCACAATTCCCACCTGAGGAATTCCAAAATAAACCGATTGGTCAATTTGGGGCTCCCACCAAACTGCAGTTGCTGTCCCGGGAACCGGCATTCCGATCAATTTTCCTATACCTAGCTCTTTATATACAAATGGAAAAAAATGGGCATCTGAATAGTTACTTTCGCTAACCAAAACACAGCTTGGCTTTGTCCATTTTCGTTGTGGGTCAAAACCAATTTTCTGGCCTCTTGGCTGCATATCCACGTATTTTTTGCCACTTAAAAAGGTGCAAAGGTCATCATGCAGCCATCCACCTCCGTTAAACCGGGTATCTACAATGAGTGCTTCTTTGTTTGCATTTTTTCCTAAAACCTCTTCATATACAACTCTATAGCTATCATCATCCATGCCCCGGACATGGACATAACCCAATCTACCACCACTTAATTTTTCAACTTCTGACCTCCTTGCTTCACACCATCTCTTGTACATAAGTTCACCTTCTTCCCCCATAGGTATCGGCTTAATTACTACTTCCTTGGTAGCTCCTTTTTCATCCTTCAGGCTAAGTAAGGTATTCTGGCCTATTTTATTTCTAATCAGCATTGTCCATTCTTCATTGGCTGGAAATGCCTGACCATCAATTTTTTCAATAATCATCCCAGCTTTAATGCCCAATCCAAATTTATCCATTGGACCATTTTTTAGCACTTCTGCGATTTTGATACCTGGCCCCACATAAGCCAAATCGTACAATGCCCCCAGGGAAGGAGATTTATCACCATCTGGTTTGAAGGAACGGAAACCAGCGCCTGTATGAGAGGCATTGAGTTCACCTAAAAGTTCACTAAGCATTTCTTCAAAATCATAGTTATTACTGATATAGGGAAGAAATTTCTCATAGGCTTTTTTGTAAAAATCCCAGCGGACACCTTGCAAATCAACACGATAAAACTTTTTTACTACTTGTCTCCATGCATGCTCAAACATATAAGCCCTTTCTGCGGATGCATTGAGCTGCATTTCACCTGAAATTGCAATTGGCTCTACCTTTCCACTTTCTGCCTCTATTTTGGTGATTCGGCCATCTACCCATAGAAAAAGATGCTTTCCTTCTTTATCAATAGAAAGTCCGCCGGCATATTGAGCATCCAAAGGTGCAAGGATTTTGGTGCTTTTTTCCCTTAAACTGGTCACCCAAAGGTTAAATCCCTTTTCAAACCGACAGGTGTAAAACAACTTTTCACCATCCGGGCTTAAAACTGCATCACCAAGAAATGAACTATGCAAAGTCAATCTGGCTTTCCGGTCAGAAATGCCATCAAACTCGATTTTTAAAGCAGATTTTTCCAGACTGTCAGCTTTCGCTTTTGCAATTTCTGCCGGGGTTTTCTTTTTCTTTTTATCGTCCTTGGCTGCTTCACCTTCCTTTTTTTCTTTTTCCTTCTTTTCCTTCTCTTCAGTTTCTTTCAACAAAGCAAATTCAGTTTTGCTCAATTTAAATTTGTCAAAAGCTTCCTGGGTAGGAAAAATAGCGTACATATCACTCTCAGCCCCCCAACTTCCATGGCTTTTCATTCCATCTCTCCAGGAATTATACATAATAATTTTACCTCCGGCCATGAACTTCGGAGTACCTTCATCATATCCGCTTTGGGTCAGGTTTCGTATTGGACCCTTCCCATCGGCCGGAGCAATGGCAACTTCATCCATCCAATGATTTGGCTGTAAATAATTAAAAGTTAACCACTTACTATCAGGACTCCAATCAAACCACTGGTCACCATCTGAATAGGAATAATTGGTTCCTGCGGGTAAAACTGTTCTGCTTGTTTTAGAGGCCAGATTAAAAACCTTCAATGTGGTCCTTTCCTCATAATAAGCTATTTCCTTACCATCCGGTGAAAATGCAGATTGAAACTCATCTGCTGGTGTGGCCACCAAAGGCTCTTCCTTTAAAAGCGTTGAAAGATAAAAATAAGGCTCTTCTTTTCTAAAAATGGTGGTTTGAAAGATATCCCAACTTGAACCTCTTTCGCTGGAATACATCAATGTTTTTCCGTCCGGAGAAAATGAAACCGACCTTTCCTGTTGTGGGGTGTTTGTTATTCTCTTTGTCACACCTCCCTCAACCGAACTCACAAACACCTCTCCTCTAACTATATAAGCGACCTCTTTTCCATTTGAGCTGACAGACATTTCGCTTACGCCACCATTGATTGGAATATTTTTATACGAATTTGACCTTGGATCGGTGGAAATGGTAATATCCAGTTTTTTGGGTTGACCGCCTTCCTGCATGGTATAAATTTCACCATCATAACTAAAGCACAACTGGCCATTTTTGCCAACCGATAAATTTCTAATCGGGTGATCTGCAAGTTTTGTAACTGCAACTGATTGAGATGGATTATCGAGGTTTAGCTTAAAAACATTGAATGAAGCTGGTTGCTCAGAAAGATAATAAATCTCTTTCTCTGAGGCAAAAACAGGGTTCCTGTCTTCACCCTTAAAACTGGTCAGCTTTTTATACTTCTTTCCGGCAATGTCAAATGACCAGATATCCCTGGCAATGCTGGAAGTTTGGTGCTTTCTGTAATAATCTTCATATCCCTTGTTGTCCTGAAAAACCAAGGTATTACCCGAAGGCGAAATATGTGCCAATTCACCCGATACCGCAGTCAACTGCTTTGGATTTCCACCTTCCACCGGAACAGCGTAAAACTCTCCCAGCATTTTTACCGGAAATTGAACTGATGTATGCGGGTCCTGCCGACCTGATTGAAAAATAACGGATTTATCATCTGCCGAAAAATCAGTTGGTTGGTCCGAGGCAGAAGATTGGGTGATTCTTTTGGCCTCACCACCTTTTGCCGGTATTACAAAAACGTCAAAGTTGCCATATCGGTCAGAGGCAAAAGCAATAGATTTACCATCGTGGCTCCAAACAGGCATATAATCGTGTGCTTCATGAATGGTTAAAGCAGTGGCTTCTCCCCCATTGGTGCTTACTTTATAAATATCTCCTTTATAAACAAATGCAATTTGTGACCCATCGGGTGAAATGGCCGGATAACGCAACCAGAGCGGCTGTCCAAATCCTGTGAGGGCAAAAAAACAAACCATGGCTAGGCTTGTGAAAATTTGTTTCATATAATTTTAAAGTTTTTCAGCCGGCAAATTATGAAACCTTTTTTTGTATCGTTTTAAATTTTGGGAACTGGCAAAATTCAAATAGCGAACGGTTTGAATACCTTTTGACAAAAAAACAGAATTCAGAAATATTCATGTTTCCTAAAGACATGATAGCAATTCGAATCGGGTAAAAATGAAACTTTTGAAAGGACGAATTCTTTGTTATTAATTTGAAACAAAAAAATACAATGACATCCAATGCCAAATCCCCGGAAGAATATGTAGAATCACTTCCTGATGACAGGAAACCGGTAATCCAAAAACTGAGGCAAATTATTTCAGAGAAATTGCCAAAGGGTTTCCAGGAATGTATAAGTTATGGGATGATCGGCTATGTGGTTCCACATTCTTTGTATCCTGCTGGTTATCATTGCGATCCTAAGTTGCCATTACCCTTTTTGAGCATTGCCTCTCAAAAGAATTTTATTGCCATCTACCACATGGGCATTTATGCAGAACCCAAGCTTTTGGCCTGGTTTCAGGCGGAATATGCCAAGGTTTGCAAATCCAAATTAGACATGGGTAAGAGTTGCATCCGCCTTAAAAAAATGGACGATATTCCTTTTGAACTGATTGGTGAACTGGCTTCAAAAATTAGTCCTAAGGAATGGATTGATTTATATGAGGAAGCGTTTAGGTCTGGGAAAAAAGATTGATTTGATTTTAGTTTTCTTTGTACAAAGAAAAGAATCTTAAAGCCTATAATCCATAAATCCTTAATTTCCAACCATTTGTTTAGATTCTGCTTTTTGCCGTTGTTGTGTCTTGTGACCAACAACCTCATTGCGATGGATTCTTCACAGATTGTTTTACCAGAAGAGTATTTGTTGGTGAAAAACACCAACAAAGGCGAAATTCATCGTGAATCTTTGATGGCAAATTGGGAACTTTGCCAAAAAGGAGAAAAACCATTTTCTATCGCACCATTAAGCTAAGTGAATATGTATCCGGCAGTAGTTCATGTTTCCCCACTTTCAGACTTTCAACTCCGCGTATCATTCGCAAATGGGGAAGTAAAAAAATTTGATATGAAACCTTATCTAAACATCGGAATATTTAAGGAACTTCACCAAAAAGAAATGTTTGAATCCGTAAGAATCAGCTTCGACACCATAGCCTGGGCAAACGATGCTGACATAGATCCCGAGACACTATATGAAGGCGGTGAAACTGAACTACTTTAATAAGCCTAATTCCATTCCTGAATTATCGTGAAAACCAGCATAAAAATTCTGCTTGCCCGGCGTTTGACTAGATTCAAACCACTTCCCCACCCCACCAAGATCCAAAATTCCATAATCCATAAAATCTAACTTGTCAACGCTTTTGGTTGGATTGCCCCTCTTGCCGTTGTTGTGTCTTGTGACCAACAACCTCAATGCGAAGGTTTCTTCACAGATTGCTTTACCAGGTCAGTTTTTACAGGTGAAAATTTCAACAAAGGCGAAGGATTCAAGAATTATATTACTTTTGAAATATGGAAAATGAACTTAACCGGATTACCATTAATCCTGAAGTATGTTCTGGAAAACCAAGTATCAGAAATATGCGGTTTACAGTTTCTCAATTATTGGAACTACTAGCCGCTGGCATGACCAACGCTGAAATTCTAGCCGATTACCCATATTTGGAAGAAGCCGATATTCAACAGGTTTTGCTTTATGCAGCCCACTTGGCAAATGGCAGAAGTTTTAAATTTATAGCTGCTTGAAGTTTATAATCGATACCCAACTGCCACCTGTTCTGGAATCACTTTTTGCATGGAAAGGACATACCGCTCAACATAATACCCGCTGGCCGAATGGCCATCTCATGGACGATAAGCAAATTATTTCCATCGCACAGAAAGAGGATTTCATAGTGGTAACAAAGGACAAGGACTTTTTAAACTACTTTTTACTTTTCGGCTTTCCTCCTGCCATTCTTTTGATTTCTATTGGCAATGTTTCCAACACTTACCTCACAAAGCTACTCTCAGACAATTTCAACCAAATTGAAATTGCATTCCAATCCAATGCCATGTTAATTGTTTTAGAACCAGATAGATTGGTTGTCTGGTAAATATCATTTAGCGGATTTACCAGAACTCAAAAAACTTATTTTGAATTTTGCAAATTCCGATTCAGACAATTCCTCCACCCCACCAACACTAAAAATCCAGTAATCCAAAAACCTACTTATCAACCCTTTTGGTTGGATTCCCCCTCTTGCCGTTGTTGTGTCTTTCCGCCAAGGCGCACACGTTGACCTACAACCTCAATGCGAAGGTTTCTTCACATTTCACAGATTGCTTTACCAAAAGAGTTTTTGTTGGTGAAAAACACCAACAAAGGCAAATATGCGGTTTACAGTTTCTATCTTGTGCGTTAGCAAAGCACTCTTAGGATTTTTAATAGGTCCATGAGTGCTCTACCCAATTTTATTTTTTTACTAATATACATCTGGGTCAGAATTTAAATACGTATAAAACCGATTAGCCTGTAAATAAGTCCCTCCATCTCGATTTCTTCCTAAAAACTGTTTTCTTTTCATCTCAAAAATTTGACTAACCCAAAAACTATTTTCAATATAAAATTCAGTTTCGAACTTTTCTGAAGTTGATAAAGTTAAAAAATTTCTAAATTTTTCTGGAGAATCCTCTTGATTGGCAAAATCCAATCTTTTAATTTTTGTTGTTTTTTTAGAATTTGACTTCCAACTCTTTGGAACTTCTTCTAATACAGGATTTAATAGTTTATAATGGCCTGTAGTAAGTTTGAACTTAGAAGACCCAATAAAAGAATGAGGTGGTATAAAGGTTATCCTTTCAGATTTAAATGTTGTTTGAGTTCCCACTCCAACTGAAGATGGGCCAACCACGCCAAATAAACCGCTATACAGATATCCTTGATAATAACTAACTTGTTCTGATTTTTCAAAATCCACGAAATAGTCTAATTTCTTGTTGTTGTTTAAGATGTATGAGCATTTTTTCCAATCAATATATAAAGGCTTATTCATCTTATTATAAACCGAAAAAGAAAGAATTCCTTGATGCGCCCAAATATCATAAATGATTTTAACGGAGTCATTTTCAAAAACCAGATGTTTTTCCAACTTAGTATTATTTCCAGCTAAGGAAACTACTTGCACATATCTGCAAGATTGAAGGGATAAGATTAGAATTATTGAAATTCTCAAAAACGTTTTTATCATATTATTTTAAAACTAATGCCACTCTCACCATTGTAAATTTAAGAGCAAGCACAAGCAAACTTATTTCTATCAATTGTAAACTTCAAACAAGCATCGGAAAATTCTTTTAACCCATGGGTAACTTATTTCTAATATTGAAAAATCCTTATTGTTTTAGAAAAACTTAAAATAAACGCTATTATAACCATTTCATGCCATGGAAAATCCAAAACAAACTCGGTCCAAGCCCTGAGCTTGATCGTCTTCCAAACCAAATCAGCAATTTATTGACCAATCCTGCTCTTTTCCATTTAACTATTTACCAACGCATTTACTCTCCTATCCTGTGCGTTAGCAAAGCGCTTTCAAGATTTTTTATAAGCCAAAGGTCACTCACCCGATCATTACATATTTCTTTTCCGAAACTTCAATGGTCATTTTCAAAACCAGAACAGACAAACTTTCCCCTACAAAATCGAAAGCCCTTCCAAACTGGTAACCTTATACAACAACTTCAAAGAAAAAACATTGTGCAATTCTGTCCTCGTTAAAAAGTTTTCCTTCGATATAGAAAACCCCGCCCCTTTTAAAGATCCCATCGCCAATATTTCCATCCTCGGCAGTATTTTATACTTCAGCCCAAAGCAAAGATTAAATTCCAGATAGTCCAAAGCATCATTTCTCACCTTTTCATAAGGAACCTGAATCAGAAGCGAATCCTGAGGAATAAACCGGCTCGCCACAAACTTTTCTTTAAAAAAAACACGCAGGCCAATGCCCAATCCCGCCATGACCTGAAACCTACTCTCGGGCTTAACAATCGGAATTTCAAACAGAAAAGGTATTGATATATAGTTCAATACCACATTTCCCTTGGCCCTGTCTTTAAATAGTTTTCCATTTGTCAAAGTCCCCTTTTTCACATAGTCATAGTTATATCCCCGCCTCTGAAATTCCATACCCGCATAAAAAGGCCTTGCATCAAAAACCAGATATTTAAGCCACAATCCACCTTCAAAAGACTTCTGATATGTAAAGTCAATGGGAAACTCCTTGCCATACACTTTAGAAAGATTGGCCCCAAAACTCACAAAAATTGGCCCTTCCTCTGCATGGGTATGGTTCGGCTTTTCTTCTTGTTCCTCCGTTTGCCCAATCGATTCCAAAGCATTTATCCCAATAAAAAAAGCAATCAAAAAGGCAATTCGAAGGGTTTTTAAAAAAAATAAATCAGTTTTTTTTGCCACAACCAAGGTTTTCAGTTTATGCCACAAAAATTCAAATTACTTTCGCCCCTTCCTAAAAATATTTAACGGCCTTGAAAAAACACCAGGAAAAATTCGAAATCCTTCAGCAAAAAAATGAAGAAGTATTGCTTGGAGGGGGCAAAGCCCGACAAGATGCGCAACACAAAAAAGGCAAGCTAACTGCCAGAGAAAGAATTGATTTACTGATAGACAAAGGAACTTTTCAGGAAATTGGCAAATTCGTGATGCACCGTTGCAAAGACTTTGGATTGGACAAAGAATATTATCTTGGAGACGGGGTAATAACAGGCTACGGGAAAGTAAATGGCAGAATGGTTTATGTTTTCTCTCAGGACTTTACTGTTTTTGGAGGTGCACTTTCAGAAACACATGCCGAAAAAATTGTTAAAATCATGAATCTGGCCATGAAAAATGGTGCCCCGGTAATTGGATTAAACGACAGCGGAGGCGCCAGAATTCAGGAAGGTGTGGTTTCATTGGCCGGTTATGCGGATATTTTTTACCTCAACACCCTTGCTTCCGGAGTCGTTCCACAAATTTCTGCCATCATGGGTCCATGTGCCGGAGGAGCCGTTTATTCTCCCGCCATTACAGATTTTATAATGATGGTCGAGAATACAAGTTACATGTTTGTAACCGGCCCAAAAGTAGTTGAAACCGTTACCAATGAAGTAGTTACATCGGAAGAATTGGGTGGCGCTTCTACCCATAGTTCAAAAAGTGGCGTGGCCCATTTTACTGCACCCAATGAAGTAGATTGTATTTTACAAATCAAAAAACTACTGAGCTACATGCCTCAAAATTGTGAAGATGAGGCACCTAGGGTAAACTACGCTATAAGCAATGAATTAAGAGCGGCTTTGGATGATATCATACCGGAAAACCCAAATCAGCCTTATGACATGAAAGAGGTGATTGAGCAAATCGCGGATGGAGATTCTTTCTACGAAGTCCATGGCAACTATGCGGAAAACATTGTAGTTGGTTTTGCCAGACTGGCTGGCAGAAGCATTGGAATAGTTGGCAACCAGCCTTTGGTTTTAGCAGGGGTACTGGACATCAACGCAAGTAAAAAAGCGGCCAGGTTTGTTCGTTTTTGCGATTGTTTTAACATTCCTCTTTTGGTTTTGGAAGATGTTCCCGGATTTTTACCTGGCACCGACCAGGAGTGGAATGCAATCATCACCAATGGCGCCAAACTATTGTATGCATTTTCAGAAGCAACAGTTCCGAGGGTAACCTTGATTACCAGAAAAGCTTATGGCGGAGCATATGATGTGATGAATTCAAAGCACATTGGTGCCGATATGAATTTTGCATGGCCAATGGCAGAAATTGCGGTTATGGGTGCTAAAGGCGCATCAGAAATTATTTTCAAAAAGGAGATTAGCCAATCAGAAAACCCTGAAAAAACCCTGGAAGAAAAGATTAACGAATACAACAAGAAGTTTGCGACTCCATATCGGGCAGCACACCGTGGCTATGTAGATGAGGTGATTATGCCACATCAATCCAGAGAAAAGCTAATTTTTGCTTTCGAAATGTTGGAAAACAAAGTGGCGACTCTACCAAAAAAGAAGCACGGAAATATTCCTTTGTAAAGAATTTTACTGAAAAACAGCCGGCAATATGTTACTATATGTCGGCTGTTTTTTTTTATAGCCTAGTTAGGGCCTGCTGAAAAAGCTTATATCTACTTATTATCAACTGTTTAAGATTGAAATTTAAGATAAATGTGCAAGGCTTTTAAAACAAACCAATCAAAAAGCTTGCATTTTAAAAAGGCGGGCAGGAAGCTTTTCCAGCGAGGGTGGGCCGGAAGCGGGAAGGAGCATTGGAAAAGCTAGAGTTTTTTGCATACTTTTTGGGGCAATGCCAAAAAGTATGAATCTCGGAAACCGACAATTAA
>JAIXQU010000121.1 GCA_027485575.1 Cytophagaceae bacterium
TAGTTCTAAACCCAAAAAACATATGAATATGATCAGGCATCCCATTTATAATCAGAAGTTTATGACCATTTTTTTGAACTATAGCAGTGATGTATTTGTACAACTCATCTTTCCAGTCTATCGCAATGAGGTTATCCCTGTTTGATACGCAGAATACAGTTTGAATATGGATTTGGGTGTAGGTATTGGCCATAGAATTATAGCTTTTTTGCTCGCACAAATATTTCGTCCCCAAGGGGACTTTCAAAATTTGATTAGAACTTTTTTCTACCAATAGTGCCTACCGATGGGCAGGCTTATAATCAGGATATTTTCTGGAGATCGAAGTGGGAAAAATGGGTAGAAAGCATTGAAACAAAAATATGGCCCAGCGGAATTTATTGGATGATTTCATCCAAAGGCAAGCGGCAGAAATTGATTAAATTCCAGTAAAGGAAAAATATCTATTCAATCACCCAGATTTTGAGGTCTTTGCCTCCAATGGAAATGTCATTTTTAGCACCTCCATTTAAAGCGGTTCCCCTCACGCCGGAAAGGTCAACGGAAGAAATATTGGCAACCTGCTTCCATTTTCCTGCGGGCAGCGCAATGTCTTTAAAAACATCTGCTTTTTCACTTACATTGATAACCACCAAAACCTTGTTGTCCACAAGGTAGCCGAGAAGCGCTTCGTTTTCAGGACTGAAGAACTGGAAGTAGCCCTTAGGTAATTTCTCTTCCTGCCTGAAAATACTTCCATAGTTTGAATTGCGGAAGGCATTTAATCCTTTCCAGAAAGCATGCATTCCTTTGAAATCACAATTGATGTTTTTGTCGGACTTGGTTTTTCCAAGATTTTCCCAGATAAACTGGTTTGCAAATCTTAAATTGTAGGTATCCCGCTTGCCATGGTAGTAAAGCGGACCCGAAATGGCAGTTTTTTTAACCACTTCCTTTAATGGTGCCAGTCCTTTGGAGCGCATGAATTCGGTGCCGCCATGGGTAACTATGGGCCCGGTGCTTGTATAAAGCAAAGTAGCCGCAATTTTAAATGCCCTTTCATCTACACCCAACCGGCCATCCCAGTTTTTCTCAGCAAACTGGTCTGCAAGTGCCCAATTGTCGTGGATATCCAGGTATTTTATTCCTGAAAGTGGGGTTTTCTCATCCGGAAAAGTAGAAGATAGTCCACGCTTCACATTTTCTCTTTCTTTGGTGTTTCCACCGGCAAAGCCCCTGTCAGTCAATTTATTTTCGGGATTGGAAACCGGGCCCTTGAATGCATTTCTTGCATCGTCATTAAAATAGCAGATGGGCGCATCGGCTTTGTACCAGTCCCAGTCCGGATGGGCTTCATAATCAGGGTCATTGGAAGCAATCCAGGGTTCACCATAAATGATAATGTCTGGTCCGAGTTCTCTGCGCAACATTTTCAGGGTTTGCTGGTCGGTCTGGCCCGCCAAATCAATCCTGAATCCATCTACGCCGAATTCCTGAATAAAATGTTTGCACTGGTCCACAATCCATCGCTGCACCATCGGGCGGTTTTCAGATTTGGTTTCATTGCCATATTCACCTATCAGACTCAGATTTTTGTTTCTGTAATAATATTGCTGGTCAATGGCTTGAAATGAAAACAACCAGCCTCTTTCCAGCATGCTCGAAGCGGTATGGTTAAACACAAAATCGACCAGAACTGCAATGCCTTTGTTGTGAAAAGCCTGTACCAAATCCCTGAACTGGTCTCTTTGGGCCCCGGGTTCTGATTTTCTGTCTCTGTACTGGCTTTCAATGGTAAACGAATGGCTGGTCATATATCCCCAGTTGTAATCCCTTTCCGAAATCCCTTGCTCTTTCATGTAGGGGTCTTTTTGGAAGGCAGACTTCCATTCCGCATCCGGATAATGGATAAACTCCTGCATGGGCATCAGGTGAACGGCATTGATGCCCAAATCACATAAATGATCGAAACCAATTTTTTGGCCGGTTTCATTTTTTAAGCCTGGCATTACCATAGCTGGAATGGTCCCTTTGAGGTTTTCCGGCACTGGAAGGAGATTGGTGAAATCTTCCACATGCACCTCGTAGGAAATCAGATCCTTTAATTTTGGAATTCCCTTTGCCAAAGGTGTTGCAGGTTTTGTTTTTCTCCAGACCCTCGATTTTCCATATGATTCTTCTACCACCCGGGCATAGGGATCTGAGATATGGTAGGGGTGGGTTTCAAAGAAATAATTTCCCGGATCGACCAGACCGTGGATGGTATAGTCGTACCATTGGCCATGCAAATCACCATCGAAACTGATCTCCCAAACCCCGTCTTTGTCTTTTTCCAAATCCCGGATTTGGTAGGGAACGGTGTCGTTGTTCTGATTATACAGGTAAAGAATCACCTTTAATGCCCTTGGAGCAAACAGCCTGAAATGGGTTTTCTGTCCGTTTTCTGAAACATTGGCGCCCAATTCTTTATCCGAATACAGGTCCCTCATCCAGCCATCGTAAGAGCAAAATGCCTTGAGGTTGTGGGCAGGAATTTCAAGGTAATAAACCCGGCGGATGTCCAGTTCAATGGCTGGAGTTATCAGCGTTTTGGAGCTGTCGTTTGGCAAAACGGAGGCAATCGGAATTTCATTTCCTTTGGCATCTTTGAGTTTATAGGCAGATTTTTCAAATGGGCGGCTTAGTCCATGGCCTCCTACCCAAGCCCAAATGGTTTTTGAACGGTGAATTTCTGCCCGAAGTGTGGGTGCCTGAAAGCCTTTCATATACACAAGGTTACCAGCTTCGACATTGCTGGCAGCGGAAGGGGGA
>JAIXQU010000163.1 GCA_027485575.1 Cytophagaceae bacterium
AGAATTAGTCCCCTGGCCGCTAATGATACTTGAATTTACCGGAGCAATCCAATTGTAGGTAGTGGCATTTGCAACAGAACCGACGCTGAATGTCTTATTTTCAGAAGAGCATGCACCTACTCCAATACCAGAAATTGTTCCAGGTCTTGCTGGTATAGCGGAATAATACAAGATATTTCTACAAAAACTAAAGGACTCACTACATGCGTTAATTGCTTTTACACATATAGTTCCTGTTATATAAGTATTTGAAAAAGAAACCATTATGCTATTTGTATTGGAGCTTCCAGTGGCACCGGCCGGCAATGTCCAAACATAAGATGATGCACCTTCTACAGGACTAACACTAAATGCTTGATTTGTTGCATTTCTGCATACGCCTGCCGGACCTGAAATTGAAGTTGGGGCAGCCAGATCTGGAAATCCATTGCTGTTACTCCCATCACAATTGTTGCATACTGCAGTGGGCTGAAATCCAATATTTGCATTTCCATCATTAGCGTTCTGCAAAAAAGGAACATAACTAATATCTCCGAAAATACCTGAACTAATGTTAGCTAAATTGGTAGATCCAAGCCAATTACAAGTGGCTACAACTGGGGCAGAGCTTAAATTGACTAAATTTCCATAAGCAGACCCATCAATACCGGAATACGTTTTTACATTTCCACTAAAGGAACTACTTTTAATGAGCACATTTGTTGGACCTGCATTGTTTTTACCAGGCTCACCAATTCTGATTCCTCTTTCATTACCGGATATGATACAGTTTTCAACCAGAACATTAGAAAGAGTTGCTGGAAATGTTGAATAACTTGGGGCATCGTTTCTTGCTTTTATTACCAATGCTGCACCTTCTTTGGCCTCACCTGTTCCATTTCCGGTAAAAACCGAATTTCGTATGGCAATATTTTGATACGTGCCAGATTTCAGGTTGATGTCGAATCCTGCAAGAAATGGCTTGAAAAATACGCAGGTATTTCCCCAGGCGGCATCGCCATTGTTGGTTACTGAACAGCCTTCAAAAGAAGCGTTGGTCAATTTTTCTGCATACAATCCTTTGGAAACATTGTCTTTAAATTCTGTATTGGTAACCGTAACCATCGAAACAGTACTGGCATCTGCACTCACCGCTTTTTGAAAATACCAACCATAAATCAGGCTATTAAATGCACTGTTGGCAACGGTTAGATTGGAAATAGAAGATGTTAAATCTACATAAAAGCCTCTTTCCTGTTCAGTGCATGCGCTAGGCTGATTTGTGCCATACACATGCACATTGTCAAGTGAAACATAGGAAATATTGGTGCCGGTTGATTGCACAAATTTACCAACCGAAATGCCTGCTATGCCTTGTGGCAATATCCGGATGTCTTTAATCAAAACTGGATCTCCAATGGTTCCAGATGCATTTAATTGAACTACACCTACTTTAGAATCACCACTTCCTGCAGCAGTTTGGGTCAAAAGAGTATTGGTGGCCGGGTCACTTCCGCTTCCCGATCCCAGAATATTGACTTTTAAGTTAATTTTGATATTTTCAGTAAATGTTCCAGGAGAAACTTGAATGGTGTGACCAGCAACGGCATAATTAATGGCCGATTGTATTGATGGATTCACGGGAATCACATATTGATGGTTAGGCACATAGGTAACCAATCCATTTCTGCCAGATCTGCCTCTATGGTACATAGACTGCTCAATCTGAAAAAGATTTGCCAACGGATACGCAGCGAAGGAAACTCCATTTAACGTACTACTGGAAATATCCAGTCTGAAATTAACATTCACATTTGAAAGATTAATGATGCCGTCTAATGGTGTTTTAAATGCATTTACTGGCAACACGAACTGCCCGCTTGTGGGCAATACACCGCCAAATGACATGTGGGTGCCGTTATTTTCAAAGGTGTTTCCAATTATATTAATCCCTGAATTGAAATCATCTAAATTGATGCCTGTCCTGCAGTTTTGAAACACATTGTTTTGGATTTGAACTGTACTGCCTGCTCCATTGAGGTAAATGCCTGAGTTCCATGTTTTGTGGCCTGAAAAAAGCCCACCTGATACATCGCCTGTAAAAAGATTGTTCACTATTGTTTTGGCTCCCGGACCCGCCGAAGCTGTAATGGCTCTGGCAATAATGCCTGTTGCAAATCCAAAACGCTCTACTATGCAGTTTTTAATTGTAACCTCGGAGGTTCCACCAAGTAAAACTGCATCGTTTGTAGCGTTGGTTTGGAAAATTTTAATCCCATCTATGTTTACTGTATTCGCACCCGAAATGGTAATTTTAGAATCGGAGATTACCGCTTCGGCCAACCTGATGCCATTTCCTGTTGTACCTATATTAGGTCCATGAATGGAAAGAGATTTACTGATGTTGATGGCACCTGAATAGGTACCAGAAGCCACCTCTACTACATCGAGCGGATGGGTAGATGCATTGACTGCCGCCTGAATGGATGGATAAGTGCCTGGTACATAAAGCGTTGTTTGGGCCATTCCGGCTTTGGCAAGGCATAGGACCGCCAGAGAAGATAATAAAAATATTTTCACTTTTCTTGGTTTTTTGATGCTATAAATTAAGTTTTCAGCCGGCAATGTATGAAAAGACTTTAAAAAAAGAAGATTTCATCTAGAAAGAACAGATCGAATTAATAATCATAAAAGAATCAATGGAAGCTTTAAACATAGTTTTATTCATTTACTGTATTTGAATTAACTAAAAACTATATTGTTAAACACAAAATGGGAATTCGCCTTTGTCGGAGTTTCACCAACTAAATCGTATGTCTGGAAAGTTTTTTAACAATCGATGCAACAATGGAAAGGTGTGGTCCTGAGTAAAAGCATCTATTTTTCATTTGATTTCCAATCTATTTCTAATTCAATACATTAAATTAATGTGCAACTTGCATCTTATTAAAATTATTCAATCGAAATGGAAAACTACACACCAATGCAAGGGCCAATTTCAAGGGCTCAATTTCTGAAAAGTATGGGTATAACGGGTGCTGCACTTGTAGCTGCATTGTGCATGGGAGGTTTGTCATCCTGTTCTAAATCGGATGTAACGCCTGCCGGTTCAAAAGACTTTACCATCAATCTGGACGATGCTGCTTACGCTTCTCTGAAAACAACCGGCAATTTTCTGGTAGTCCAAGATGTGGTTATTGTATGTACCGCAGCCAATACCTACGTAGCTGTTACGGTGATTTGCAGCCATGAAGGCCAGAAACAAGTGGCTTACAGAAAGGCCAGCAACGATTTTTATTGCTCAGTCCATGGAGCCAACTTTGATATAAACGGTAAAGGCAAAAACGGCAATGGTTCCGGTGGACTGACGGTTTACAAGGCAGTTTTGACCGGGAATAATTTGCGGATCAGCAGTTGATTGGATAGGTCCATATTCGTATTCTTTTTTTCGCGGCAGGTTTCTTCACCCTTTACTTTTTTTGTCAGACATCGACTGCAGCCGAGGTTGAATCGTTTGTTTTAAATTCCGAAAGGACATTTTCTTTTTTTACACGTTTCAACTCATCCGCATCTCCTCAAAATAAGGTGTTTGGCCTTCTTCCACACAACGGGCAGCGTAGAGATAAAGAGCGGCACTCCAGGTTTGCCAGTTCTGGCCCATAGGTTTTCCGGTTTGGGCTTTTATCCACTCATTGAAACCAAAAGAAAGCTTGTCGTCTGTTGTCAATTGGATGGCATGGGTTAGGGCAATCAGTTTTTCTTTTGCCAAAGAAAAGTGTTTTGCAGCAACCAGGGCTGCAATGTAAAACCCACAGATAAATGGCCAGATGCCGCCATTGTGGTAGTCGCCCGGTTGGTTGAACTGGGCATACCGGCTGTGCCAATCGGGGTCTTCAGGATTGGTGAATGGAAAAAAATTGGGAGGAAGATTCAAGGTTAGGTTGCCGTTTTTTTGCATCATAGAACATTCAGCTTCAATCCAGGTAACCATTTCATCGGCACGTCCCGGAGAAGCAATTCCGGAAAGTATGGCCAGACTATTGCCCAGCAAATCAAATCGTTCGCTATTGTGGATTTTATACGACCAGAAAGCATAATAGGGCTTTTGCTTCACCACCAGGCCTTCATGAATGTGTTTGTTCATCACCCCCTGGGTTATGGTAAACTTGCTCATTTCATTTTTTACTTTTTGCGCACGTTCATCTTTGCCCAGTATCCTCAGATAGCTATAAACCAATGTGTTTACATATAAACCATAACCCAAAACCCATTTTTCGTCCCGCCAATCGCTGGTGGGCTGTTGGGCGACCAGATAGCGGTCAGAAGGACTTTGATATTCCATCCAAAGAAGCGCTTTTGCTACTGCTTCCTCAAGAAATTGGGGTTCAAAAACCCGTTTTCTATAAATGCCGACACCCAACAAAAACAATGGCGTAGTATCGCTGGAGCCTCTGTCGTCTCCATCGTGTACCAGAGAGCAAATGTGGCCATGCAGTGTCTGGTGTTTTGCAAGTGTTTCCAGCACTATTCTAATGCTGCCCAGCAATTCATTGTTATCAGAAACTGCAATGCCAAGAATGGAAAACATCAAGTCCCTTGTATAAGGTTCCGGATATCCCCAGCCCGCCGTTCTGGGTAAATCCTCAAATGGCCCATGGGCATTGTGAAGCAATACCTGCAAAGCCGCTTTTTTGGCTGCTTCTATTTCCAATTGATTTTCAGTTCTCATGTTTTTTTGTGTTATTGGATACCCAGCACATCGTTTATTATTTGTACAAACTTTTTT
This sequence comes from Cytophagaceae bacterium, assembly GCA_027485575.1. Classification (GTDB taxonomy): domain Bacteria; phylum Bacteroidota; class Bacteroidia; order Cytophagales; family Flexibacteraceae; genus CAMDMI01. The sequence goes on from JAIXQU010000163.1 coordinate 4,766, forward strand.
GCTACAATCCTGTAATCAAACTGAGCTACAACCCTTTTACGCCCTGCCATCCCCATTTTATCCCGAAGCGGTGCGTCATGCATCAATACATTCAAAAACTTTGCGATATCCGGAACGCTTGCCCGGTAATCTACCGTTCTGGGTTCTTCAAAATTGATTTTGTGGTTTTCCTCGTATCCTGATTCCGGCCCCAGTATTACTTGATTGACAACTATTTTTTGGGCCACTCCGGCCAGAAAAGCGGTCTCACCATCCACCAAAGTATCGAGCATGCCCATTGCTTTTATGCCAATCACTGGTTTTCCACAGGCACCGGCTTCTACCTGAGGCATTCCAAATCCTTCCAAACGGGAAGGTGCTGCATAAATATCGCAGGCACCTATGAGGTATGGAATGAAGTTTCTGGAAATGGTGTTGGTGGTATAAATTACATTTTTTTCTATCCCCAGGGCCTCTGCCATCCGTCGGTCTTCCGAATTTTGGGTACTGGTTCTGGGTTGAGGCCAAACTTTGCAAACATATTTCCAATCGGTAATGTTGCCATCCAGGCTGGCCAATGCCTGCATTACTTCCTGCGCACCTTTTGAAGCCGCATCACCACCAATGGTTAGAATCATGAGTTGTTCAGGAGAAACCCCCAAGGCCTCCCGAATGGCTAAAATCTTTTGGTCCACTTTCGAAAACGGGATAAATGCATCTGTATCACAACCCACGGGCAGTACATGTATTTTATCCCCATGAATCCCATCCCGCATGTACATTTCCTTTACCCAGTTGGAGGTAACTAAAATGAGCGGAAGCGCATTGAGTGTGTCCTGATAATTGGCAATATATCCATCTGCTACAAGCCAGGGAACTGCCTGAATGCCATGATGCTGGGGATGCAAAACCAACTGTGGCGTGTGCCCCCAATATCCAACACCGACTACAACATCGGGCTTAAACCAACGGTAGTACCACTCCTTTTCCTGGCTGGACTCCAAATGTGCTGCATGAACATCTACATCTAGTTCCAGTAAACCCTTGTAAAGCAAATCGCCTTGCGTGGCCAGTCCACCCGGGGCAGGTGGATAATCATACAGAACCAGGACTTTCATGCAGTGTTTGTTTTAGGTCTTCCTCAATTTGGGCCCATTTTTTATATTGGGCAAAAGCTTCGGATTTAGGGCAGGTTTTTGCCTCCCAGCTTCCTTCTTCAAAACCATAGGTTTCTGTAAGCAGGCGATATTTCTGGTCCCAGATTTCATCAGTTAGCATCACATGGTGATTGGCATTTTCCATTGGTTTGGGATAGAAAACCTCGCCTCCATCTTTGTAGGCAAAAGTCCAGAGAGCAGGTGCCTGAATCTGATTGTCAAACCAAAGTTCAAAAACAGCTTTACTAACCTCCTCATGACGAATGTGCCGGGTGTATTCTCCATGGGGATTGTGGGTAATAATCAGGTCATAAGATTGAGCAGGAACCAGAGATAGAATGGTAGATTCCAATTCTGATTTATCTAAAGGATCCTGTTGTGGGCTATCGTCCAAATCTGCCATTGCACCTTCAGCATGGAGTATTTTCAAGGCATTAAAAAATCGAATGGACCTTTCTTCATCGCCTCCACGGCATACAGAAATGATAAAACATTTCCAATCCGGATGGCTTAAAATGGTGCCTCCAGCCCAAAGGATTTCATCATCCGGATGGGCTACAACAATTAGGACGTTTTCAATGGGCTTATTTGGCATTATTTTTTTTCATTTGGATGGGTACAAAATTTTTCTAGAGTAGACTCAAATACATTGGTGCTTACGGATAAGGTCCTTTTCCATGAAAATGGAATTACACCCCCAACATGCTCTTCTGTTACCCCATTGATAATGGCATTTGATCGCAGGTCTGCGTACGCACTTTCATAAAGTCTTGTTTTTGACATACGACCAAAGCCTAACCCATATGCTACATCAGCACTCCCAACTACCTTCTCCAGAATTTTAAAATTATTGGATGAAAGTTGGTCAGGGGTAGGATTGAGATTTTGTTTCAACAAAAAGGCTTGATTGACACCGCAAGAGCTTAAAGCAGTGGCAGAAATTAGAAATAAAATGATTTTTTTATTCAAAACTGTGGTTCGGAAATCTCAAATGATTTGCCTTACAAAACAGGAAAAAGCTTGCAGTTAAAGTCTTACAGAAAAATGAAAAATTGTTGTAAAACCTTTTTACTTGTTTGGAAAATGTCTGTAAAACCTGGAAGGTTTGCTCTACTTTTTAAATCAAATCAATAAGAATTTTATTTAAAGTTTGTGACATGCAAACCACGATTTCGAGTTCGGCATTCTGAAATGGAATCTGGATTTTTATACAAGCTGAGAATTGCTTTTGAGCAACTTTCAGCTAAAAAAGACACTGAAATTGAAATATATTCTTGTTCAGGGCATTACTATATTTTTTCAGTGGTAGGTCCATCTTTTTTGTCTGTTGAAGACACATGGCGATGATGAGATAAGTCGATTTGAAAATGACCAGCAATTCCAAAATCAAAGCTTTTTTTCCTCTTTCCCCCAAACCAAATGGCCAATTTCCACAAAGGTTGCAGCCACCAAAAAAGCCATTAGGAAAAAGGCAAAATGGTCCATGCTTGCATAAAATGGAAGTAATAAGAAATAGCAAAAACCAATTCCAGCCAAGGACGAGATAAGGACAACAGATTTCCTAACCAGTTTGATTTTTGGGTGAGTAGCTGTTTTTTGGGCTTTTAGTACTTTGTCCTTTTTGGAGCTAAATGCCATTTGTAACCATGTTTTAAATGGTTTGACCAGTTTAAACAAGCCATAATTGGCAGCTGGACCCTTGATTTGAAGTGGATAAAAAGTCATTGGATTGATGTTTAAAGTTTTAAAACCAGACCTTTAGATGAACCATGGTGGAAGACAAAAAAAAACGCCGGACAATCTGCCAGGCGCTTTCCAAAATTTCAAAAAATGTGATTAAAGCGCCTTTAGAATTTCTGTAAATTCAGTTTTTGATTTGCCGGATTTCTTTTGAATTCTGGCAATCATTTCCTCCCTTTTTTCTTCCTGAAGATGAAAATCAGATTCCATAAGGTATGGGTATTTTGACTTCAATTTTATCTTTTGCTCAGCCCAATTTTGTTGTTTGGTGGATGGTCCTGTGGTTGAATATGTCATGATTTTTTGGTTTTTAGAGACCAGGCTTGAAAGTAGGGATGGCTTATTTTTTGTTATCTACACCCAGGTCCTGAAATGCCTTTCCAAGGCCTTCCATGTCGTGGTTAAATTCCGTTTTGAAGCGGTCCCAGTTTTCTTTTCCTTCTTCCTGGTATGCATTAAGTTTTTCTTTCATGTTCAGGTTTTTTTGGTCAAGCTCCGCTATGCGTTTGGCTGTTTCTGCTTTGACTTTTGCCTTTTCTTTTTCGTTTTTGGCCTTCAATTCAGAGATTTTAATGTTGTTTTTCTCTATCTGTTCAGCTATTTCCTTTTTGTAGATCTCCATATCAGCCATGTAATCCATGTCGGCTTTGGCCAGTTCTTTGTTGGCCTCCGTCACTTCTTCTGTGGCGTGTTCAACTTTATCTGCCGGACTGTTGCAATTGGTTAGAACAGCCAGAGAGGTAATTGCCAGGGAATAAATCGCCAGCGTTACATTTGTCATTTTCATTATATTCATTGTTTTTAGGTTTTATAGTTCTAAAATGAGCTTGTGAAGTTCTTCTTTTGTTTTTCCAAGTTTGGATTGTAGTCTGCCAAGCAGTTCGTCTTGCTTGCTTTCCACCACCAACACATCGCTGTCAGCGAGCATGGCAAATTCTTGCTTAAGCTTTGCTTTTAATTCGATCCAGTTGATTTCTAATTCTGTTTCGTTGTTCATGGTTTTCTTGATAGTCGCAGTAATAAGTCCTGATTTACATTGCTATGATCCGAAATTGAATCGCCTTTTTATAAGCAGTCTCCTTTCGTTTTTCACAAATTCAATCCAGACTTATTCTGCATGGCAAAGGTCTGACAATCAAAAAAGGTTCTCGTTGTATTCTATTGAGAAAGACTTTCAATTTTCACAGTAAAAAAAAACACCCTCATAATGAATGAAGGTGTTTTTAGCATTGGGTTGAAAATGAAAAATCGACTTTGGGATTATGGCATTGATATATTTAAGTAAGACCAAATGTAGAAGCGGGTAGGAGCCAGTCCTTTATTGTTGATTGTTCGATATGCAAATAACAGGTCGTATTAAGTTTTTAGAGTTTCGTTTTTATAATTTTTATTTTCATAATTATTACCTTGCAAGGGCTATAAGGCTTTTTTCATGATGACATAACCGACAATTGGAAAAAGAGTAGCGGCTACAGGTCCCAGATATCGAAAAGGCAAACGACCATAAGGTACAAATGCGTTGCCAACAATTCAATAAGCTGGCAATTTTATCTGATGCAATATGTATATTTCGATAAAATAAACTTGAATTATGTAATGGATTTAAAAAGCCATAAGTTCAGTTTTGCAAATATCGATTACCTATCAAACTTACAATTTGAAACTACATATAAAATACATGGTGAGCAACCGTTGCAAGTTGGCTGTGAGAGAGATTCTCAAAACCATGCAACTCCACTTTGTGGTGATAGACCTGGGCGAAGTAGATGTGATGGAGGAATTAAATGCCGGGCAAATTTCCTACCTCCGAAACGAACTTCTCCAATCTGGCCTTGAGCTGATGGACGATAAAAAATCCATTCTCATTGAGAAGATAAAAACCACCATCATAGAAATGGTCCACTATTCTGAGGACCTACAGAAAACAAATTTCTCCACCTATTTAAGCGAAAAACTGGGTTACAACTATACCTACCTGGCCAATCTGTTTTCTGAAATGCAAGGCTCTACCATCGAACATTTTATTATTCTTCACAAGGTCGAAAGAATAAAAGAACTCATATTTTATGGTGAACTGAATATTACAGAAATAGCTTACAACATGAACTACAGTTCTGTAGCCCACCTTTCCAGCCAGTTTAAAAAGGTAACGGGCCTGTCTCCTTCGCATTTCAAGCAATTGAAGGACAAAAGGCGAACCCCAATTGAAGAAGTTGGAATGGTTCGGGAAGACCTGAACAATGGCAGTGATTTGAGGGTTCGGGAGGGTTCAAATCATGGTCGTGATATGATGGTTCTTGAGGACTCTAACCATGGTGCTGTTTAAAATTATTCCATGAAAGGAGAATTAAAAGCCAGGGAAAAAGCTCTTGAAAGGGCCCTGAAGGAAAGGTCTGTTTTGATGGTTCAGAATGAAAAATTGTCAGATGCTTTAAAGGAAGCCCTAAAAGAACTGGCCTTTCAAAATGAGGAAATGGGAAAGCGGGCCTCAGAGTTGGGCATTGCAAACATAGCGCTTGCTTTTCACGATGATGAAAAATTGAAGCGGGCCAATGAGCTGATTCTGGCAAATAAGGAATTGATTTTTGAAACTGAGGAAAAGCGCAAACGAGCTACGGATCTGGCCACTGCCAACAAAGAGATTCTTTTTGAAAATGGTCAAAAAGCAAGGCACGCAATTGAACTGGAAAAGGTCAATAAAGAGCTTTCATTTCAAACGGAAGAAAAGCGAAAAAGAGCTAAGGAATTAATAGAAGCTTATAAAGAGCTTTTGTTTCAAAATGAGGAAAAGGAAGTACTAAGAGAAAAAATGGCTGTTATTAACGATACAGTGATGCATTCTTCTCAATACGCGAGGAGTTTAATAGAATCCAGCCTGGACCCTTTGGTTACCATAAGTGCAGAAGGGAAGATAACCGATGTGAACGAGGCTTCGGTTTTGGTAACGGGCCTATGCAGGGAAGAACTGATTGGCACAGATTTTTCTCACTATTTTACCGAACCAGACATTGCCCAGCAGGGATATAAACTCGTTTTTGAAGAAGGTTCTATTTCCGATTATCCACTAACAATCAAACACAAAAACGGGCAGTTAAAAGATGTGCTCTACAATGCCTCTGTATATCGAAATGATGAAGGTCAGGTTTTAGGCGTATTTGCAGCTGCCCGGGATGTGACCAAGCAGAAACGTGCCAATGCCGCTCTGGACAAATCGCTTAAAGAAATTTCAGCCTATAAATTTGCCCTGGAACAAGCCATAAGTGTCGACATCACCGATTCTAAAGGGAAAATCATGTTTGTGAATGATAAATACTGCGAGCTCTCCAAATACAGCCGGGAAGAATTGATTGGGCATGACAACCGGATGGTCAATTCCGGATTTCATGAGGCTGCGTTTATCAAAGGCATTTGGGACACCATTAAGGCAGGAAAAAAGTGGCGGGGAGAAATCAAAAACCGGGCAAAAGACGGCACATTGTATTGGGTGGATACAACCATAGTTCCCTGTATGGATGCGGATGAAAAAATATACCAATACATTGCCCTGAAGATTGACATCACATCAAAAAAAAACCAATCCTTTTACTCAAGAAGCTTGATAGAGGCCAGCCGTGATCCATTGATTACCATAAGCTCAGAAGGAATTATAACAGATATGAATGAAGCGATGGTGAGGGTTACAGGTGTGGGCAGGGAGATGCTCAAAGGGTCAGAATTTAAAAACTATTTTACAGAACCTGAAAAGGCAAGTAAAATTTACAAAGAGGTTTTTGAAAAGGGCTTCGTAGTCGATTTTCCCCTGACGATAATTGATGGAAAGTTGACAGATGTACTTTTCAATGGGGCAGTGTACAAGGATGAAGAGGGAGATGTGCTGGGTGCAGTAATTGTGGCCAGAGACATTACCGAACAAAAGAGAATAGCCAAAGAGCTCACTGAGGCAAAGGTTCTGGCAGAATTGGCGACCAGTTTTGCAGAGGAGGCAAAAGAAAAAGCAGAAACTGCAGTCAAGGCAAAGCAGCAGTTTCTTTCCAATATGAGCCATGAAATCCGAACGCCAATGAATGCCATTATTGGGTTTACCAAAGTAGTGCTCAAAACAGAGCTAACCGCCAAACAAAAGGAATATCTGATGGCCATAAAAATGAGTGGCGATACCATGATTGTGCTTATCAACGACATTCTTGACCTGGCCAAAGTAGATGCCGGTAAAATGAGTTTTGAAAAAATCCCCTTCCGGCTTGAGAATTCCATCAATTCCATGACCCATCTTTTTGAAACCAAAATACAGGAAAAAAATCTGGTTTTGGTAAAACAATACGACGCTCGGATACCCGAGATTCTACTGGGTGACCCTGTCAGATTGAATCAGATAATTCTCAATCTTGTGGGCAATGCGGTCAAGTTTACAATCAAAGGAACCATTACCATTTCTGTAAAATTATTAACTGAAACCGAGGAAAATGCAAGCATCGAATTTGCGGTTTCAGATACTGGAATTGGCATTGCACCTTCAAAAATCGAGCAGATTTTCGACAATTTCCAACAAGCTTCAACCAGTACGTCCCGGTTATTCGGCGGCACAGGCCTTGGGCTTGCCATTGTGAAACAACTGGTTGAACAACAAGGAGGCCAGATTCAGGTAGAAAGCGAATTGGAAAAAGGTTCCCGATTGAGTTTTATACTTGATTTTCCAAAGTCGAAAGAAGAACCGGAATTTGACCAAAGCATAGAAGAACCTAAAAAAGGAATAAAAAATATAAAAGTATTGGTGGTGGAAGACATGGCATTAAACCAACTGCTCATGAAAACCTTGCTTGAAGACTATGGTTTTGAGCAGGACATAGCCGCAAACGGGCTGATAGCCATCGAAAAAATGAAACAAAAGGATTATGACATTATCCTGATGGACCTGCAAATGCCCGAAATGAATGGCTTTGAAGCGACAGATTATATTCGAACTTCCCTTAAATCCAGGATTCCGATCATTGCTTTGACAGCCGATGTAACCACAGTGGACCTTGCAAAATGCAGAGCAGTAGGCATGAACGACTACATAGCCAAGCCCGTGGAGGACCGGCTTTTATACAGCAAAATAATTGGCCTTGTAAAGAAGCCAGTAATCGTGATTTCAGAAAATCCTGAATTGATAGAACCGCAGGAATCCAAAAAAAATCGCTGCACAGACCTGGATTACCTAAACCAAAGAACCAGATCGAACTCCAAATTGATGCTTGAAATGATTGGGCTGTATCTGGAGCAAACGCCACGTCTCATTCAATCCATAAAACAAGGCTGGACTGATAAAAACTGGGAATTGCTTAACGCTGCCATACATAAAATAATTCCCTCATTTCTCATCATGGGTATCAATTCCGAATATGAATTGATGGCCAGGAAAGTACAGGAATTTGCCATGTCTCAAAAGCAAATAGAAGGCATACATGAAATGGTACTGCAAATTGAAAAAATATGTGTTCAGGCTTGCTCTGAACTGGAAGAAGAAATTAAAAACCATAAATACCACCAATAAATGAACAGCGAAAAGCGAATACGGGTTTTTCTCGTAGATGACGATGCCCTATACCTCAAATCTTTGGAAATTGAGTTTCACCAAAGCGGTAGTTTTGACATAGAAACATACCCAACTGGGGAAGAATGTATCAAAAATCTGAATCACGATCCAGCCATTATCATATTAGATTATCATCTGGATGGCATTGAAAAATCAGCCATGAATGGCATAGAAACCCTTGATAAAATAAAAGCATCCTTTCCTGATTTGCCTGTCATCATGCTTTCGTCTCAGGATAAAATTGAGGTGGCCATAGATTGTATGCACCACAAAGCCTTTGACTACGTTGTGAAAAGTGAAACTGCTTTTTTGCGGATAGAGAAGGCAATCCGTACCATTCAGGATATGAGTAAGTTGCAAATGCAGGTGCAGTGGTATATGGATAGGATGTGAGGGAGTTTAGAGTTATGAGTTATGAATTGGGGGTTTAGGGTTCTGGGTTTAGAGTTTTCAAGCTGTTGGTTGTAAAGGCCAAAAATCGTCTCAGTTAAGAGGCTTTTTCGCCGATTATACATCGGCTTTAACTGTCGTCCGACATGCGATTTGCTAAATAGGCGGATAGCTAAACAAGTCTGGCAAGTGAAATACTTAGAAACGAAAGAAGAATTCGGAAATGTTTTTTCATTGTGGATTAACCAACATCCTGATCGTTTTGGTTTTTTGGTTTTCAAATATGGTGAGGCTGTAAATCCCACCTGGGTTTGACACGCATGTATAGTGTTATGAAAATAATATGTGTTTAGAGCAAATGGAGGGGGTTTTTTGTTAGACTTTCAGAAATTTGTATATGGAAAAGGTGCTTGGAAATTTGGA
>JAIXQU010000155.1 GCA_027485575.1 Cytophagaceae bacterium
TCAAAAGGATAATAGTAACCAGGCGTTAGGAATCGGGTGGGTAGGAAGTTTTAAGTTTTAACTCAAAATTCAAAAGGATAATAGTAACCAGGAGTTAGGAATCGGGTGGGTAGGAAGTTTTAAGTTTTAACCGAAGCATTGGCGAGTGGAACACTCATCATGGCCAGGTTTTTGGCAGTCCATTGCTGAAACCCACTTTCTTCCTTCGGCAAGGCCTTGTATCCGCTTAATCCAAACAACCGCCAAGCTTTGAAAAAGTGAACTGGATTGGGAAGATATTGTTAGGAATCAGGTGGATAACCTAAGCGACTGAAATCAGGAGGATTTTAGTTTTAAGGTAACCCTTCTGTTCTGGGTTCGGTTACCGGGGTTATCGGTTCCATCCGGATTCTGGTTTGGCAAAAGAGGCACTTTGGGACCTTTGCCCATCGTGACTATTCTGGCAGTCAACAGTCCTTTGCTCACCAGATATTTTTTTACTGCCTCTGCCCTCTTTTTGGAGAGCGTCATGTTTTTAGTCAGGTTTCCCTTGTTGTCGGTATGGCCAATCAATTCAAGGCTGTATGTTTTTCCCGACTTGAGCAGACTGGCCAGAGAATCAAGATAAGGCAAGGTGGCCGAAGTTAGGGTATTGGAGCCAATTTCAAACTGGATATTCCTACTGATGCGTTTCAAGATGATGGTGGTTTTCACATCACTTGCCTTGCTGTCGTTTACTACAGGAACTGGAATTTTCGCTGTATTTGGCTCAGCAGTTTTTTGCACAACAACTTGTTCTACAGCCACCTTCGGATCAAGGGTTGCAATTTTCGGTTCATCTGGTTTTGTTTCCTGGATTTCTGTCTGTTGGATTAACTGTCCCGGTTTTTGTCTGACTTTTTCCTGGTAAGCCAACCATTGCACGGAATCTAATTTTGGCAATCGCTTGAAATAGAAAATGTCTTCACAGCAAATTTGCTCCGTCAGGTTGTGGGCGCCTTTTCTGTTGGAAGACAAAAAAGCACCTTTGGATCCGTCATGGGAAAAATATCGATCGTCTGCATTTGAGTTTACCGGTTTTCCCAGATTTATGGGTTTTCCAAAACCATTTCCTACTTTTCTACATAAAAAAACATCATGACCTCCATGCCCGACATGCCCATTGGAGCTAAAATACAAATGGCCACCAGCTCTATCAAAAAAAGGAGTTGCCTCATCACCTGCAGAATTTACAGCCTTGCCCAGATTGGAAGCGTTTCCAAATTTTCTCTTTTTCAGGTTATAGGTAGATACCCAGATGTCATTTCCGCCAGCTCCTCCTTTACGGTCTGAAATAAAGTATAAAGTTTCTATTTGCGTGTTTTTGGAACCTGCATTTACCACAACAAAGGGTTGGGTATTGTTGCTTCCAGCTTTGTTGATGGCATCATCAAGACGGCTAACATTTTTGAATCTGCCATTTTCTAGTTCAGCTTTGTAAATGGCGCAAGTCAATTTTCCAATCCTGTTTTGCTGGCAACGGCTGAAATAAAACCATTTTCCATCCGGGCTTAAACTCCCATTTCCGGTATATTGACCTGGAAGATTTAACACTTTTGGCGCTTCTATTTTTTCAAAACTGGGCGAAGAAGTGGTCTTTAAAACATGGATTTTTGTGGTGTTGAAATTGGGCAAAGCAGGGTCATAATACAACACTGAATCTTGCCGCAAAGAACTAAATATTAAAGTACTATCATTCATTCTTAATGGCGCAAAATCTGCATAACCTGAATTGGGAAAAGCAAATGTGGTATCTGGTGCATAGCGGGAAGAAAGTGTATCTGCCTTTGCCATTTCAGCGAGGCTTTGTTCTATTTGCTTTGCCTTGTTTTTTGTAATTGCATCGGCATCTTTCCGTTTTCCAATTTCTTCAATCCAGACTTTGGTCTTATTCAGATTTCCTGCCTGGTGGTAATTCACCAAAATGGGCAGCAACCATTTTGCGCTTCCTTTTGCTTTGGGTAGATATCCGGATTCAAATGACATGGCCGCCTTTTCTGGTAGCCTTGCCTCCTGGTATGCTTCACCCAAAAGTTGATGGAGTTTTACATTTTTAGGAAAGGTTTGAGCCATTTTCTCCAATTCGGGAATGGCCGTGAAATAAGAACCCCTTCCAACCTGTTCCCGAAGGCGGGCCAATTGCCTGGCTGATGTATCTACCTGGCCAAAACCAGAAGTGCCGGAAAGAAGGATTATGAAAAATACGATGGAAAATAACTTCATTTTAGTGTTTCTGATTCAGGCTTATAGATTAAAAAGTACGACAAGGAACCGCATATTTTCTGGCAGCCTGCTTTCTGAAATTGCCTTTGTAAATGAGTGTAAACTCGAGTGCGCCAAATCCTCCGACGCCAATCAGTTTTTTCTTATCTGAAGCATCGGTTACTGAAGTATGGGTAACGTCATAACTGATGGCACCCGTCCAGTTTTGGTATTGAAGCCGAAGGGCAGGAATAATGGCGTCCTGAACCCGGTAAAAAAAGCCGGGAGCCAAAATGAAATTGTTTGGATTGTCTTTTTCTGAAAAAACCAGCCAGCTTCCTCCAACCCATTCAAAACCTGGACCTTGACGGTTGTAGTACAAAAAGGGCTCAGCCACCATTTTGGGCGAAAATCGATAAGAAACTTCAGTACCAAAAGAGAAACGTTTTTTCTGATTGGCTTTCTCTATATCGGGCAAAGTAGAAAATGACTCCTGAAGTGAATTGATGCCCAGCAACGCTCCATTGGCCTGAATCTGAAGGTCTTCGTTTACCTGAAATGAATAACCAAAACCAGCAGAAAACTGGATATGGGTTTGATTCTTACTTCCAAAAGATTCTCCAGAGGCCAGACTTGGGTCGAAAAACCGACCATTCTCATTGAACTGATTGTTGTAGGTGAAAGCGCCAGGATTTAGTTCTCTTTGTTGCATGGCTCCCAAAATCCCGAATGAAATCTGGTGGCGTTTGATGGCATCCAATGCCTTGTATCCGGAAAAGCCAAAAGAAAAATAATTCGTTTTGAATGCCCTATTCCCCATTTGGTCCTGAACTGCACCAATCATAAAGCCCATTTTATCAAGCTTTAATGGATTTTTGAAAACATTTAACTCCGCACTTAATGAAAAAACATTGTAGGGCGATCCGGTTGCGTACCATTGGTTTCTGTATCCCAAAGTGGCACGGACATCCTCGTTGAAACTTCCAATCCTACCTGGATTAGAAGCCTGGCGGATTTGCGAATATTGGGAAAAAGTAAAATCCTGCGCCATGGAAAAAACTGATATTCCCAACCCACAAATGACCATTATTGCTTTTCTGTAACTCATCTTTTGCATCTTGGTAATTAACGAATCAGGTTTACAGTGCCCTTGGTTTTCAAGGTTTCCCCAAAAACAGAGGTTGCTTGAACAACAAAAATATATGAACCGCCTGCTACATCAACGCCATCCAATTTACCGTCCCAGTTTTTATTCAAATCTGTAGTTTCAAAAACTACCTGGCCAAATCGGTTGAAAACTTTTAACTCATCCAGTTTTTTGATCAGCCGGTGTTTCAATTCAAGAACATCATTTATATCGTCTTTATTGGGTGTAAAAGCTGAAGGCAGAGCAATATAGGGTTGCATTCTAAAAAATTTGCTTATTGTATCAGAACAACCAACATCATTTTTCACGATTTGAAAAACCTCAAATTCTCCCCCTTTTTTGTAAAAATAGCTTGGTGAAGCAAGGGTGGAATCAGTGAATGTCTGGTCGTTTCCATCCCCATAAATATACCGCCAACTGGAACCTTTGGAAGAGGTATTGGTAAAAGTTATAAAGTCGTTTTGAAGCAGTTGAATCGGGTCTGCCTCAAATCCTGCAACCGGGGTGGGCTTTACAACCAGCCAATACCTCAAAGAATCGGTACAACCATTTGTAGATCGAATCCAATGGGCAATGTTGTTAATTCCAGGATTTAAAAATGTAGTATTGGCAATCGCTGTGGTTGAAAGCAAGGAACTATTTGCCCACCATCTCCTGGAAACAATTTGTTCATTCGGACCTGACGATGGTTGGGAGGCACTGGCATCCAGATTGAAAAAATCACCCACGCATGGGAATAAGTTGGGCTCAGCATAAATCACTTTTGGTCTTGGACGGATGTTGAGGTTTGTAGAGTCGATGTTAAGGCATCCCTCTTTGGAGTAGGCTATGAGTTTCACCTTGTAATCCCCAACATTTGGGTATTCATGAAACGCAAATCCATTTTCATTTATTGTACTTTCCCCATCCCCAAAAAAGTAAGCAAACCGGCGGATATTTTCATACCTATCCGGCACACGACCAAAGAAAAAGAACAAACTATCTCCCTGACAGGAGCCATTGATGTCGAATGCAGGTGTGCTGACAAGAACCATTGTGGTATCCCGGGTCAGGGAATCTGCACAACCTTTGGAATTGATGGCCCAAAGTTTGGTTCTTAGCCTCAGGTTTTTATTAAACAACCGAAGGATGTTCTGACCTGTATCGACAGGTATCGAAATGCCGGAAGAGTCACGCCAGGTGTGATTCCATCTCCAATTGACAATGGGAAATTCTGAAGTAATCTGTCTCGCCTGCATTTTGGTTGAATCATACGCACATACGTTGTTGATGTTAAAAGCTACTCTTACTCTTTGCCGGACAAAAACAGAATCTACAGTCCAACGCTTGGTACAGGCACCTTTGTATCTGATTCTGACCGAAACAGGAACATTCCCTTCCCTCTTTAAGGTAAGTTTTTGGTTTGAAGCGGTAAGGCTGTTAAGGGTTATTGAATCTGATTGGCCCCTCCAGGTCCATGAATTGATGAGGGCTGGATTGCCGTAGGAAAACCGAAACGGCGAATTAAAACAAATGGTATCATCTAAAACTGATGCCAGCGTGTCAGGAAGAAACGTATTGATTTTCAGTGCAATGGTATCGCGACAGGTAGAGCTGTCCTCCACAATAAAGGTTACATCTATTTCCTGGCTTACCGGATAAAGCCATTTGGGGCTTTTCAAATTGCTGATTCCTCCCGGGCCAAGGTCCCAGCGAAATGATTTGATTCCCCAAGCAGAATTGGCTGAACTTGAAAACCGGATGGTGTCACCCACTTTACAATATGCACTGGCTGAAGCAGAAGCATTTAGTGGAAATAAAATGGTTCCTGATGCTTCGGTAACACAACTACTTCCTGATATTTTGGCCTTTACAGTGACCGTCTGTGGCCGCTTAAAAGGCAAAACAATTATGACAGTATCCTGATTGAAAAAAGGCGTTAAAAAGGAAGTATCCGGTGATTGCACATCTAAATTATACGATTCTGTTACACCCGCCGGCCTCCAGGCTTTTATCGAAATGGAAGTTCGCGGTTGGTCGCACCTTATTTTTACATTTTGGGGGGTTATTTTCACCCCTGGCCGGCCAGTAACAGGAAATGAGAAGGGCCTGGTTACGTTGCAACCAGCAAGTGTTCTGGCCGTGATTGTGAGGTTATTGTTTCCAACCCGAAAGCTATCGGATGAAATTATTGCAATGGGCCCGGGACTTACCCAGCTCAATTGTTTGTATTTGATAAGCCAATCCTGAACATTACATCCAGGGCTGGGATTGCTGTTAAGTTTGATTCGGACGGGTTGCCCAAGACAAGGAACTTCGTCCAGTTCAAAATCAACTGAAGGTGGACTGCAAATGGTTATCGTTCTTGAAACAGGTGAGGAGCTCGGGGGGGGACGCGTTATTATTAAGAAAATTTCATATTCACCCGGTTGCTGGAATCGATAGGTTGGTGAAGCCAAAGTGGAAGTAAATTCCGGCTGGCTTGGTGTTATTTTCCATAAATAAGTCAGGGTAACTCCTACCGGTAAGCTTGAAATTGTGGCTTTCAATGTTGCCAATTGATTGGCGCACAGAGAATCAACTGAAATGGAGGCACTGGTATTTGCCCCACCTAAAATATTGATATTGTCGGTTGATGAACAACCATTTCTATCTTTCAGTGTGACGGAATAAAACCCATTTCCAAGGTTAACCGTTTGGGTGGTATCCGGCAATCCCGACCAATCGAATTTATACGGTGGCAATCCTGAAACTATCCTGGCTGTAACCGGAATGGTGACTCCACAATTAAGGCTTGTGTCTCCTCTGAGTTCTACTTTGGGTGATGGCTTTACCTGCAGGGCATAGGAAGCGGAACTACTTCCCAAGGTCGGGCAACTATTGTCTGTGATGGTAAGGGTAATCAGTTTTACCCCGGTGTCGGCTAAAGTCGGGGTCCAGCTTAATCTGGCAGAATCCCGTCTTGGTTTGTACGTTGAAAAGAAATTTGCCCCGGGAATGGAGTTATTCCAGGTTATCCGAACTGAATCGGTTGGATCCGGATCGAAGCCGGGAAAGTAAATGTTGTTTTGAATGCCTACACAAACGTTTGCAGAGAATTTCTGGCCACCACCAATACCCTTTAAAATGGGAATGCTGTTGTTACAATTCTGAACCAAAATCTGCAAATCCCGCATCACTGAACCTATCAAAATTCCATTTCTGTATTCTGATACAAGCAATGCTGTAACAGTTCTTGTGATGGCACTTGGTGTAAATGCCATAGTTCCTGTTATGCTGTCAAAACTGAAACCACCTGAAGTTGGTAAAGGACTATTGGCCGAAAATGGAGTTTTATAAACCAAAAAATTATCATCTGGCTGACCCGGTAACGCAGAATTTGTTCTTGGGGCGATAAGGCGAAACCGCATTTGATCACCGTCAGTCTCAATTGCTCCGTTGTTCAACTGAGAGGGTTTACTAAAGCAAACAAAAGAAACAGGTTCATTCTGAAAAGATGGGGAGCTGTTATTTGGCGCATCCACATTGTTTAATCTTGCCTCTATGTAAAGACATTTTAGCTGGGGCAATTGCACTGTCAAAATACCTGCTGAACGATTGCATTCCTTGTAGTAAAAAATCCAATCCTTACAGGTTGTGGATAGAGTCACAGTTCCCTGAAAAGAAAATTTCTCAACTCCAGGGGTGGTCCCACCTTTACAATTGCTTTTTGCTCTGGCACAAACAGGCGAAATATCAGTTCCAATACCGTCATTTAACCCATTGAGCACCAATGAGTCCTGGGGCTTATTACAGGAAACCGAATAATAATAGATTGTCTGTTTGTTTTCCAGGGGAATGGTTGAACTGCAGTCCCGGAATACATTGAGGGTAAAAAGGTATTGATTATTCCCAAGCCCTTTATAGCTCATGTCTGCTCCAACAATGTGTGTTGCTTGAGCTTTATTAAGTGTAAAAAAAACAGAGATAAACAGTAAAAACGCCAGATTTTTGGCAGTATTAAAAATGTGTTGCATTTAGTTTTAGGCACAAGAAACAAGAGTACATTCTTCTGTTTCCTTAAATTTCCATTGAAAAAGGATGCAAAACTATCCAGCCAAGGGTTAATAAAAAAATACAACCTAAAACACATCAAAATTTTCCAAGCTTAAGCCAAAAAGGAAAAATCAACTATTAACTTCCTTTCAGGGCCTGCTGAAAAAGTCTATAACTACTTATTATCAAATGTTTAAGATTGAAATTTAAGATAAACGTGTAAGGCTTTTAAAATAAACCAATCAAAAAGCTTGCATTTTAAAAAGGCGGGGAGGAAGCTTTTCCAGCGAGGGTGGGCCGGAAGCGGGAAGGAGCATTGGAAAAGCTAGAGTTTTTTGCATACTTTTTGGGGCA
>JAIXQU010000014.1 GCA_027485575.1 Cytophagaceae bacterium
ATCCGAAATGGAATCTCTACCGGAAAACGAAAGATTATAAAAATATAGTTTATAAGTGTTCGAATAAATAGTTGAAAGGTCTGCTTCATTTGGAGCAGACCTTTTTTATTTGAAACAAATGTCTGATATATAGATTTTTGAGTTCCAATCGCTTGTCAAAAGCTCGGATTACAGGTTAGTGAGTTGAAATTCTGGCTTTTACCTGGAGAGAACTTATTATACCTCAATCAACTATTAAAAGGATTCAACCCACCTGACAAAATTCTCTATTCCTTTTCTAAAGCTCGTTTTCGGGTCGTAACCAAGTAGTTTTTTGGCTTTGTCGATATTGGCAAAGGTGATTTCCACATCTCCAGGCTGCATAGCGCCATGGATTATTTTCGGGGTTTTCCCCAAAACCTCATAGATGACTGAAATCATTTCTTTCAAGGAAACCGGATTTTGATTTCCGATATTTAATATTTCAAAAACTCCTTCATGAAGCATCACATATTGCAATGCCTTGTATACACCATCCACTATATCAAGAACATAGGTGTAATCTCTTGCAGTGTCTCCGGTTCCATACATGGTGATGGGTTGGTCCGCCCTGATGGCTTTTACAAATTTATGAATCGCAAGATCCGGCCTTTGCCTTTCCCCATAAACAGTAAAAAACCTGAGGTTGAGAATGTCGATCTGGAACAGGTGGTGATAGGCATGATTCAATAACTCGCAAGATTTCTTAGTAAAAGCATAAGGTGAAATCGGGTGACTCACATCCTGATTCTCAGAAAACGGAGTTTCGTTATTTCCATATACACTTGACGAGGAAGCAAAGACCATTTTTTTGATTCCCCGGGACTTCATAAATTCAAGAATGAGTTGAGTGCCAGCTATATTGGCCTGAATATAAGCACCTGACTCATGAATGGACGGCAAAACCCCAGCCTTTGCCGCAAGGTGTATAACCGCATCCAAATGACCTTCAATTTTATCCATTTCACCAGGAATCGAAAAATCAAGTTCGTAGAAATCAATTGGTCCGGTTTTTTGGATTTCCAACAGATTTCTTTCTTTTATTGCTTTTGGATAAAACGGGTCGAAGCAATCTATTCCAACCACCTCATGGCCCTCTTTTATTAGCTTTTCCGCCATGTGAGAACCAATAAATCCTGCTACTCCCGTTATTAATATCCTGGCCACTTTTTGTTGTTTTGATTGAATGCAGCCGCAAAGAAAATTCTTTTAGCCTTTTTTATCATACTTATTTGAATCGAGAGCAAATTGGGTCTATTATTCAGTTATTTAATTCTTAAAAAATAATTGGTCAACTTTGAAACTAAATCGTAAATCCATTGACTGCAACTTCTTCAAAAGCCAACCAACTGCTTGATTTTTTTTCAAACCTGAAACGGAAAGTGAAAGACCTTTCTGAAACTGAGTCATATCAAATGAACTTGGCTTCCTGAAATTAAAATGAATGAAAGGCACCACACAAAAGTTGATTATGAGCCACTGAAAATCAGTGTTCAAAAAAAAATAAAATAAAATTTGGACTGAATTTAAATCCATTTGGATTTCCAAAAGAAATTAACCCGGATTTTCTGCCCCGAAATTTTAAGATTATTTTCAAATTTTAGTTCAAAACTCCTCTATTTTCAATTTATTGCAAGCATTAAACACCATGAAAAAACAAGCAAATTCAAAGTCCATTTTGTCCATTGACATCGGAGGATCAGGCATAAAAGCAAGCCTGGTGGATCAGCAGGGAAAAATCATTAAAGAGTATAAAAAAGTAAGCACCCCAACTCCAGCAAATCCGGAAAATGTCTTGAAATCTATAATTGAGCTTTCTAAGGATTTCCCAAATTTCGATTTGGTGTCGGTTGGTTTTCCTGGTTATGTGAGGGATGGCATTGTGCACACCGCCCCAAACCTGGACAATGAAGCCTGGAAAATGACTTATTTTAATGAAATGCTTTCGAATGCATTGGGTAAACCTTCAAAAGTGGTGAATGATGCTGATTTACAAGGGCTTGGTATTGTAAAGGGCAAAGGCCTGGAAATGATGATGACCCTTGGTACTGGATTTGGAACTGCCATCTTAAACGATGGGGTTTTGTTGCCTCACATGGAGCTTGCCCATTTACCCGCCACAAAAAGCAAGGATTTTGATGCCTACATCGGTAATGCCGCACTTCAGAAAATAGGGGAGAAAAAGTGGAATGAAAGAATGTACCGTGTACTTCATATTTTTAAAACCGTTGTCAACTATGACATTCTATACATCAGTGGGGGAAATGCAAAAAAGTTAACCATTGTTCTGGATGACAATGTAAAGATAGTTAGCAATAGAGAGGGCATTGTGGGTGGGGCAATGCTTTGGAAATAAGATTCCGGAAGCACTTTAATTGCCTTGCTTTTTTAGCATCAACGAGAAAATTTTAGCTCCTGCGTTGTTTAAGTGGTCGGGGTCACTGAAGAATTCAGGGCTGTTTAAAAAGTAGGTCCGATAATCAAGAACCTCAATTTTTCCACTAAAGCCTTGATAGATAGAGTCTATTTGATTTGACTTTGTTTTGGTGTAAGCAAGGTGCAGGTAGGGTTTTGACACCGGATATTTAATTAGACTTAACTTGATTCCTTCTTTTTGGGTGAGGTCCACTATTTTGTTCAGAAATTCCAATTGAACTGGATCTACCAAATCATATTTTCCAAAATGACTTTTAAACTTTTTGGTCAACAAGCCAAAGCTGTCTTTTTCAGGATTCCAGACCGTTGAATCAGAGAAAAATCCTTTGTCGGAAAAGCCCATTTCTGGTTTCGGGAAAAGAAATTTCAGATGATAAAATTGACCTGCATGCGAAGCAAAATTTGCAGTCAGCCACCACCGGAGAAATGGAATTTGAGATTCATTACCTTTGAATTCAAAAGGCGAAATTTTAGAAGCCCACCATCCATCATCCAACTCATGGTTTAGAATCAGTGCTTTTCCTTGGGCAGAAAAACTATGCAATTCTGCTCCCAGATAAATATGTTTTGGTTTAAATCCTTGGTTTAGAAGGAATTTAATTTTGAAATAGGTAAGTAAAAAATTTTCAGATCGGGTGGCCCAGTTATATGAATCTGGAATAAAACCGGGGTTAATAGCCAGCATTGGATGGGAATCTCCCATGAACCAGATTCGCTTTTCAGAATGTAGATTTCGAAATAAGGTTTCTTTTTGGTTCTGTTGGGTGTCTTTCATTAGATAATACTGATGAAAAAAATGACATCCAAAGTGGATAATTCCAAAGGCCAGAAACCAGTTCAATATTTTAGAATCCAATTTTCTTTTCATCAAAATTGAAAATAGATAAAATCCTGACCTTTAAATTTTCCAACCCAAATCAAAATCAAAAAGGCAATTGCAATTAATCCGGCTTGCTTTTCCGGATTTAAAACCAAAAGTTTCCTGGTAATCCGGGTTTGAAATATTTCATAAAGTGCGAGGCTTAGAATCCCAAGGACAGCCATGAGCAACTCCCAATCCGAACCATATAAATTGAAATCTGACCATGGTCCTGGTTTTAACTCCAGAATATTCTGGACAATCAAACTGGCATCAGCCAATGAATTGGCCCTAAAAAAAATCCACCCAATGAAAACCCAAAACAGCGTGATAAAACGATACAAACTGCCTGGATTTTTAGAAAATCCAAGAATCCTTTCGACCACCAGCCCCAAACCATGCCAAAGTCCCCAAAGTGCAAAGGTCCAGTTGGCGCCGTGCCATATACCGCTAATAATGAACACAATAAGAATATTTCGATACCCTGTGGCAATTCCGTTTTTTGCTCCTCCCAGCGGATAATAGAGATAATCTCTGAACCAACCAGACAATGAAATATGCCATCTTCGCCAGAAATCGGTTAGATTCAATGCCAGGTAAGGCTTGTTGAAATTCAACATCAATTGGATGCCAAAGAATCTGGCAAGGCCTCTGGCCATATCTGAATAACCTGAAAAATCACAATAAATCTGGAATCCGAAAAATATTGTACCAACAACACATTGAATTCCGGATGCTTCTGAGGCATTGTTAAAGGTGCCATCCACAAAAACGCCCAACCGGTCAGCAATGAATAGCTTTTTCCAAAAACCCAGGCAGATTAGACCAGTAGCAGTTACCAGTTTCTCAGTTGTTGGAGTACTGAAATTTTTTAATTGGCCAATGAGATGTGTAGCCCTTTCAATCGGACCAGCAACCAATTGCGGAAAAAATGTGATGAAAAGTAGAAATTCTGAAAAATTGGTCTGCGCTGGAATTCTTTTTCTGAACACATCTATAACATACCCCATTGCCTGGAAGGTATAGAAAGAAATACCCAGAGGCAAAACCACCTGTATCCAATCCGGAATAGAATCAATGGCATGAAATTGTGAAAGATTTTTTGCGAGGAACAGCCCGTATTTGAAAAAAATGAGATTGGAAATATTGCTTATCAAACTGACTACCAGCCAAATTTTTCTTCTTAATGGAGAATCTGAACCTCCTATTTTTTTTGCTAATTCAAAGTCGATAAAGGAAGTTGCCAACAACAGAAGAAGGTACTCTGCTTTCCAGTACCCATAAAAAAACAGGCTTGCTCCAAGTAATAGATAGGATTTACTCTTCTGGCTGGGTAGTTTTCTGAAAATCAGCCATATCAGCGAAAAAAACAAAAGAAAATCAATCGAATTGAAAAGCATTATTTTTTAGAAATGGATCGATTCTTTTTTCCCACAATGCAAATCAAGGTCAAATGGAATGAGAAATACAAGCCATAAATTTTTAAATATTTCCCGCCTGTTTTCTTATAAATGGTGAAAATCGTTAAATTATAATGTCAGCGGAAGGTCTTTCCATTTGCGGAAACAACTTATAGAATAAAAAAACTCCGGAAAAGCCCGCAAGAATTCCGAGTATCAAACCACCTAAAACATCCTGAGGCCAATGTTGGGCAAGTATTATACGGCTCAATCCGCAACCCATGGCTAAAACAAACAGCAGGAATATTTGCCAGTTTTTTAATCCGGTAAATAGAAATTGAAATAAAAAAATGGAGGTAAAAGCCGTCAGCGTATGGCCCGATGGGAACGTGTTAAAAGAGTGAACGTCAATTCCTTCAACTAATTGTAAATCAATATTTTTTGTTTTGAAATACGCATAAGGCCTGGCCAGACCCGAAAAAATCCAAATTTTGAATGTCCACGAAAAACAGGCTCCGAGAAGCCAGGAAAGGCAAATTCCAATGGTCTTTTTTCTGTCCTCCCATAAAGAAATAACTATCAGAAAAACCATCGCAAACCATTCTCCAAAAAGGCTGAAGTAAGTGGCAGCAATTCCTAATCTTGGTGTAGCATGGGTATTAACCCATAGAAAAAGTGCCTTGTTGCCAACCATTAGGAGCAGAATGCAAAGACAAATGCCAAAAATGGAAGAAAGCAGGAGCAAAAGCCGGGCTCTAAATAAAAAATGGGCGAAGGAAGAGGCCTTACCTGTTTGCATTAAGTTTCCAGATTTGGTATTCAAATTTTTTACAAGGGAGCAAAATTCCCGGGGTATTTCCTTCACTCCAAAAACTCGTCCTCACAAAAAAATCGACGGGTTTCTGGTTGTCAAAAGGGTCTGTTAACCGGATTTGACTTTCAATAGAAATGCCTAATGTATTCCATGTCTCCAAAGGAATAATTATTCTGATGGTGGAGGATTCAATATTAAATGTATTGACAAACAGGTATTTATCATCGCCAGAGTACCTCAGAAATGAATAAATATTTTGAGAATTATAATTGGCGTTTCCCTGATTTGCATATTGAAGGTCATAAAACAGACCTTGGGTTATGACACTATTTTTGCAAAAGTTCAATATCTTCCTGTATTCATTTTGAAGATAGGTTTCCTCGGGTGTGAGCAGTTTGTCATCCCAGTTATTCTTATTCTGAAATCTTTGAATTGAGGAAACTGTCCAATAGTCAAAGATGGTTGTCTTGCCATCATCACCAGAAAATCCAGCCCGGCCTTCCGCTTTTTCTCCGAGCTCCTGACCAAAATAAACCATTACAGGTCCTTTACCCATAAAAGCAGAAATAGCCATTGCCGGTAGGGCGTTCATTCCATTTTTTCCTGCAAAATCAGAGGCAATTCTCTGCTCGTCATGGTTTTCCATAAACCGTAGCATTCGTTCTCCGAATCCCTCCTGGGCTTGCCAGACCCCAGAAATCTGATCCGCATTTCCTTTGCCTTCCACCAGAGCTCTAAGTTGGTCATACAGCCCTACTTTATCATACAGGAAATCGAATTTTCCTTTAAAAAGGTATGCCTCATACAGTTGTGGATTATAAACTTCTCCAATGAAAACGAGATTTGGGTGTAACGATTTAATTTGAGGTATTGCCCAATCCCAAAAATCAACGGGCACCATTTCTACCATATCGCAGCGAAATCCATCAATTTTTTTATCTGCCCAAAACTTTAAAACCTCAAGCATATAATCCCAGGTTGCAGGAGTAGGGTAGAAATAGGCGTGGTGGTTCAGGTAGTTATATCCATAATTTAATTTGACTGTTTCGTACCAGTCAATTTTTGAAGGTTTTGCTGAGAAACAATCATTTCCGGTTGCCTTGGCTGGAAATTCTTCATAATAGCTTCCCGTTATATCTTCCTGATTATCTGGAATTTCCAGTTTTTGATCAGGCAAATAATAATAATGGTTGTTGGGATGGAAAAATTCGTGGTTAAAATCATTTTCACCCAAATCTCTTAAACCTTTTTTTATGGCAAACGGGCTTTTGTACTGCCTTGCGGTATGATTTGGGATAAAGTCAATTATTGCTTTAAGACCTTGATTGTGAATTCTTTCCACACAATCTGAAAACTCTTTCCAACGGTTTTCCGGATTTTGGCATAGGTCAGGGTCGAGTTCAAAAAAGTCAGTCACCGCATATGGTGAGCCAGCTTTGCCTTTAAGTATGGCCGGATGACCTGATTTGAGGCCAAGTCTGGGGTAGGCCGTTTGGGTGGCATGTTGTAAAATTCCTGTCAACCAGATATGCGTAAATCCCATATTCTGAATTGATAGAATTGATTTTTGAGTCAGGTTCTCAAACCCTCCGCATCCATTTTGCTCCTTGGTTCCGTTTAATTCAGGATTTTGTGTTTGGTTTCCAAAAAGTCTTGGAAAAATTTGATAAATTATGTGCTTTGAATGGGGTTGGTTCATGTGCTTCCTGCACCTCTTCAGATTTTACCTGTAAACAACAGGAAACGGAGGTGTCTCTATTATATTACTCTTGTTAAGTTTTCTGTCCTGAATATAGACTTTGATTTTTGCGATGGATGAATCTTGTCCAAAAAAATTCAATGAGCCTAATTTGTATTGGATTGTTCCTTCTATGGGTCCCTTTTTAAATCCTTCGTCTCTTAATCTTGGGAATATTCCATCATAATTGGCCGCAGTAACTTCAATATAATTTTCACCTGTTTTTCTTAAAAGTACCGGGAAAATATTAAACCTGTTTATGTTTAAAACTTGCTTTCCAGCAGAATCAACAAATTCGGTAAATGGGGGAGAAGTAAGGTCTTCTTTGTTCAATCCTAAATCCCCATCTCCATCTTTATAGTTTAATGTCAGATAGATATAGTCTGTTTGAGGTTCTTCCTGAAAATATGCTGAGTTAAATGTAATGGAAGGTTCTTCAGGAAATTCCGGAATGGGAAAGCAGCCTGCCATTGAAACAAGAATAATAATAAGAGAGATTGAAAAACTGGTTCTCATGGCATGCAAGAACGTGAAAAAAAGCTTTTTTTCTAAATATTAGGCATTAAGTTTTATCGCAGTGGCAACTGAAGCCAGACCTGCTCCAACGCTTATTCCAACATAGGCGAGGGCCGACATAACGTTTCCTTTTTGAATCAACTCAAAGGTTTCAAGTCCAAATGCAGAAAAGGTGCTGAATCCTCCACAAAATCCGATTAAAAGTAAAAGTCGATATTCAGGTTGATGGATGAAATTGGTTTCAAACCTAACCAAAAGCAAACCAGCCAATAAACAGGCAAGAATATTGATCAATAGCGTAGCGAATGGAAAACTTCCACTGGTGACCAAAACTTTTGAAATAAAGTAACGAAGGCATCCCCCTGCACCACTTCCAATGAAAACAAATAAAAAATTGGAAAACTTCATTTGGTGATAAACCTGAATATTATTGTAAGGATCAAACTGATTAACAGGCAGGTGGCTAAAGGAAAACTCATTTTGAAATTGCCTTTTTCAAAATTAAAATCGCCTGGTAAATGTCCAATGAACCGAAATGCAGTTGGGAAAAAATAAAGTATTATACCGGCAACAGTTATCAAAAGGCCAATCGCGATGAGTGGTTTTGCCATTTTTTGTTGAAATTATAGTTTACAAACTTAAGGTCAAAAGGCGATTTTGAAACCCAATCAACTTTTGTTTACTTATTTTTTTTGGAAGTGAATTGACTGACATGCAATTACGGAATTAATAGAGTCGGTCATTAATTTTGAATTGTAGTTCCACATCCCATTTTTGGTTACCAATTACGTTCTTGAAGGGTTTAATTTCGGTTATAGTGGGGCCAATTGACTGTGGTTTTATCCTCACTTTTAGAAATGGTGAAATTCTCGGTCTCAGATTCAAGAGTGGAAAATGGAATTTGACCTACTGATTTATTAGTAGATTAAGCTTTAGGACGTTATTGTCTTTTGGACATCATTAAATATAAATTCAGGCAGCATTAAATTGGCGACTTAAAATTCTGCGCACACATGAATTTGGATTTTTTTTTTAATCTGAAATATGCTTTTTCATAAAAAAGATCTCATTGAATTTCTAAAAAAAATTCGATGAGATCTTACCGGAATTTAGCAATTCAGTACTTAATGTTCTCTTACGAAATTTCCTTTTTCATCAAATTCAGCTTCAGACTTTTTTCCATCTTTTTTCCATGCTGCAGCATAGATAGTTTTTCCTTTATACCTATCCTTATACCACGTTGCATCCGTAATTTCCGGATAGGCAAGGCTAAAAGATTTAACTATCGGTTTTGGAAGCTGAGAAACTGCTAGTTTTTGTTCGGCACAACCCGTCAATACTATGGCAAGCGCATAGGCTGTTATGTGGTTTTTCATTTTAATTAATGATTGAGTAGTAATTCGACTTTAATGTATGGAGGATTAAAGAAAGTAACCCGCCTTTTAAATATCTTGACCAAGATTAAGGGACTTATGAAAAATGAGCTTTCCCATTCATTGGGGTTTCTTTAAATTACTGAACATCTGCAGTTTTAAATCTTTAATATTTGGGCCTATGGAGGTGCGTGTTTAAGCTAAATTCAAAAAAATGAAAATTGATAATGGGGTGAAAATTGGAATTTAGCTTTAACCCGGATTTGTCATTAGGGCTTCGTTATGAGCGTCTAATCCAGACAGTAAAGCTGTCCGGGGCAATCATAAAAAAATTCAGGGCCTTTTATTTGAAATACCTGTCAGCGCTACGGATAAAGAAGAAAAGGTGGCAAAGCCTCTGATTTGAAGCAATTTACACTCGGAATCCCTGCCTGTTATCAGACAGGTATTTCCCAATCGTCATTCCGGGTTTCATATCTGACTGCGTGCATATGCAAAAGCCCCCAAAATGTTTCCAGTTTGAGGGCTTTTCTGTGGGATTGGAATTCCCTGAAAACGAAGTCCTTATCGTCTTTTACATGGCAAGGTCAAACCTATCCAGGTTCATTACCTTATGCCATGCAGCAACAAAATCTTTTACAAATTTTGATTTGGAATCGCTTGAAGCATAAAGTTCAGCAATTGCCCTTAACTCGGAGTTAGATCCGAAGACAAGGTCGGCACGGGTTGCTGTCCATTTTGGTTCACCGCTGGTTCTGTCTGAACCCATAAAAAGTTCACCTTTATCTGTGGTTGCCTTCCATGTAATTCCCAAATCCAAAAGGTTTAGGAAGAAATCGTTGCTTAAAGATTCTGATTTAGCCGTAAATACTCCATGTTTTGAACCGTCAAAATTTGTATTCAAAACCCGTAAACCTCCAACCAAAACGGTCATTTCTTTGGCCGTTAGGTTTAAAAGATGGGCTTTATCTACCAACATTTCTTCTGTTACAGAAACACTTCCTGAGTTTTTGTAATTTCGGAATCCATCTGCTTTTGGTTCCAAAACAGCAAATGAAGCTACATCAGTGTGCTCCATGCCAGCATCACCACGTCCTGGTGAAAAAGGCACTTTGATATCATGTCCTGCGTTTTTAGCCGCTCTTTCAATCGCAGCGCAACCGCCAAGAACGATTAAGTCTGCCATTGAAACACTTTTTCCAAAGTCTGACTTTATCTTTTCATAAGTGGCCAACACCTTCTTTAGTTGAGTCGGGTTGTTTACTTCCCAGTTGATTTGTGGTTCAAGTCGGATTCGGCCACCATTGGCGCCACCTCTTTTATCCGAACCCCTGAAAGTAGAAGCAGATGCCCATGCGGTAGAAACCAATTCGGATACAGAAAGGCCACTTGATAAAATTTTACCTTTTAAGGTTTCCAAATCGCTTTCATTCAGTTCATTTTTGACCGCAGGAATTGGATCTTGCCAAATCAAAACCTCTTTTGGTACTTCCGGGCCCAGATATCGGGCGGCTGGTCCCATATCACGGTGTGTTAATTTATACCAGGCTCTGGCAAAAGCATCGGCGAACTGGTCGAAATTTTCGTGAAATCTTTTTGAAATCGGGCCATACATTGGGTCCATTCTCAAAGCCAGATCTGCCGTAGTCATCATTGGCGCATGTCTTTTGGATGGGTCGTGTGCATCTTCCACCAGGCTGGCCGCAGTTTCATCAGTGGGTGTCCATTGGTGGGCTCCAGCCGGACTTTTTGATAATTTCCATTCATATTTGAACAGGGTATCAAAATAGCCATTATCCCATGTGGTTGGATTGGGTTTCCATGCACCTTCTATTCCGCTGGTTATTGCATCACCACCTTTTCCTGTGCCAAAACTGTTTTTCCAGCCCATTCCCATTTCTTCAATGCTTGCACCTTCAGGTTCTCTGCCTACATGGCTTTCGCTTGCAGCTCCGTGGGCTTTGCCAAATGTGTGGCCACCAGCAACCAATGCTACGGTCTCTTCATCATTCATGGCCATTCGGGCAAATGTTTCCCGGATGTCTCTGCCAGAAGCAATGGGATCAGGGTTTCCATTAGGACCTTGTGGATTGACATAAATCAGACCCATTTGTACTGCGCCCAAAGGGTCGGCCAATTGCCTGTCTCCGGAATATCTCTTGTCGCCAAGCCATTCAGTTTCATTTCCCCAATTGATGTCTTGTTCTGGTTCCCAGATGTCTGGTCGCCCACCGGCAAATCCAAAAGTTTTAAAGCCCATAGATTCCAAAGCACAATTTCCGGCAAGTATCATCAGATCTGCCCATGAAATTGAATTGCCATATTTTTGTTTAACCGGCCAAAGTAAAAACCGTGCTTTGTCCAGGTTGCCATTGTCTGGCCAACTATTTATTGGCGCAAAACGCTGATTTCCAGTGCCAGCCCCACCACGACCATCTGAAATCCGATAGGTACCTGCACTGTGCCAGGCCATTCTGATAAAAAATGGACCATAATGCCCATAATCAGCCGGCCACCAATCCTGGGACTTGGTCATCAGGTCGAAAATGTCCTCTTTAAGTGCTTTCAAGTCTAGTTTTTTAAACTCTTCTGCGTAATTGAAGCCCTGGTCCATCGGGTTTGACAAGGAAGAATGCTGGCGAAGAATTCCTAAATTCAACCGGTTTGGCCACCAATCTTTGTTTGAGGTTCCTGCCCCTGCCGTTTGTTTCATTTGTCCGTGTGGAAACGGACATTTGCTCATGTCTGAATTGCTCATTTCTATTTTATGTTAATATTGAATTTGCCGGTAATTTGAAGTTTGATGTCCTGGACATCAAAGTTTTTTATTTTGTTTTTTTTGAAATACTCACTGATCAGCTTATTCAGATTATCGTCTTCATAATCTTCAATCCGATCTGTTTCTGCACAATATAAATGGTGATGATTGGACAAAATCGCATCATATCGCATGATGTCTTTTTCGGTCTTAACTTTTTTAAGAAGTTCGTTTTCTACCAGAGAATCCAGAACTTTATAAACCGTACCTACAGAAATATTGGGATGGTTGTCCTTAATATATTGAATTATATTTTCAGCGGTTGGATGGTTGTTTAAAAGAACAATTGCCTCAAATATTGCAACCCGCTGCGGTGTGATTTTCAGACCTTTTTCTTTAAGTTTTTCCCTAAAAAAAATATTCACGATTTGTTTAATGAGAATTATTCTGCAAGGATAATCATTATCTTTTGGGCAGTATAATTTTTTGTAAAATAAGGTCTTTTAAGACAAAACCTGGAGAAGCTTCCAATCTTCAAAAGTGAAATAATCCAGCCAGAAATCAGGAAAAAACCAAATAATAAATAAAACTATTTTGATTGTAAGTTCTTGTTTATTAATATTTTAAGTTGGGTATGTAACAAAAATATGAATTGGATCGTGGTTGGCAACTTTTTTTTCTAAATTTTTGTGTCAATGAATTTTAAAAAACCATTGCCTCTTTTTCTACTTAAAGCGGCGTTTCTCTACCTCGGATGGCATTTGCTATGGTATAACTGGATAGAACCTGATGGCACTCTGAACCATTATCTAACCTATAATACAGCATGGATTTCAGCGCTTTGCCTCAATATATTTGGAAGCAGCAATTTTTCCCTTTCCCCATTTTCAGAGCAAAATACCTATTTGTTTAAGGACAATATTCCGGTGGTTTTGATTGAACATGGATGCAATGGCCTTATTCTAATGGTTTTATTCGGAGCTTTTGTTTTGGCATTCCCTGGACCGTGGAAAAAGAAAACCTGGTTTATTCCACTCGGAATTGTATCCATTTATTTAATCAACTCATTGAGAGTGATTGGTTTGGCGGTAAATCATATGTTTTCTCAGTCTTCTTTTGATTTTAACCACAAATACACCTTCACCATATTGGTTTATGGTGCCATTTTTTATTTTTGGATGATTTGGGTTAACCGCTATTCCGGAATCAATGCAAAATAGCAGGACAGCAGTGAACAAGCTGGGGCTTGTTGCTGGTTTTTTAATCTGGTTACTTCTCTATCAATTTTCAAAGGAAATTTTTATTTGGGCAAGGCCAATTGTTTACAATTTTTATTTCACGGCTCCTGGTTCTTTTTTGCTTTCCATTTTTAAAGAAAAACTTCATTTCACCGCGGATAACCCCGATTTTTGGATCAAAATCATCTTTTCTGTTTCCTATATTTTAAGCTATTTGTGGTTTATGAGTCTTTACTTTGGATTTAAAGAGATCAAACCACTTTTGGTTACCGTTTTTGCGGGTTTTTTGATACTGACAATTGGCCTGAACATCGCTGGAAAGGTGTTTCACATTGAGTCCGCAGTTTTATTATCAAGAAATACAAATGATTTGATGGTTTCACCGTTTATGTTGGTGTTTCTCTTTCCGGTAGTAAAGCTTTACTTTGCCGATTTGGGAAAGAAAATTAATGACTAGAAAATTATTCGTAATTTTTGCATGCTTGTTTTTTCAATCTGGATTCTGTCAGGATTTCCAGTTTGCCCAATTCTATGCACTTCCACTTTACTACAATCCTGCTTTTGCAGGTGCCAATCTCAATTCCAGATTAACTGCAGGGTATAGAAGTCAGTGGACTGGTTTACAAGGTTGGAAAGGTTTTATTGCTTCTTATGATTGGCATCTTAAAAAAGCCAGTTCCGGCTTGGGATTTTACCTGAGCAATAACAAAATGGATAGGCTTGGATATGGCCAGACAACAGGAATGGTTCAATATGCATACAGAGGAAGGTTGAATAAAAATGTTCGGATTTCTACTGGTTTTGGTGCAGGATTTGGCCAGGTGAGCTGGTCATTAGGAAATCAGATTTTCGGAGATCAGCTCGAAGGAGACCCTGTCCGCCCAAAAACAAATGACCCCATTGGTACGGAGAGTTTTTCAGGTACCTATCTCGATTTACAATTAGGTATTTTGGTATATTCGAAAAAATGGTGGGCTTCTGTTTCAGCCTTGCATCCACATAGTCCTTCATATGAAATCCTCGGCCAAAATCAGATTGAACCTAGAATCAATGTTTCTTCAGGATATAGGTTTGAACTAAAAAAGCCAGTAGATTATAAAGGCGAGATTTCCCCAAATGCCATTACGCCAGCCATTTTGCTAAGAACTCAAGGTGAAGCCAGCCAGCTTGATTTAGGTGTGTACGTTCATTATGTTCCATTTGTATTTGGGCTTTGGTATCGGGGGCTTCCTGTCAAGCCCAAAGGTGGAAAAAGTTTGAACCATGATGCGCTTACCACTTTGATGGGAATCAAGCAAAATAACCTTTCCATCGGGTATAGTTATGACATAAACCTGTCGGGTTTGGTCGGTGTTTTGGGTGGAAGTCATGAGATTACAGTGACATATGAGTTTAATACAAAATACCTTTCCCTCAAAGGCATCAAACAAAGCAAAGCCTTGCCTTGTCCTTCTTTTTAGCGGGCAATATTATTTATTGCTTTCCTGATGGATTTGATTTGAAGTATAGCATCCAATTGCTATACCTTCGCCTCACTTTTTGAAAACAAATTCATGCCTAGAGATACTTCCATCCGCAAAGTTTTGATTATTGGTTCTGGTCCCATTGTCATCGGCCAGGCCTGCGAATTTGATTATTCTGGTTCTCAGGCCGCCCGGTCATTGCGTGAAGAGGGCATTGAAGTGGTGCTGATTAACTCCAATCCGGCAACTGTAATGACAGACCCGGTAACTGCGGATTTTGTCTATTTGAAGCCTCTGGAAAAAAAGTATATTGAAGATATTTTAAAGGAGCACAAAATAGATGCGGTTCTTCCAACCATGGGGGGGCAAACAGCCTTAAATCTGGCAATCGATTGTGAAAATGCCGGGCTTTGGAAGAAGTACGGTGTCAGAATGATTGGTGTGGATATAAAAGCCATTGAGACAACTGAAGACAGGGAACTCTTTAGAAAAAAAATGATTGAGCTCGATGTCATGGTATGCAAGGGTTCAACAGCCAGGTCTTTTCTGGAAGGTAAAGAAATAGCCCAGGAAATCGGTTTTCCATTGGTTTTGCGACCATCTTTTACTTTGGGTGGAACAGGTGGTGGCTTCGTAGAGTCAGCAGATCAGTTTGAATCCATGCTTCAATATGCGCTGCATGTTTCTCCCATTCATGAGGTTCTTGTAGAGCAGAGTATCATGGGCTGGAAAGAGTATGAGCTTGAATTGCTGAGAGATAAAGATGGAAATGTGGTCATCATTTGTTCGATAGAAAATTTTGACCCCATGGGAATCCATACTGGCGACAGCATAACTGTGGCTCCTGCCATGACATTGCCTGACACCGTTTTTCAACATATGAGGGATTTGGCCATCAGGATGATGAATGGGATAGGCAATTTTGCGGGGGGATGCAATGTTCAGTTTGCCGTAAATCCGGAAGATCAATCTCAGATTGTTGGCATTGAAATCAATCCCCGGGTTTCCAGATCTTCGGCTCTTGCTTCCAAAGCTACAGGTTATCCGATTGCAAAAATAGCCTCCAAGCTTGCCATTGGTTACCGTTTGGATGAATTAAAAAATCAAATTACCAAAACCACTTCCGCTTTTTTTGAACCTGCCCTTGATTATGTAATTGTTAAAATCCCAAGATGGAATTTTGATAAGTTTAAAGGGGCAAACCGTGAGTTGGGCTTGCAAATGAAGGCAGTAGGGGAGGTGATGGGCATTGGGGCCAATTTCCAGGAAGCCCTTCAAAAAGCCTGTCAATCTTTGGAAATAAAAAGAAACGGACTTGGAGCAGATGGCCGCGAGCTGAGGGATCAAAACCAGATTCTGGAAAGCCTTGAAAAGCCAAGTTGGAACCGACTGTTTCATATATACGATGCTTTTAAATTGGGAATTCCGCTCAGGACCATTCAAAAGCTAACCAAAATTGACAAATGGTTTTTGCACCAGATTGAGGAGTTAATCCACCTCGAAAAGGAAATAGAAAAATATTCTATCCAAACCCTGGAAAAGCCACTTTTACTTGAAGCCAAGAAAAAAGGATATGCAGACAGGCAGGTTGCCCATTTGCTGAAATGCCTTGAATCGGAAGTGTATAAAAAAAGGCAGGATATGGGCATCCAGCGGACCTATAAAATGGTGGATAGCTGTGCCGCTGAGTTTCAGGCAGAAACGCCATATTTCTATTCCACTTTTGGAGAAGAAAACGAAAGCATTGTCTCCGATAAACCCAAAGTCTTGATTTTGGGTTCTGGTCCTAACAGGATTGGTCAGGGCATAGAATTTGATTATTCATGCGTTCACGGTGTGCTGGCAGCCAAAGAGGCTGGTTTTGAAACTATTATGATCAATTGTAATCCGGAAACAGTATCAACAGACCCGGATATTTCAGATAAACTGTACTTCGAACCTGTTTTCTGGGAACACATTTATGACATCATTCAACTCGAGAAACCGCAAGGTGTTATTGTTCAGCTTGGAGGGCAAACCGCTTTGAAGCTGGCTGAAAAACTAAGCCGGTACAACATTCCTATTTTGGGAACCAGTTATGAAGCTTTGGATTTGGCAGAAGACAGAGGTAGTTTTTCCAGCCTTCTGAAAGACCTAAACATTCCTTATCCTGATTTTGGGTCAGTCAAAGACGCAGATGCGGCCATTGAGCTTTCCAAAAAGCTGGGATTTCCTTTGCTTGTCAGGCCATCTTATGTTTTGGGTGGCCAAAGCATGAAAATTGTCATTAACGAGGCCGAATTGGAAACGCACGTGGTCAAGATTCTTTCCGATATGCCAGAAAACAACATCCTCGTTGACCATTTTCTGGAAAACGCCATTGAAGCTGAAGCCGATGCCATCTGTGATGGGGAAGATGTGTACATCATTGGGGTTATGGAGCATATTGAGCCGGCAGGCATCCATTCCGGCGATTCTTATGCCGTGCTTCCAACATTTGATTTGAGCGAAGCTGTTGTTGCCAAAATTGAAGAATATACCCGAAGAATTGCCCTGGCATTAAAAACTAAGGGACTAATAAACATTCAATTTGCCATTAAAGATGAGGTAGTTTATGTAATTGAGGCCAATCCAAGGGCATCACGGACAGTGCCGTTTATTTGCAAAGCCTACCAGGAACCGTATGTGAACTATGCCACCAAAGTAATGCTTGGGGTAAACAAGGTCAAAGACTTTAACTTTAAGCCCCATAAAAAAGGATATGCGATTAAAGTGCCGGTATTCTCATTTTCCAAGTTCCCGGATGTAAACAAAGAGCTGGGCCCGGAAATGAAATCTACCGGAGAGTCCATTTATTTTATAGATGACCTTTTTGACGATTATTTCAGAAAAGTCTATAGCGAAAGGAATCTGTATTTGAGCAGGTAAACGCACATTGCCAGTATATTAGACTATGGATTTCTATTTTTGGTTGGGTTGTTGTCCAAAAGACATAACGTCCTGCTGTCCGGGATTTTCTGATAGGAATCCCGGACAATAGATAAGGTGGATTTGCAATCCACCAATAGTACATTTTTTTAAAACCATATATCTGAAATGTTAGTGCTATCCACTCCAGAATGTTGCAAATCCCAAAGCTTCTCACGTTTTTACAAATTTCTCCCCACCAGAAATAATCGGGCAGGGACCCATGTATTTCCTCCAACCACGCCTTGCACCTCATTGTATTATTCAGGAAGAGTGGTATCTCAGAAACCGACAATCAATTGGTAGTTAGGACCTTTTGACTTTGATTTTTACATTTTCAGTTGATACTAACCAACCGTCATTTCAGTGGCTCTTTGTTTTCCATATTCCAGAATGGAATTGATGAAATCCAAAGGTTTAAGGTTGTTGATGGCTGCCTGATGAAAAATACAGGTGGCAGGTGTCATCCCCGGAAGAGAATTAATTTCTATAATGATGGTTTCAATATTGCCGTTTTCATAGATTCTCACAAAAGCATCTATCCGGCAATAACCTTCAACATCCAGAATTTCAGCAGTTTGCTGCAAGACCTTTCTTACCTCTTTTGAAATTCTGGATTGTTCATCAGGAAATTTACTAAACCGTGCAGGGGTTATATTTTGTCCTTCGCCGGCAAGAAATTTCTCTTCCAATGAAAGCACTTCTCCACCAGCCAAGGTTTCGGAAGGCTCAAAAACTTCATACACCCGTTTGCCTTCGTTGTCAATCCGTGTAAGCATGCCTCCGGTAATTTCCAGAAAATGGGCTGCGCCACCTTTTTCAATCAAAGTTTCTATTAGAAATCCTTCTTTTTGAGGAAATTCTTCGTTGGCTTTTAAATTCAGAACACTGGCCGGAATTGCAGGTTTTTCTTCCGTTTCCCGAAACATAAGCGCACAAAATGCAGCAAGTTCTTCCTGGCTTTTTATCTTTTTGACTGCGGAGGAACAACCATCATCAGAAGGTTTGGCAATGAAGGGATAAGGAAATCCTTTCTCGATTTCTATCAGTAATTCCTCCTTGTTGTCAAGCCAGTCAGATTTGAAAACCATTCGATGGCCTGCAACCAGAATGCCCTTGCTTCTGAGTAAAGCGTTGGTTTCAAATTTGTTGATTGTCGTTTTTGAGCTTTTTGCCCCGGAACCGTTGTACGGTATTCCCTGTGCATCAAGCTTGATTTGAAGAGAACCATCCTCGCCGGGCCTGCCATGCAAGGCGATAAACAATTCATCAAAAACCGTTTTCAATGATTCTATTTCAATTTCTTCTGAATTAAAATAGGCATCAGAAGCAAATTTTTGAGTGATGGCTCTAGCCCTTAAAATCGTTTCTTCAATAAATGGATGTGACTTTTTGGGGTTTTCAACCAGGTATTTCACATCGTCAGCATTGTCTTTCAGCATCATTTTGATGGGCAGCTTATACATCTTGTACGACGCATCTGAACCAGTCAAAAATATTGGGATGGGAAAATAATGCTCTGAAGAAGACAGTTTTTCAAAAATATTCCTGCCGCTTTCCATAGAAATATGGCGTTCAGTGGAGTACCCACCCATAACCACCCCGACTTTGGTCAGGTTTTTTTGGTTGGCAACTTTTTTTGCCATTAACGCCTCAAGTTTTTCAATTAGACCTTCAATCTTAAACCGCTGCTTGGAGGTTGAAATTCTTGCTTTTAAAGAAGTGAAAAGGATAAATGTTAAGAACTGTGAAGGATTGAGCCCAATCTCTGCCGATTGATGGAAGAAAAAAGAAGAAGGAAGCATCCCGGAGGTTGTATTGGGATCATTGAGAATAACTTCACCACTTGAAGAAATAAACCCATCCAGTCTGGCATATACCTGAAAGCCAAGGGCCTTGTACATCGATTCACATCCCTTCCTTATATTTTCAAGGTGTTCTAAGGGAACATCAATGGGCGTGATTTTTCTGGAAATTCCAGGCAGATATTTGGAACGGTAGTCAAAAATATTAGAGTATTTTATGATTTCTGTGGGCGGTAAGGCAATCGGATTTCCATCCAGCCCTTCAATGACAATGCATGAAAATTCCTTTCCTTCTATAAAGCTTTCGATAAGAATAAATTCTTCAGCGTCTTCTGGCTCAAGTATTATTTTTTTCCAACCTTTTTGATTTAGGAATTCCAATAAATCTTCAGGCTCAAATATTCTGGTCAGAAGAGGTTTATTGATATCGCCGTAAACAGATACCGGGAGGCCAATTCCAGTCCTGACATCAATCAAGGCATTGACCCAATTGGTTTTTTCCAGATTGGACTTCGCCAACCAGTCATTTTCCTCAATTTCTTCCAGAAAAAAACTCTTTTTCAATCCCAGTTCCAGGGCAGAAACCTCATCTTTATTCACAATGGAAACACCAATTGAGGAACCCTGGTGAGGCGCTTTGACCACACAAGGAAAACCCACGTTTTGTTTAACGGATTTGTAAATTGCGTCTAATCCTCCTTCCTGTAAAAAATCATTCCTTCTAAAAACCAAGTACTTAGGACCTTTGAAGCCCAGTTGCTCAAAAAGTTTTCTTTGTATTGTTTTGTCGATGCCAAAGGAGGATGGAAATATTCCGGAACCAGTATATGGAATTCCTATCCATTCTAAAATTCCCTGAATATTACCGTCTTCTCCAAATGGGCCATGGAGCGTTAAAAATGCAATGTCAATCAGGTCTTTGATGTCTTCAATAGAAACGGGCCTCCCAATTTCAGATTGAAGTTGAACGTATTCTTCTTCGGGCATCATGCCCAGTGATTCCGCATAAACCTGAAATGGCCGGGCATTGTGATTTATCCTGGGTCCCGGAAAAAAGTCCCGGATTGTCCCTTTGTAAATGTATTGCCAATCCAGCAGGGTGATTTTTCCCAGAGAATCGATAAAAAGTGGAACGGGCTCAAATAATGCTTTATCCAGATTGTCATAAACTGTTCGTCCTCCGGCAAATGAAATTTCTCTTTCCCGGGATTTACCGCCGAAAAAGATTCCTACTTTTATCATAATTGGTTTAAATTGATAGCAGTATTAATTGCTATCCTGTTCTTTAAATACCTTTTTTAATAGGTCTGTGGTCCTTTTGGAAACATCATTCCTGATTAACAATTCTTCTTCAGCAACTTTCGAGAAAAGTCCTTTTAAAGCTTTTTCTGTTGCGTGTTCTCCTAAATTTGGATTAACATATGCCAAGCCAAGAATTTGGCCGGGCAGAGTTCCAGCAAACGAATTGTAATTTGAAAACAACAAATTCCATGCGGTGGTTGCACCAACCTCATCCATGGCTGAATTTATTTCCGGTGCAAATGCATTGGTTAGCTGGGTCATAGTCGTGCTTTTTAAATATTGGGTAGCCGCATCGTCGCTTCCCATTAAAATATCTCTTCCCTGGGTTACCGTCATTCCCTTGATGGCATTGACAAAAATAGGAACAGATTTGCTGGCTGCTTTTTCAGCGCCCCGGTTCATTTTAAGTATTGCATCATCAATAAGAGATTGACATCCAGGTATTCTGGAAACATTTTCCAAAATAGGTTTTGCTTCCTCTGGCAATAGGATTTTCAAAGCCTGGTTGCCAAAATACCCATTTAAGGAACTTAATTGAGAGCCAGCAGAGCCTGCTCCTACACTCAATGCTTCTTTCAAAGCGTTGACAATTTCTTCTTCTGTAATCCCTATTCGTTCCAGTTCTTCACATGAAAATGGAATTAACCCGAAAGTAAAAACCAGGATATAAAACGAAACTTTTTTTAACATGGCGGCAATTTACCAAATGATTGGATTTTCTTGTTTAGAAATCAAATATTCATTGCATTTTACAAAATGACCATTTCCAAAAAAACCACGCTCCACACTCATAGGGGAGGGGTGGGCAGATTCCAGAATAAGGTGTTTTTGTTGGTCGATTAATCCTGCTTTTTTTCTTGCCGGAGCACCCCAAAGCAAAAATACAATGTTTGATTTCTCGCTGGAAATCAATTGAATTACGGAATCAGTAAAGATTTCCCAACCTTTGCCCTGGTGCGAATTTGAAAGACCCGCCCTTACGGTTAGCACAGAATTTAAAAGTAAAATTCCTTGATTTGCCCATCGGGTAAGATTTCCGGAAACCGGAATTTCTTGTCCGGTTTCTTTTTTTATTTCTTTAAAAATATTGAGCAAAGATGGCGGTTTGGAAATTCCCTCTGGAACGGAAAAGCTTAAACCCATTGCCTGATTTGGATTGATGTAGGGGTCCTGACCAAGAATTACCACCTTTGTTTTATCCCAGGGGCAGGCATTGAATGCGTTAAACATCAGATTCCCTGGCGGGTAGATGGTTTGAGAAGCGTATTCATCTTTTACAAACCGGATTAGATTTTCAAAATAATCCGATTCGAATTGTGTCTTCAATTTTTCTTTCCAACCCGCTTCAATTTTCACATCGGCCATTTCTTTTTTTTACTTGATTTTTTTTAATTCTACCCAAAAGTTGTTCAACAACCGTGGGCAAAATAAGTCAATTCCAAATCGTTGAAGCTATAATTGAAAAAACATTTTAAACCTTTTTTAAGTCTTTCAATATGAATAATGAAAGAAATTTTTGGCGGTTTGATTTCCTATATCGTAATTTCCATTCAGATTTTATCCAGTGTTTTTCTAATAGTTGATGTATGATTGCTGAAGTAACAAATGGTGTAAAAGTGTCTGTTCAGACTGAATTTCAAAAGGAGTATTCTGATGCCAGTAAAGACCACTTTGTTTTTACTTATAAAATTCTAATAGAAAATCATTCCAATTATTCAATTCAGTTGCTCAACAGGCATTGGTATATACATGATGTTTTGTGTGAGGTCAGAGAGGTTGAAGGAGAAGGCGTTGTAGGTCAGCAGCCAGTGCTGGAGCCGGGCGAGTTTCACGAATATGTGAGTGGTTGCAGCCTAAAATCAGGATTGGGCAAAATGCTGGGGAAATACCAAATGGAAAGAATTGTGGACGGAGGTAAATTTTTTGTAAACATTCCGGAGTTTACAATGATTGTTCCCTCGAGGTTGAACTGACTAAGGTCTTTTAACAGAAAAGCCCTGTATTTTTTTTAACCCTATCTGCTACAGTACATTCTTTACAAAAAGAAGAGACTTTTTCCAATATCTACTTTCCTCGATTTTTGTAATAATGATTCCCTTATTAGATGCAGAATGAATAATTGCAAGAGGTTCCCCGGGTTTTGAAATTACTATGGCAGCATGGTTGACATAGCATTTTCCTTTCCTTGTTTTTCTTCCAAAAAAAGCCAGGTCTCCTGTTTTTGCTTTTGTGATGGGTACTTTTTTCCCCTCTGTTGCCTGTCCTGTTGAGCTTGATTTAAGATAGCATCCAAATTTTTTAAAAACAAAGCCAGTAAATCCGGAACAATCAAAGCCTATTTTGGGTGATTTTCCGGAACTTCTATACCTGGTACCAAGGAAGTTTAGTGAGTAATTCAGGATTTTTGTTCTAAGTCCGGTTTTGGCAGATTCTACTATTTCTACTCCATTTGTTTGACTCTTTGTCCAAATCCATGGTTGAGTTAAGATTTTGTTTTCAGTTAAATCGCTGAATTTCTGAGGATAATTTCCTGATGATGGGTTGGATTGAAGCAATTGGGCTTCAGCTGAAGTGCATATTTGCAATACAACAAAAGTGAGCACAAAGAATCTGCCTGTATGCTTAAAGCTTTTATTGAATGAAATTGCTGTATTTATCAAAAAATCAGGGCATTTATAAAAAAAAAATCGAATTTTTCTCTTACGAAAATTTCAAAATTGAACCGCAAAATTACGAAAATTTCAAAAATAAAGCTATATTGTTATAAATTCTGTAATAAAACGGCCAAAAATCGAAAATGGCTATTCTGTTTTTTTGCCTTCTTGTTCAGTAATCATAGCCCTCACTTCACCAGAAACCAGTTTTGTGAATTTTTTAAATGTTTCATTTCCGGATTCTGTCCAGCCGACCATTTTTTTGAGTTTTCCATTAATCACTACCCATATTCTGGTGACTGGCTTGTTGGGTGGAGTCGATAGGCTATCCGGTACAAGCTTAACATTCATTTTTACGGCTTCAAATATTAAATTCTTTGTAAGTTCCTCAGAAAGAAGGAATTCGTATTTTCCTATTAAGGGCATATTGGCTTTTCCTTCGTACACCATTTTTTTTCCTGTGTAGAACCAGGCCTCATAATTGGGGCATTTTCCCAAACAAGTGCCTTGCTGTATGTAAATCAACAATTCATGATTAGAATCTTCAAATAAACTTGTGTCTTTTTGCACTGTTTTATTCGTGCTGCAAAAGGATAAGAAGATAGCTATGCCAACCAGCCAGCATGGTTGTAGAGATTTTCCTGTTTTCATTTGGGCGAATTTTAACTTTTTAAGACTTATTTTGCATAAAATCTTCTCACTCAGATTTTTTTTATGAACGAAACACAAATTCCACCAAGGAAAAATAAGACATTTTTAGTATTTGTTCTGGTAGCTATTTTGTTGTTTGCCAATGGTTTGCAATTTTGGCTAAGTCATCAGGATAAGCAGGAAATAGCCCAAAAAGAAGTTATCATTAAAGAAAAAACTGAAGATTTAAGTAAGGCAAGTCTGGCATTGGATTCAATGCGAAAGGAACTTGAGATAAAAATTGCTCAGGTAAATAAACTTGGAGGGGACACAGCCAGTATTGGTCTGTTGAAGCGGCAGATTGAAAGGGATTTAAAAAATGCCAGAAGGCAAAATTTTAAATCAAAGGAGATGATTGAGGACCTTCAAAGCAGGATTGAAGATTATGAACTACAACTTGTTGCGAAAGATGAAGAAATTCAGAAATTAAAAGCTGAGAATCAGGCGCTCTACACAGACAATACAAAATTGAAATCAAAAATTGTCCAACGAGAAGATTCGATTTTCAGGTTATCTGATGCAAAGGCTAAATTATCAGAACAAGTTTTGCTTGCATCAAAACTTAGGGCTGAAGACATTCGGATTTCTATTATTGATACCAAAGGTCGGGAAAAAGAAGAGGAGGATTACAGAGCAAAAAAGATAAGCAAACTTAAAGTTTCATTTAAAATCGCCGAGAATAAGGTAGCCAAAATT
Organism: Cytophagaceae bacterium; assembly: GCA_027485575.1. GTDB lineage: Bacteria > Bacteroidota > Bacteroidia > Cytophagales > Flexibacteraceae > CAMDMI01. Next base: position 24,707 of record JAIXQU010000014.1, read on the forward strand.
GAGAACAAAGAAGTTTACATGCGGATTACAGACCCAGAAGCGGCCTATTTATATGACATTGGTACTGGTGGAGGAACATTTGTTTTGGAGGGCAGAGAATCGCCATATACTTCAAAACTCAGCTTTTTGTTTGACAACAAACAGCCCCAGCTGAGCTTTATTTGGGAAAAGGGAAGTATATTTAAAACAGGCACCTATACTGTTGAGTTGTTTTCCGAAGGCAATAAATTAGGGCAGGCAAATTTTATCGTAAAGTAGAATAGCAGTTTTTACTGTTTTTTCGAAAATTGCTTGGATTTGCAGAGAAAGCTTCCTACTTTTGCGGCCCTTTTGAAAAAATAATCATGTTAAAAAATTACGAAACGGTATTCATTTTAACTCCCGTTTTGTCTGACCAGCAGACAAAGGATGCCGTAGAAAAGTACAAAAATCTGATTACCAGCCAGGGTGGCGAAATAATCAATCTTGAAAATATGGGGCTTAAGCAACTGGCATACCCCATCCAAAAGAAGAGCAACGGATTCTACGTTTTGGTAGAGTTCAAATCAGAACCTTCTTTTGTTAAAACTTTAGAAATCGAATACAAGCGAGATGAGCGTATTATCAGATTTCTAACCACAGCATTGGATAAGTTTGCGGTAGAATATAACGCCAAAAGAAAATCTGGTGCATTTTCTAATACCAGATCCGAAACTGTATCTTAAACACCAGCATCTGAAAAATGACATCTAATAACGAAAATAACTTTCCGCTAAAGAAGTATTGCCGGTTCAGAAAGGCTGGTATTAAATACATCGATTATAAAAATCCTGATTTTCTTCTTAAGTTTTTAAATGAGCAGGGTAAAATTTTACCAAGAAGACTTTCCGGAAATAGTTTAAAGTACCAAAAAAAGGTATCTCAGGCGGTGAAAAAAGCCAGACATCTGGCCATTCTTCCATATGTAGCTGATGGTTTAAAATAAATCTCACACCTAAAATATCTGAATCATTATGGAAATTATATTAAAAGAAGACGTTAAAAACCTTGGTTTTAAGAACGATGTAGTTAGTGTGAGACCTGGGTATGGACGAAACTTTCTTATTCCTCAGGGAATGGGTATGCTTGCAACACCTTCCAATCTAAAGGTAATGCAGGAAAATCTTAAGCAGGCCGCCCACAAAGCTGAAAAGCTTCTGAAAGACGCAACTGAAATCGCAGCCTCTATTGGCGACATGGTTGTTGAAATAAAAGCAAAAGCAGGTGAAAGTGGAAGAATTTTTGGAGCAGTTACATCTCTTCAAATCTCTGATAGCTTAAAGGCAAGAGGAATTGAAGTTGATAGAAAAAGGATTTCACTTCCAAAAGAAGTTAAGAATCTTGGTGAGTATGAGGCTACCATTATTTTACACAAGCAAGTTACCCACAAGGTTAAATTTGTTGTGGTAGCAGAATAAATTTATTGTATTGAAAAGAAAAGGAAGCTCCAAAGGCTTCCTTTTCTTATTCTTTCTGTTTTACTCGTCAGAGGTAATGGCTACTCCTGATATTTGTCTTGCCTTAGGTTAGATTCCCCCTTTTACTTAAGATATATCCAATTTTACGTTTTGGGAGGCGGCCTGACTTTCTTTTTGAAAGTATAATTATTAAAAAAGCCATAACTGAGTCATGGCTTTTTTAATCTTGAAGAAATTTTAAATTAAGGCTTTGTTGTAAATGTCCTTTGAGAAGAATAATTGGTTCCGCCCCTGTTTACAGCATAGGTACATACATAATAAGAACGGTTTCTTAATAGTTTTGTGATTGTGGTGGTAAGAGATGAATTGACATCATTAGATGATGCCACAATTTTTGTTACACTGGCAACGTCGTTTATTCTTGGATTTTGGCCTAAGCTGTAGCATAAACCCCATTCTGAAATGGCTTCTCCACCATTTCCAGTAAGTTTCCCACTAATTGTTGCGGAAGAATCTGTAACTGCAGTAGGAGCGTCCTGACTTACTGCAGCAAGTCTTGGAGCAGATAAAAAGCTTCTGATCTCTGAATAAACTATGCCTTTAAAATTTTGAGAATAGAACCTGTAAAAATACGTAGTTAAAGGCTTAAGCCTGTTTATCCTAACCCTGAAACTGCCTACACCTTCTAATGAATCATTCGGAACAATATCAGAATTCGTAATTGAGAGTCCATTACTTGTGTCATCCAGAATGACTCCAGTGGAAGTCTGAAGATTACCGGCACTTTTTACATTACATTTCACATAGCAAAAAGTGAGACTGGTACTTCCTGAACCGATAGCACCTACGGAGTCGTAAGCTTCAGTTAACACATCTGGCACTGAGATGGGTTTGGTTTCAACAGCCTTTTCGCAGGATGAAAAAATAATTGTGATCCCAGAAAACAAGGCCGCAAATGTTATAAATGTTAATTTCATATTAGTATCCTGGATTTTGTTTAAGGTTGGTATTAACTAATAAGTCTGAGGCCGGAATAGGATATAAATTATAATAGGAAGGTACAGCTTTTCCAGTAGCACTTCCGCCTTTAAATTGCCATAAATAATTGCCACTGGTAAATCTGCCAAATCGAATCAAATCGGTTCTTCTGTGGCCTTCCCAATAAAGTTCTCTGCCTCGTTCATCTAACATAAAATCAAGCGTTAAATCTGCCGCTGAGATTTGCCCGTTATCAGGTGTTGTTGAGCTTCCGGTTGCATCTGTATATGCACGTTTTCTTAACTGGTTAATGTAAGAGAGTGCAGTTCCTGCATCTCCACCGCTTCCTCCTCTCAAAACGGATTCGGCATAAATCAGATAAAACTCTGCCAATCTGAACAATGGAAAATCAGCATCTGAAAATTGTTGGGTATTATTAGGTGGAGTTGATGGATTGGAAGCAAGATTTGTAAATTTATTGCATCTGAATCCTCCTCCTTTTGAATTCAATACTTGTGTTATGTTGATTAATGTACTGCTATTTGCAAACCAGGCCCTTAAATCTTTCTTTGGTTCAGCAGGTGTGGCCAATCCCTGGTTTGGAAATAATTCAGGAAGGTTGGCTCTTACCCTTATACATTCCCAACCTTCATTAAGTCCGTTAGGCATCATTTTGGAAGCATCATCATCAAATGTTCCGGCTTTTATAAGGTAAGTGGTTCCACCGAAGCCTTGTGACTTCTGACCATCGTAGGGAACTGCAAAAATGAATTCGTCCTTAATGGTGTGGTTATCTGCCATAAACAAACTTCTGTAATCGCTGTGTAATGTATATCCTGCATCTATAATTTTCCTGGAATAAGTAATTGCTTCAGAAAACTTTGGGGTACCTGTATAAACCTCCGCATTTAGGTACATTCTTGCCAGTACTGCCCATGCGGCAGCTCTATCAACCCGGCCATATTGATTGGATTTTGGGGCGAGCATTACTTCTTCAAGCTCCTTCAATTCGCTTTCTACAAAGTTGAAAATTTCTGAACGGGTTTTTTGAACTGGCAAGTCCCGGGATATTTTAGTAACAAAAGGAACATTTCCGAAAATATCCATCAAAACCCAATATTGAAATGCTCTTAAAAATCTGGCTTCATTTCGGTAATCTTTTATCCTTTCAGCATCTGCACCAGAGATTCCTCTCAAAGATAAATTTGCATCTGAAGATTGTTCAATAAAATCATTACATAAAACGATTTGGAAATAGCTCCTTCTATATAATTGTTGAGACAATCCGTTGGATGCAGACCAGGTCATAGTGTTGATATCTGCAATTCCACCTGCATCATTCCATGACCATACTGCTTCCTCTGTTGGAAGAGATTGAAGGTTCCAGAAGCCCCTGATAAAGTCTGAAAAGCCCTCATCACCAGAAACATCCGCAGAACCTGCTGGTCCCGCATTTCCTGTTAAGGCCATCGCCCCATATACTTTGGCCATTACCTGGGTATAACCATCAGCAGTGCTGTAAATTTTTTCAGAGGTCTGCTCATTGGTTGGTTTAAGATCCAATAATTTTTGACAACCACTAAACCCTATAATTAAAAGAGTTAAAAAGCTGTATTTTAAATATTTATTTAAATTTTTCATAGTTTTTAATCAATTAAAGTGTTTTAAAATGATAACTGAAGTCCAAGGGTATATGTTCTGGGTCTTGGATAAAAATTGTTGTCAATTCCTCCCCCTATTTCCGGGTCTATTCCTTTGTATTTGGTGATAACAAACACATTCTGAATTGTCCCGTTGATGGCGACATTTACTTTCTCATTGAAGACCTTTCCAAAATTATATCCAAAATTTAAGTTGTCCATTCTTATGAAAGAGGCATCTTTTACATAATAGTCAGACAAAAGCCTTTTGTCGTCATTTCCATACAAAGAATTGCCAGTAAATCTGGATTCTAAATAATTCACTGAAACATTGGAAAGCGCTGATTGTTGGGCCAGAACAGAATTCAAAGAACCATTGTTGGATTGAACATTGTTATACACATAGTTTCCCTGGTTGGCTCTTATTACAAATCCAAGGAAAAAACCATACGCGGTCACATTTGAACTTAAGCCGAAAAACATTCTTGGAGCTGGTTGACGGAACCTATATTTGTCTAATTCGGTCAACTTTCCATCTCCATTTAAATCCTGGAATACTCCTTCAACGGGCTTTCCGTTTTCATACACTTGCTTGTAGACAAAAAATGAATTGGCAGGGAAACCAACTGAATTGATTTGTGCATTATTGCCAATGCCTCCTGATATTCCGCCAGTTGGGGCCCCGGGATAGTTAGGATCCTCACTGGTGTTTAGTTTTGTAATTTTGTTTTCATTGTAGGTAGCATTAAATCCTAAATCCCAATTAATGTCCTTCGTTTGAATTGGAATGGTATTGATTGCAAATTCAATACCTTTATTTTCTAATGTACCCACGTTGGTAGTTATGTTGTCTCCAAAATTTGAACCTGCAGCTGTTGGAACATTATTCAATAGGTCAGAAGTTTTTTTCATATAAACGTCTATGCTTCCTGTGATTCTATCTTTAAAAAATCCATAATCCAACGCTATATTATAAGTGGCGGTTTGTTCCCATTTTCTTGTTGGGTCATAGGCTCCTGGTCTTGCCATATTATAATATATGTCACCAAAAGGATAAAGCGCATTGTTGTTTCCAATGTTAAAATAAGATTGGTATGAGTAATTATCCCCAATATCCTGTTGGCCAGTGATTCCCCAACTTGCCCTGATTTTTAAATTTGAAAGTGCCTTGGAATATTTAAGAAAGGCTTCATCTGAAATTCTATAAGAAAGTGCCGCAGATGGGAAGAATCCCCATCTATTATTTGGTGCAAATCTTGATGAGCCGTCTTGTCGGATGGTTGCATAAGCATTCCATTTACCTTTAAAAATGTAGTTTACCCTTCCATAAAATGACATCAACCTATTTTGTGGAATATCAAAAGGAAACTTAGGCCTGGCTGAATTCGGTACATTCTTGTCTAAGGTATCACCTTTATAATTTAAAGGCCTGTAGTTATAATTCTTGGTCCAGAAATTTTGGTAAGCTGTTCCAGCTAAAAAGTCTATTCTGCTTGAGATTGAAGGCAAATCTTTGCCATAGTTAAGGTAGAATTCTATTGTTTCTGCTCTTTTTTGTTGCTTATATTCTGTCCTTGAGCCTTTATTCAGGTAATTTGAGGCAGCGCTGTCCGTAACAAAAGTTTTTCCTTTTCCTTCTGCAAGGTCAACGCCTACATTTAAGTTTGCCCTTAACTCCGGCAAAAATGGCATGGCATAATCTAAGGTCAGATTACTCAATGTTCTGTAAACTTCACTCACATTTGAACGATTCGATAGTAAGCCTAATGGATTATTCGAAGCCTGAGAATTGGGCCTTCCATCTCCGTTTAACCATTCTCTGTAGCCACCAAATCTGGGAGAAATCCTTCTTCCATCATCTGTAGTTTGAAAGATTGGTTGGGTAGGGTCATATCCAATAGCTGCACCAATCGCACCACCATTGGCAAATTGATTAGAAGCTCTTGACCCTTTGAGATTTAGATTTATTTTTAAGCTCCCATCTAAAAGACTTGGATTTAGATTAATTCCAACACTTTGCCTATCCATTTTATCTGTTCTCAAAATACCTTGCTGGTTTAAAAAGCCAGTAGAAATTCTAAATGGTAGTTTGCCAATAGAACCGCCATAGCTGATATTGTTGTCAGATGTTAAGGCTTGTTGGAAAATAACTTTTTGCCAATCGGTTGAATACTTGCCCAATAGCTTTTTCTGGTCCTCCGACCCTTGTTCATTAACCAATGCCCTGAAATCATCTGCTGACAATACATCAACTTTTTTAACAATGGTTGAAATGGAGTTTTGTGAAGAAATCGTAAATTCTGGTTTGGCTCCTTTTGTACCTTTTTTGGTGGTAATTATAATTACGCCGTTTGATGCCCTGGATCCATAAATGGCTGTCGCTGCAGCATCTTTTAAAACGGTAAAAGTTTCAATATCATTGGGGTTAATCAAACTCAATGGATTGGGTGATCCAGCAATTCCACCGTTATCAACTGGAATTCCATCAATTACTAACAGAGGATCATTCGAAGCACTTAGCGAAGCTCCTCCTCTTATTCTTATCGTACTTCCCCCTCCAGGACTTCCCCCATTACTGGTTATTTGAACACCTGGCGCTTTACCCGCAATCAATTGTTCTGGCGTGGTAATAATCCCTTTTTGGAAATCTTTGCTTGAAATTGAGGTTATTGAACCAGAAAGGTCCTTTTTACTCATTGTTCCATAACCAATGACAACTGCCTCACTTAAAGTTTTGGTTTCTTCATTCATAACTACTCCAATCGTGGTTACACCTGCGGCTACTGTTCGTGTTTCAGTTTTGTATCCCAAAAACCTAAACTCTAAAATATTGCCAACGGTTGCTTTTACCTTGAAAGATCCATTAATATCTGTGCTGGCTCCTGTTTTTGACGTTATATTAACAACACCTACACCTGGCAAACCAGAGCCATCTTTCCCATCGGTGACCCGGCCGGAAATTTCAATCTCTTGCGCAAAACTGTTGTAATTTAAAAATGTAATGGCAATAAACACGGCGCAAAGCCTTGCGTAAATTATTTTCATAAAAAAAAAAAAAAAAAATC
>JAIXQU010000106.1 GCA_027485575.1 Cytophagaceae bacterium
AGAATCATCTTTGATAATTTTTATCTGCCAGGCAAACTCGGTTCTATAAGCCATTTTGCCTGAATTCAGAATTTTGTCCATGATATTTTTTCGAAGATAAGAATAGGCCGATTCATATTGTGTCTCGTCCAAAAGTGGAAATTCAGCTGAATTTGCCTCAATTTCTTTACTTACCTTAAGGCCAAGGCTTTTGTCGTCTTCAACACTTAAGAAGTTGACATTGTTGTTTTTATCACAAGATATTATTCCTATTAACAGGAATCCAAATAAGATTTTCTGAAAATTCCAGGTTAAAAGCCGGGTATCTGTTTTTAATCTTGATTTCATTTTTTGACTTTCTTTTTTCAGTCGCAAATATCTGGTTTTATATTTCAAATTCAGTTTGGTTTCTTCTAAAAGATATTCTCAAATCATTGGGAATAGCATTAATTGAAAACAATTTGATAATATTTGAATTTAAGTTTGAGCTTTTGAAATTATGACAGAAAAACCTACCGGTATAATCTACGACTACATTATTTGTGGAGGTGGGTGCGCAGGTTTGAGTCTGGCCTATCAAATGTCAAATTCGCCGGAGTTGAGCAAAAAAAAGGTTTTGATTCTTGAAAAAGAAGCCAAAGACGAAAACGACAGAACCTGGGCTTTTTGGGAGCATGAAAATGGACCGTTTCAGGAAATTGTTCACCATCAATGGGAAAAAGCATGGTTCAGGGGCAATGGTTTTTCAAGACTTTTAGACATGGATCCTTATGCCTATAAAATCATCAAAGGGGACAGGTTTTATGCTTTTGTAAAAAACAGTCTTGCACAAAATCCAAATATCACCATCGTCCAAACTGAGGTTTTAAATAAAGTGGATGGTCAGGATAATGCCTTGGTAAATACAACTTCAGGGGAGTTTAAAGGACAATTTGTTTTTAACAGCATACCCGAAAAGGTAGTAAAAAAGCCAAATCACAATTATTTGCTCCAGCATTTTAAAGGCTGGTGGGTAAAGACAAAGACTCCGTTTTTCAATCCTCAGGAACCTACCTTGATGGATTTCAGGATAGTTCAGGATGGTCAATGTCGTTTTATGTATGTGTTGCCGGTTTCTGAGTTTGAAGCATTGGTTGAATTTACCATTTTTTCAGAATCACATCTGGAGCCTGAACAATATAATATTGAACTGGAAAAGTATTTTTTAGAATACCTCAACCTGGAAGATTTTGAAATTGTCCATCAGGAATTTGGTTCAATTCCTATGTTTTCAGAGGCATTTCCCAAAAAACAGGGGAAACGGATTTTTAATATCGGGACAGCAGGCGGACAAACAAAAGCTTCAACCGGCTATACATTTACCAGAATTCAAAGGCACTCCCGGCAGTTGGTTCAAAATCTTTCACAAACCGGAAGCCCAATGGTTGAGACAGGATTATTTCAGTCCAGATTTGAATGGTACGACAATGTCTTGCTTCATGTTTTGGCCAGAAATGTCGTGGGTGGTGCCAAAGTGTTTCAAAACCTGTTCAAGTACAATAAACCGGCATCCATATTTAGGTTTTTGGATGAAGATTCACATTTCCTGAATGAATATCGGATTATGAATACCGTTCCTATTCTTAAATTCATCGGACCGGGCTGGAAAGAACTGATGAATCTCGGAAAATAACCCCGGGTTTTATCTGGTTTTTTATTGCGGCAAATTCCCCGTTTATCCTCGTTCTTTTGTTTTTTTAGCGTTCTGGTTTGGAGATGGTCCAAATCAAAATCTTATTGCTTCTTCAAACCAGATGGTTTTCGAATAAAAAATGTATGATCGACTTTTTACTTTTTGAATTTCGCTACAGGCTAAAAAGGCCAGCGACCTATATTTATGCACTTGTCCTTCTTATATTAGGCATTGTTTTCATGACCACAGATGCAGTCCGCATTGGAGGTGGTTTTGGAAAAGTGTATAGCAACGCACCTTACAATATCCATCAAATCATTTCCTTGATTGGGGCTTTGGGATTATTTATCATCATGGCTTTTCATGCTGTTCCCGTCTTCCGCGATTCAGAGTATAAAATGGATACGTTTTTGTATGCATATCCATTTTCAAAATACAAATATCTGGCAGGAAGATTTGCTGGCACATTTCTGATTTGTGCTTTTGTTTTCTTCATGCTTCCTGTAGGGATGATGATTGGCGAATTGATCGCAAAGATAAAAGAGCCGGAAAGTGGCGACTTTGGTCCATTCAATGCAATGGCCTATTTGTGGCCCTTCCTTACCGCTTTGCTACCCACGGTTTTTTTGCTTGGTTCCTTGTTTTTTGCCCTGGTTTCTTTGACGAGGAAAATGATGTTTGCCTATATCGTGGCCATATCCTATATCGTTTTGTATAGCATTTCTCAAAATCTTTTGTCTGATCTGGACAACAAATCTTTGGCTGCGATTCTCGACCCATTTGGATTGAGTGCAGCAGACCGGGTTACTGAATATTGGTCTATTTATGAAAAAAACACAAGACTCGTTCCTATTGAAGGCGTTTTTCTTTGGAACCGTTTGGTCTGGTTGTCATTGGGTTCAGGCATTCTGGCTTTTTCATTCATCCGTTTCCGGATGAGCCCTGTTTCTGAAAATAAGAGCTCCAAAAAAGTAAAAGCTGAACAAGAGGCGAAAACATCTCCTCTCCGGTTGCCATCGTTTTCCTATCAATTGGAGTATGCCAATTTCAAGACTTTTGTAACCCTTGCCCGACTGGAGTTTAATCAAACCCTCAGGAATCTTTTTTTCATCGCCTTTCTGGTAGCCATAGCATTGTACATGTGCATGGATGCCTGGTATGCAGATAGAATATATGAAACCGGAATCCACCCGGTAACCGGCAATATGCTTGAATCTGTAACCTCAAGTATTTTCAATGTGCTGAGTATGGTGCTCATAGTTTTTCTGGCAGGAGAAATTGTATGGAGAGAGCGTCAGTCAAAAATGGAAGGAATATATGATGCTTTTCCAATTCCAAACGGGGTCATTTTCCTATCAAAACTTGCCTCCTTACTCATGGTGCCTGTTTTTCTTTTGGCAATTGTGCCATTTGTGTGCATCCCGATTCAGGCAATTAAGGGTTACTATCATTTTGAAATAGAACTTTATGCCAGGACTTTACTTCTATTCGAGTTGCCAAGACTTTGGTTGATTGCAATTCTTGCTTTTTGTATTCAAAACATTGTAAACAACAAGTATACAGGCAATGTGGCGATTTTGGTTTATTACCTTTCTACCATCGGTCTTTCCTACATTCATATCGAGCACCCCTTGTTCAGGTATGGCAGCAACCTTTCTTATACCTATTCAGATATGAATGGATTTGGAGATTTTGTAAGACCATTCCAAACGTATCTTTTGCACTGGACTCTTGTCGGACTTTTTCTGTTGGTGATTGGATACCTGTTTCTCGTCAGGGGTGCAGAATCAACATTTAAATCGAGGTTAATGAATTTTAAAAATCGATTTGCAGAGTCCGGAGCCACCAAAATGGCACTTGGAATTCCTTTTATCGGGATGATGGCCACCGGATTTAACATTACCTATCAAACCATTAAAATCGATAAATATTCAAATAGCAAGGATGATGAACTTATAAAGGTGGAGTATGAAAAAAAATTCGGTTATCTGGATGAATCCAGGCATCCTTCCATGAACAAGATAAAAATTGGAGCCGATATGTTTCCTGAAAATGGTGATTTAAGGTTGACCGCCGATATGTACTTTTTCAATCCCCACAAGGCAAACATTGATACACTTTGGTTTAATTTTAATCCGGATGGTGAGCTTGTAAAATTTGATTTGAACAAATCCGCAAAACTGGTGTATGAGGATAAGGAAAAGGGAATCAAAGCATTCAAACTGGAAAAGCCACTTACACCAGGTGATTCCTTCAAGGCCGATTTTGAAATGAAAGTGGCCTATACCGGTTTAAATAATGAAAGTCCGGTGAAAGGAAACGGAACTTTTTTCAACAACGCGAGCTGGCCATCAATGGGTATCAATGGGGGCTTTTTACTTCAGGATGAGGATAAAAGAAAAGAATATGGCTTAAAAGAAATTCCTCCGTTTTCCAGCCAGTTGGATTCTGTTGAAATGAATAAAAGTGCATTTGATGCGCTAAACCATCATCTTGATTTTGAGGCCGTTTTATCTACTTCTCCTGACCAGATTGCCATTGCTCCGGGTTATCTGAAAAAGGAGTGGAAAAGTAATGGCAGGCGATATTTTCATTATAAAATGGATAGACCCATCAGTAATTTTTACTCCATCATATCTGCAAAATATGCCACTTATACAGACAAATGGAATGACATAGATATCACCATTTATCACCATCCATGGCATACTTTTAATGTAAAAACGATGGTGCAATCGGTAAAACATTCATTGGAGTATTACACTAAAAATTTTGGACCTTACCAGCATAAGCAGGTCAGGATTCTTGAATTTCCCCGCTATCGCAGCTTTGCACAGTCTTTTGACAATACCATTCCCTACAGTGAAGCCATAGGTTTTATCGCCAATCTGGAAGAAGAAGATGCGATAGATTTTGTGTATTTTGTTACAGCCCATGAAATGGCCCATCAGTGGTGGGCTCATCAGATTATGCCTGCAAATGTTCGTGGAGGACAATTTTTAAGTGAAACCATGGCCGAATATTCAGCTTTGATGGTCATGAAGCAACGGTATGGGCAGGAATTGATGGGCCGATTTCTAAGAAAAGAACTCAGGGATTATTTATCCGGAAGGAGTGGAGAAAAGAAAAAAGAAGACCCATTGCTTGACATAGAAGAGCAAAGTTATGCCTACTACAACAAAGGTTCATTGGCCATGTACTCGGTTATGGATATTTTGGGTGAGGCAAAAATGAATCAGTTTCTTACCCGTTTTGTAAGTCAATATAAATTCAAAGAAAGGCCATACCCCACTACCCATGATTATTACCAGACGCTACTTCCATTTCTTGGGCCCGGGCAACAAACATTGGTAGATGACCAACTGAAGCGAATCACTTTGTACAAAAATAAGATTTCTGAAGCCAAAGGCAAAAAACTGGCAAACGGCCAGTTTGAGATCAGATTTAAAGTTGCGCTTGAAAAAAACTATGTTGATAGTGTTGGTGGAAATGAAAAACCCGCACCCATTACTGAGACTTTTTATGTGGCATTGCTTCAGGAGGAGACACCCAAAAAGAAGTCCGATATTGTAAAGATGGAGAAAATGAAGCTGGCCAATAATCAGGAATTGGTTTGGACCACTTCCCAAAAACCAAAATATGCAAGCATAGATCCCTTGCATACCCTTACCGATATTTTTATGGATGACAATGCCAAAATCATCGATTGGGAGTAATCCTTAGGTTTTTGATGTAAAGCCAGATTAAACAATAAGATTTAATTGAATGATTTTCTATGTTTTGCAACCTCGCCTAAATCCGATCCAAGGTAGAGGACGTAAGGTGAAAATCAATCATTGATGAACCAAAAGCTTTTTTTATTGCGGCATTTGGGATTATCGGGCGTGGCTCAGCCGCATTCGGTCTATTGAATTTGGGATTTATCGGGCGTGGCTCAGCCGCGTTCGGTCTATTGATAAGCCTCTGGCTTACATAACCAACTTATTGTCAGAAAAAAACAGGATAGATTTTGCGGATTATTACAAAGAAGTTTGAATTGGCCGGAGGCCAAAAAATAGCCGGAAAGTGGTGCAACCACGCTCCATTTGAATTTGTAATTCCCGGTCATCAGGATTGGAAAAACAGCCAATCTGTTGAACATACACTCCGACTTTTGAGTAAGCACAAAAAGCAAATTACCAAGCCATAATTTTAATCCCGGATGATGCCAAAAATTAAATCAACTGTCCAGCTTGCCAAACATCTTCGCGAAGTTTTTACGGGTGGAAACTGGACATTCACCAACGTGGAGGAAGTTTTAAAAGACGTTACCGTTGAGGAGGCTTTGACCAAAGTCTTTGGGTTGAATTCCATTGCGGGCCTGTTGTTTCATATGAACTATTATTTCAAACCAGTTTTGGGTGTTTTGAAAGGCGAAGCTTTGACGGGAAACGATAAATTCAGTTTTGATTTGCCACCCATCACAACTGAATCAGAATGGAAAGCCTTGGTAAAAAAGGCTTTCGACGATGCCGAAGCCCTGGCCATTCAGATTGAAATGCTTGATGATGAGCAATTGGTGGAGATTTTTGCTGACCCCAAATTTGGAATTAATTACAGAAATCTTCTTGGGATCATTGAGCATACCCATTACCATTTAGGTCAGATTGCTTTGATTAAGAAAATCCTAAGGTCAAAGCCAGAATAGGACTGCGTTTTTTTGAAAGGCTTTCAACTTCATTTTAAAAATCGGATTGATTTAAAATCTGGTTTTTGATCGCATTAATTTTTATCCAACTCCGAACTACTGATTACTTTTGACCTGTGATTTTTACAATTTGATTTCTATACATTTTATGTCTCAAGCCGAATACATCGAAAAAAACAAACAACGGTTCCTGGATGAACTTTTTGACCTATTAAGAATACCTTCTATTTCTGCAGATTCTGCTTTCAAATCGGATGTCAGAAAAACAGCGGAGTTTGTGGCTGAAAAACTAAAATCTGCAGGTGCCGATAAAGTTGAACTTTGCGAGACAGCAGGTTATCCCATTGTTTATGGTGAGAAAATGATAAATCCAGCCTTGCCTACGGTCTTGGTTTATGGACATTATGATGTGCAACCTTCTGCTCCAGATCATCTTTGGTTATCACCCGCTTTTGAACCGGAAATCCGGAAAACAGAAATCCATCCTGAAGGTGCCATTTTTGCGAGAGGTGCCTGCGACGACAAAGGACAAATGTATATGCATGTAAAAGCATTTGAAACCATGATGGCAACCAATACTTTGGCCTGCAATGTCAAGTTTATGATTGAGGGTGAAGAAGAAGTTGGAAGTGGGAATCTGGGGCCATTTTGTATTGCTAACAAAGAAAGACTAAAGGCCGATATGGTTTTGATTTCTGATACATCCATGATTGCCAACGATTGTCCTTCAATTGATGTTGGGCTTCGGGGATTGAGTTATATCGAAGTGGAGGTTACCGGACCGAAAATTGATTTGCACTCCGGTGTATATGGTGGTGCAGTAGCCAATCCGATAAACATTCTGGCCAAAATGATTGCCAGCATGCACGATGAAAACAACCACATTACCATTCCAGGTTTTTATGACAAAGTAGTAGAACTATCTGCTGCTGAGCGTGCTGAGCTCAACAAAGCACCTTTTGATTTGGAAGCCTTTAAAAAAGATTTGGACATTGCCGATGTTTGGGGAGAAAAAGGATATACTACTTTGGAAAGGACAGGTATCAGGCCAACGCTCGATGTAAATGGAATCTGGGGTGGATACACAGGAGAAGGTTCAAAAACAGTTTTACCTTCCAAAGCATTCGCAAAAATATCCATGCGTTTGGTTCCCAACCAGGGTTCAGATGAAATCACGGCTTTGTTCCAAAAGCATTTTGAAAATATTGCCCCTGCGGGTGTGAAAGTTCTGGTGAAGCCGCACCACGGCGGAGAACCTGTGGTTACCCCTACAGACTCCAAAGAATATTTGGCTGGCGCAAGAGCGATGGAAAGGACTTTCGGCAAAAAACCAATCCCTACCCGTGGTGGTGGAAGTATTCCAATCGTGGCCTTGTTCAAAAAAGAGTTGGGCCTTAGCTCCGTTTTATTTGGTTTCGGTCTGGACAGCGATGCCTTACACAGCCCCAATGAAAATTTTGGTGTGGTGAATTATTTCAATGGAATAAAAACCATTCCGGTATTTTTTGAAGAGTACGGGAAATAGAAGATTCGTCCTATTAACGATAATAAGATTTTAAAATCCGTCCCTGGCATATGCTTCTGGACGGATTTTTTGTTTTTGACTGGTCCGCTCTTCTCGAGATTGTCAAACAACTGTAGCATTGGCCTCTAATCGGGCGTGGCTCAGCCACGTTCGGTCTATTGATAAGCCTCTGGCTTATAACTCTCTCCGCTCTTCTCGATTTGCAATCGGGAAGCTAGATTATAGGACCCGTTCTTCTTGAGATTGGCAAACAACTGCAGCATTGGTCTGTGGGCCACCATAGCGGTCAACCTAAGATTGTGCTAATTCTTCCATGAAAAAATATTTCGTCCCGCTGGGACTTGAAAACTTTTGTGGCAACGAAATCTACCAATATTTAGCCCCGATGGGGCTAATCTAAGTTGATTTGTCCGCTCTTTCTGGTTCCGCTCTTCTCGAAATTGGCAAACAACTGCAGCAATGGTCTGTGGGTCTGCGTTAAATTCGTCTTCGGCAATGGGGTGTGGCTCTATACGAAGATCAATTTGCCTTCGGATTTGGCGGAGGAGTATTTGTATATCGAAAAAATCAGACATGTTCCCTAAAACCAAGGCAATATCAATATCGCTTTCTTCTTTTTGAGTTTCTTTGGCAAAAGAGCCAAACAGATGCGATTTCTTTACCTTCAATCCGGCTGGCAGCAATTGTAGAAATTACTGTGCCTTTTTTATAATTTCTGCATCAACCATTTAGGATGGTATAAAAACCTTCTTTTTCAGCCAGCTTTTGTAGAACCAAATC
>JAIXQU010000019.1 GCA_027485575.1 Cytophagaceae bacterium
GCCTTCGGCCAAGGCTGTCTTTTTTTTTTTTTAAAAATGCCCTGCCAGTTAACAAATCCATGGTTGTAAAAGCACCTTCATTTCGTTTCCGTTTCGCTTTAGCAGAATCCTTTTTTTCATCCACAACCCGAATACTGTCTAATTTTTTATAGCTTTTTATCTCCATTTGGGTTAATGGAACCGCCCTGTTTTCAAACCAGAAAAGTGAATCCTTTTTCTGGGAAGAAGAATCTACTTCATAATTGTATTCGGAGGTCACCGCTACCGAAACTGGTGGTTTTCCTTTTTCCTTTCGGCTAATGCCTAATTTTTCTTTATATTTTTCTTTGATGTATTGCCTGGCAAGTTTCCTCATTACCTTTTTATCCATTTTTTCCAATCCTTTAAAATCAACTTTTACGGGATCCGTCTTTATGACATTGTTGGCATTTTCATCTAGTTCCTGCTCAAGCTTCTGAAAATCAGCATATAACTTTTCATTTTTTTGAATTTTATATTTGCTTAAAGAAGCATTGTATTTTGCTTCTAATTCAATTTGCAGCACGGTTCCCCTGATTTCTTCCTGCATTCTGACAGGAAGCCAAATTCCCTCCTGAGGAGCATAGGAATGGGTTAAAACCAAATTAAAACCTTCTACACTACCTGCCAAATGCGCTGAGTGAATACACCAAATCTTATCAATCAGGTACAATTCTCCTTCCCAGATGTTCTGCCCTTTTATCCTTGGAATGACTTTGATTTTAAAAACTTCGTGCCCCCGATCGGTAAAAGCGCCCAGATATTGAAATTTATAATATCGGAATGCTGCCGGAGAGAGGGGAGAAATGGTTGAACCGAAATTTGGAGAGTAAAGGTCCTCTTTGACAAACCGCTGATCAATCTGAATGTTTCCAAATGTACTTCGCTGGGCAATCACCTTTTCCTTATATATTTTTGGCTGTTTAAAATCCATAATCTCAAGGGTTTCAGTGAAAAACACTGTGTTTTCATCAAAACCGTTTGACTTTGCCATTGGCTTTAATAAAAAAGGAAGATCTAAAATCCTGCCACTGCCTTTTATATAAATCTGTACTGTATATGCATCCAAAAGAAGCTTGTTGATTTTTGCTCTGGCAATCGCTTTTCTCATGATGGAATATGCAGGATCCTCATTTCTGGACGCAATGGTCACTTCCTTTGTCTGAATAACAACGTCTTCCATTACAATCTCAAGGTCCTCAAAACCGGAAGAAACCTCTACTTCTTTTTTAACTGTTTTAAATCCAAGGCATTGAAAATAAACACCATAATTCCCCTTTGGCATCTCCAGTTTAAATTTTCCTTCCTCATTTGCCATAGTTCCCAGAGCAACTTTCTCGACACCAATGCTGGCAAATGGAATGGGATTACCCGTTTTGTCCTTTACAAATCCTTTGATTCCGGTTTTTTGACCATATGAAATGGTGGGAACCACGGCCAGTAAAAAGACCATAGCCATTGGGTATTTCCTTTCCCATAGAAAAATCAGGATTTTGAAAACCCAATGTTGGCAAAAGTGTAGGCTGAAATCAGAAAGATTGGTTTTCAAAAAGAGGCTTATCTTAAAATAAAGGAGTAATAATAGCTTGGAATAAGGCTTGGGGCAAATTTTGTCAATTAAATATTACAATTCAACAATGAACAATTTTTGGTTTTTTTATAATGAATTTAAAAATCAGATCTAAGCAAAAAACTCGAACAAGATAGTATTCTATCTTTTGTTTTTAACCTGATTTTTTTGTCAGGACTTCGCTATGAGGGACTAACCCCGACATCACATCCGAATAATCCTCTGAATTTAAGTAGGTTATAGTCGAAATACTTGCATGTTGGCAGACTGGATTTCCTACCAGCAATTCGAGGTTTAAGTACTCAGAAGGTAATTATGAATTAGTTGATGAAATTAAACATCAAAGAAAATGAACTTGAGCCCTGTATAATGCAGCACTTGTTTTTTGCCATCTGCGATAAGTTATCAATTTGAGATACATATCGCTAGGCCTGTTATCCATTATAATTAACAACTAAGCCAAGCTCAAAAATTACTTTTAAAACGAATGTGAATCCAAATCAAGAACAGGTGAAAGGAATATTATTGGGGAATTCAAAGTCGTTTTGTTTTCTGAAAAACCTCGAAGAAATATAATTTGGGGTTTTTTGTTTTGACAAAAACAGAAATTCAAAAAAACTGCTTTACCTTTCCAAAATATCCTTAGACCTATTGTAAACTGGAGTTGAGTTGAAAAATTTTATCAAATCAGATTCCAACCTTTCTTTTACATTAAACATTAAATTAGGTACAACCATATTTATCAATTGAAAATGCTTCGACTTTACTTTTTTCTATTTTTGATTTTCAGCTTAAAAAGCTTCTGTCAGGTTCCTACCGTGTATTGTACCTATTGGACCGGATCCCAGGAAATTTTAGGTTCCTTAAATTTCACTACCCAAACAGTGGATTCAATTGGAGCAATCCAGGGTGCATCTCTCTTTACCGTTGCCACGGCAAATGGTTATGATTCATATCGGAACAGGTACTATGTGCTTTCCAATGGCGGATTAATTGCAGTAAATGCAAGCAATGGACAACAAGTTCTAACCAACTCAGCTATTTCAATTGGTCAATACAAACACCTGTCTTACAACTCAGTTAGTGATAAAATTTACCTGACCAAATACAACGGTACAAATGAGGAATTTTTCATTGTCTCCCCGGAAACATTTGAAATTGAAAGTCAGGGAGCATTGGTGTTTAATGTTTTTGTAGTAGGTGGATATGGGGTCAACCCAATGGCCAATGAGGTTTTATTCCAGGGCGGTATTAGCGGCAACCCGAATCTCAATATTTCGACGGTAAACATGACATCTGGTTTAATAACAGGAACATTTACTGTACCTTCCTATATTTCATATCCCCTTTTGCCCGCTTACGACCCAATTGATGATAGATATTATGGAGTTGGAAGAATTGGAAATGCTAAAATGGCACTTGTCGAATTTAGAAAATCAGATTATAACGTTGATACCATTGGAGTTATACCAGGCGGAACAGCTTTGAGTATTGTTGGTTCCGCAATAGATCCCGTGACAAGGCGATATATTTTTGTTTCTAACTTGGGAATAACAAGCGTAAGTCTAACAGACCCTTCTGATATTCAGACAATTGCTTATCCTCCCGGGGTTTTAAATGTAAAAGGTTTTCAGACCAATTACTTTGCTTCTCCACCTGTAGTCCCAAGACCTGGTGGTGGATTACAATCTGTGTTTAAGAACATAAACGGGTGGTATTTAAATGGAGATTTAATACCCGGCACAGAAAACCTTCAGATTTTTACACCAACCTTTGCGGGACAGTACCATTATAAGGTCACCCGTCCAGATGGTACGACAACAAATAGCAACCCTTTTATTGTAACTGCTTCACAGGGATTGGGTACAACGAATTCTATAGAGTTATTCCCAAATCCAGCGAGAGAAAAGGTTATGATTTATAATCCGGATTTGAAGGTGATTCCATACCAATTGATAGATTCCAAAGGTCAATCGATTTTAAAGGGAGATTTGAATTCCGGCAAAAATGAAATCTTGACTTCATCTTTGCCTTCTGGAATTTATCAATTCAGAACTATAGGAGAATCACCAAAGATTAGAAAAATTGTAATTGAATAAACTTCTTCCTTCAAACAATCAAGGCCATTTTTCTTTTCCGGGAAATGGCTTTTTTTTATCCTTGATTTCAACCTATAAAAGTCATTAGGAAATCCCTGTTTGCCGACAGGCAGGTATTCCAAGGCTAAACTACTTCAAATCAAAAACTTCATCACCTTGACTTCTGGACCCGTAGCGCTGCGACGAATTTCGAATAAAAGGTACTGATTTTTTGCATTTTAGACTATCATTACCAAGTCCTGATAATCAATCTGGGTTTAACCTGTCCGCAAAAAATCCCGGTTTAGGCAATTGAAAACCATTTATCTCTTTTTAAAAAGAATAAAACCTAACATTTTTTCCATAGTTTTACCCTTTCAAATTAATAGCCGCCTACTGCAAACCTTTACTCCCTTTTCGTTTTTTAATTTATCAATAGGGCATAGTATTCTGAGCATCTGTCTTTTATGGGTTTAGACACCAATGGTATAAAATTTATTTTGGCTTGCAAAAAGCATGGTGTTTCATTCAAGGACACAATGATGATTGGTAGGCAAATCCTGAATGCGGATAAAAATCAGGTTGAAGAAAATCTGAAGGGATTTGGGCTATATGAATCTGACAACCAGGTAAACAATTTGTTATCCGAAAACAAAGGTTATGCAGAATCATTACTTAAAATGCTTGGTTCTGAGACTATTGACAGCCTGGACTATAGCAATTATGAGGGCGCCAATATCCTGCATGATATGAATCTGCCTGTTCCAAATGAATTAAAGGAGAAATATTCAACTGTATTGGAAAGTGGTTCTTTGGAACATATTTTCAATTTTCCGACATCCATGGCTAACTGCATGGAAATGACCAAGAAGGATGGACATTTGATCATAATCACACCAGTTAACAATATAATGGGCCATGGTTTTTTCCAATTTAGTCCTGAAGTATTTTATCGGGTTTTGGGAGAAAGAAGTGGTTTTAAAATTGAAATGATGCTTATTTTCGAGTATTCACCGGATGAAAAGTGGTACTCAGTAAGTGATCCCAAATTAGTAAAGCAAAGAGTAGAATTGATGAATTCAAGTGCTACGTACCTGTGTGTTTTGGCAAAAAGAATTGAAATCAAGGATGTTCTTCACCAATTTCCACAGCAAAGTGATTATGAAGATGCATGGGAGGGAAGAGAAAATTATTATACAAGACTTGCACAGGATAGGGATTCTTTACAAAAACCAATTGACACCACGTCTTCCAGAAAAATAATTAAGACATTATTGCCCAAAATATTTGTTGATACGTACAGGGCATATGTGCAGGCTAAAAAAGTAAAATTCGATCCTAAGTTCTATACCGAAATAGACATCTGGAAGGTATAAAAAAAAACACCTTCAAATGAAGGTGCCTTTTCTATTTTAACCCTAAACTATTATGAGAACTAAACTCTTTTTTAAACAGACACCATTAATTGTCTGAGTTTTAAAATTTTGGACAGGGAATAGGAGATACTCTTTTCTTTCTTCTTTTAGGGTTGTCAAATTCATACGAAATTGAAATTTCATGAGAACCTGCCGTTCCTGGCCCTAGTTTTGAAATGGTCAGGTCATAACTATATCCAATGCTGAAAAAATCGTGCTTAAACCCAAGGAGCCAAACCAAAGCATCCTGATTGTATAAACCTCTGGTTGAATTGGCAATAGGTAAACCTCGATACCACAATCCTACGATTAAAGGCTTTACTGTCAAATAAGCACCAATATCAAATTGCTGGAAATCGCCTTGTCTTTTGTATAAAATGGAGGGACTAATGCTTTTTTCAACATCCTTTCCATAATCTGATCCATACATTCTTTTTTGCAGAGGAATTTTTACACCTGCCATCATGTTGAATCTCATTGGCAATTTTGCAGCCTGGCCCAAAAGAGATTGATTGGGTTGATTCATATGCAAAATGCTTGCACCTACCCAAATATGACGGCTGTAAATCAAAAAGCCTGACCCAATATCAAAATAGGAGGCCCTGTTTAAACTTGCCTGTGCAGGATCCCCAGTTGGAATGGGAATAAAATTTGCGTTGAGCTGGTCCCGGAATGTTAGTTTTGAAAAATCCACATTTCTGTTGGCATATCCAAAAGAAAGTCCACCGCGGCCATTCCAATCAGAACTAAAATTAATCTCGTAAGCATAGCTCATCGACAATGAAGTTGTACTTAACCCTCCGGTACCAGCCTGATCTTTATAGGCTGAAAGTCCAAAACCAGAGTTATAAGATTTAAAATAATTATCCACAGAAAATGCTGTGGTTACAAAAGCCCCTGGAATGGATGGCCACTGATTTCTGTAGTTTGCCACCAGCCGACCCTTGTGGGCAGCCCCGGTAAAGGCAGGATTATGGAATAAAGGAGCCGCATAAAATTGCGAGAATTGCGGGTCCTGAGCCTTTGCTTCGAAGACCATTCCAGTTAGCATTAGGAGGTATATTACTTTTTTCATACCAATTCGGTTTAAGGTTCTCATTTTTTTTATCTTAATAGAGTTACATCACCAAGAAATGTTTGTTTTTCACCATTGGAAAAATGGGCTACAATGCGGTAGATATAGGTATCAGCTGGCATTATTTTGCCTCTGAAATAACCATCCCAACCACGATTGAGTTCCCTGCTTTCAAAGATGGGTTGACCCCATCGATTAAATATTTGTAGTGTAATGTCCTGTACACCTTGTACAAAAGGATAGAAAACATCATTATCACCGTCCCCTCCTACTACTCCACCATTGGATCCTCTTGGATTCGGGGTGAATGCGGTAGGTGAAACCAATACTTGTTCTCCTCTTGCAATGACACCAGATTTTACAGTATCCGTTGAGGAGCAACCCGTTGGGGCTACTACTTTCAGCACTATATCATATTTGCCTGCCTGCTGGTATTTGTGTTGGGCTGTTCTGCTTGTTGACGAATCACCATCTCCAAAATACCATGTATAAGAATTGTCCGGTCGACTTTCGTAAGGAGTGAAGAATGCAGGTTCCTCTGGTGCGACCACAGTTCTTGGTGGTGTCGGATCTGCATAAAACAAACTTCGCGGAGTTTCAAAAACATTGATGTATTCTATCTTCTCAATTGAATCTTTTCCGCCAAGACCTCTGATCTTTAGCTTCACTGATTTCAGGCCCGAAGACTCAAAAAACACAACTGGATTTCTGTCTGTTATGATTATTGGAGGCGACCCTTCTTTATCAACATAAGACCATTCAAACTTTCTGGCAAATGAAGAAAGACTTGTAAATTGAACTTCCAACGGACGACATCCCTCTTTGGGTGTAGCCTCAAATTCTGCAATGGGTTTTCCTGGTTTCACAACCATTACTTTCTTCATGGTATCCGTACACCCATTTGGGCTCCTTGATATCATGGTTATCACAAAATTTGTATCTAGAAAATCTTCATTTCCCAATGGAAAAGTGTGAACGAAACTCGCTAAACCTGAACTGTCAGCGGTCCCATCATCGAAGCTCCATTTATAGATCCAGTTTTCCCTGAATTTTGTCTGATTGCCAATGGTTACCGTGTTTACAGGCAATTGAATGGAAGAATCTGAAAGGAACCTGAAATCAGCCCGGGGAGCAGCAAACACCTTGATATTTACAGTTTTGGTTCTTACACAGTTTCCGATTGGTGAAGTAGAAGTGAGTGTAACCGCATAGCTCGTATCTCTGCCACTATAATTTTCAAAAACATGGAGAGGATTACTTTCTGTTCCTGAACTTCCATCTCCAAAATTCCAGCTGTAGCTTCCCAGAAAGTTCTGACTAAGGTTTTTAAACTTAACCACATGTGGCTGACAACCAAGAGAATCTACTTCAAACTCTGCTGTAAGATTTGGATAAATCTGAATGTTTTGAGATTTGCGGGCTGTACATCCAAAAGCAGATATGACAGTTTGGTCTACCCGTATTGTTTTATTTGCAAAATTCGGATTGTCGATAATTGTATCGTGAATTCCTTGTGCATTCGGCACCAGGGTATCACTGATTCCACCGGAACTCATTACCCAATATGAACTCAACCCTCCTGTTGATGTATTGGTTAGAATAATTGGCAATGGACCGCAACCTGTATTTACATTGGTGCCAAAGTTGGCCTGAGGTGCAGGATAAACAGTTACGTTGGCAAATGCAGTATCAGGACATGTGTTGGCTTGTAATCTCCTTGCTATCAATCTAACTCTAAATATCTGATTGGTATCGGAGTTATTTACATAGGTAAAATTGGGGTTTGTAGAAGTATTTGATGGCGTTCCGTTTCCAAAATTCCACTCAAAGCCATTGGCATTTACTGAGTTTAATGCCGAGAACTGGACTGAAAATGGGGTACATCCTTTGAGCTGCAAAGCTGAGATTACAGCTAAAGTCTGGGGCTTCACCACTACAGTTGTTCTTGTTGTATCTAAACAACCCTTGATGGATGTGGAATACCTTTTTATCTGGTGAATTCTGTTGGCAACAGGATGGGCATTATACAAAGTCCTGGAAAAAATCTGACTGGAAAGTGTGGTATCAGAGCCATCATCGAAATCCCATTTGTAAGAAACGGCATTCTCGACATTGCCTTTAAACTGGACACTTAACGGACTACAACCTTCTGAAGGACTGACAATAAGGTCATTTGGCCTTGGCTTAGGATATACCTTTATCTTTTTCACCATGGTATCCACACAATTGAATCCCTGGTTATTCCTTACGGCCAACTTTATGGTATAAACTGTATCGGTTAGTTTGTTATTTATAAATGTAAATGCAAGTTGTTGAGATTGATTTGGCAATTGAACCCCATTTACAATCCAGCGTCTTACATTGGATGCTACAGTAGAGCTATCCGTAAAAACAACCCTTAATGGAGTACAACCTGAATCTACGGATGGTCTGAATCTGGCCCGAACCAAAGGATTAATGGTGAAACTGTTTAGCTTTGTTGTTGTACAACCAGAGGCGGAAGTGGCAGTAACTGAAACCGTATTTTGATATGGAGCACCAGTCTCATTTCCATAAACTCTGAATAAAGTATCCAGGTTATTGGTGATAAGGGTATCATTTCCTCCAAATCTCCATTTATATGACTTGGCATTCAAAGGATTAATATAGTAAAATCTGGCATTCAACGGACCGCAGTTGGCATCCTGAGAGGTGATGGTTTGTATTCCGAAATCCGGATTTGGATTTACTAAAATTTCCTTTTCAACCCTTAGTGGACAATTTGCCTGGGAACGAACAACTAACCCAACTTTGTACCTTTTGGGCACCCCACTTAAATTGTTAAATACTTTATCTAAAGTGGCCTGGCTATACGTAGAACCATCATAATTCAAAAACTCCCATACATGACTAACCACACCGATGGTATTGGCGGAAATGTTAACCTGATTTCCGGAACATACACTATCTGGAATTTGAATCTCAGCTTTTGGAGAAGGGAATGTAATCACCACTTTTTCAGCACAATAGCTACATCCATTTCCTGTTTGCACACAAATTCGGACGGTATCTCTTTTGTTAACATTGGATGTATTGACAAAAGTGACTGGAGGAGGATTCGCTCCCTGGTAAGTTCCAACAGAACCTAGAGTCCAGTTAAAAACCACATTTCCATTTTGAGGCAGATTTATAGAAGTATTTAAAAAATTCACATTGGTCAATGGGCTGCAACCATCACTTGCCGGTTGAATGGCCAATCCAGGAACTGGTGTTGGTGATATTTTAATGAGCTGAGGCTGAGAAGTGATGACGCATGAATCTCCATTGGTAACGGTAATTGCCGTTAGTACTATAAAATAAAAGGTAGAATCGCCCGGAGGAGAATAAGGAAGAAAAACAGGTTGCTGGTTTTTATCGGTCCGCTCATACACGGCAAATTCCTGACCTTGAACAATTCCGTTGCCCTTATACACTTTATAGCGGTATCTGTTTGCATTGGCGATTGTTAAGTTATTCAAAATCAGACTGGAATTATCACAATTCGCACTTGAAACTGAAAAAACAGGTTGCGCACTTGGTTTTACCGTTACCTGAATGCTATCCGTTTTGTAACATCCATTTCCTGTTTTAACCGAAAGTTTTACCCAGAATGTGCCGGCATTTTTAAATGCTACATATGAAATTCTGTTGGTTAGAGATGGAGAATCGAAGTTGGTAATAATTGGTTGGTTAGAAACCAAAGTAGTATCGTTCCCAACTTGTAGCTTCCATTCCAAATGATTAAAACCAGAACCCAAACCCCTGTCATTTGTTTCCAAAACCTTTGAGCTATCTCTGATTGAAAATGTCTCTCCCTGGCAAAGATTGGTTGAGCTCAACCTCCATCTTAAAGCCGCACGAGGATAAACCCTGATTGTGTCTGTACCATAAAATTCATCGCATCCTGCGGTTTGGCCCTTTAGCTTTACTACATATTGGCCGTGTTGAAGAAATTGAACTATTGCTGATGAATCGGAAGGATTTGAATTAAGAATTTGAACCTGCGTAGGATCAGAACTTGTGGGTCCCGGAAAGTAGGAACTCCCGGCAGCAACCAGTGGCGTTCCACCAAATTCCCAACCCTTCCAGGTAGTGCTCTCTGGTCGTATTGATTTATTCTTAATGATTACTGTCAAAGTCTCACACCCAAATTTTGAAGGAGAAATGGCTACTCTTGGCAAAACTGCTGGCTTCACAAACAAGGGAAGCTGCAATATCTTTTCACATCTTTGGGTGCCATACCCTTTGGTGATTGCTTTTAATGTTACTGTATAATCACCGCCAACCTGATAAATATGTTCAACAAGAGCCGCATTATTGGTATCCAGAATACCGTCGCCAAAATCCCAGACATAATCAACCAAACCATATGGATTTGGTGTTTGATTTTGAAATTGGATAGGGGCCCCAACACATGAACCGCCATTTAATATCGTAAAACTAGGATTCGAAGGTGAAATCATTTGGACCTCAATATCAGCGGTATCTTCACCACATTTGTTTCTAATCCGCATTCTGAGTTTGAACAAACTGTCAGGAGGGACAACCGAAAACATGGAAGCAGGAATCGTTGGTGTTTGATTTCCTATCGGGCCCCGTGGTCGCCATACTCCATTGCCTGGAGATGGAAGTGGCTGGTTAAACCCATCAAGGGCAGTCCAGCTTATTTGCCGTTTGGTTGTATCCTTACAATTCAGTTTGGAAACATCTTTTACTTTAATATCGACCGGAGCACAAATGAAAATTTTTGGCTTATCAACCACAGCAGAATCACGTTCCATAAATCTGTATGGTCCAAAAGTGGCCCCCAAGGCCTGCCCACACGGAATTATATTGCAGGTGTTTTTATAAGAAAGAGATATTGTGGCATTACAAATTTTTGACCCTGCTTTGTACTTATGGCTATATCCTATGTTGTAGCTGGGATAATCTGCCGTATCCCGGGTCTGATCGCCCCAATTGATTATCCACTCGGTAAATCCATTCATACCGGGAGACAGGTTCCTTAAAACAATAGAATCTGGCAAACATCTTGCAGAATCATTGGGAGGAGCAATCCAACCTACTCCAGGACAAGATGTATTGTATTCGTTTACAAATAGTCCCTTAATCTGAGTTGGACAACCCGACTGTGTTATTGTATAATTAAAGATTCCAACCGTCTTATAAATTCTAGTGACAGATGTGATTGGACCGGCATAAAAAAGAGGAACGGTATCTCCCCAATTGATAGTTACATTGCTAACCGCCGATTCGAAGTTAACAGTAAATGGAGATATAGGTGACTGACCAGCCGATAAGCACCTAAAATCTTTTTTCGGTGTAAATGTCCAGGTATTGTTTCTTCTTCTATCCCTAATTCGAACGCACTGTGCATCTGCAGATAATTCTATCATAAAAGTTAGAACAAGAAACAACAGAAAGAAAATAGCGTGAAAGGAGCCAGACCTTTGAGAAGAAGAAAACAACTGCATATTGAAAAAAATCTATAGTTAGGGTTTGTGCAGAAGAGACATTTCGGATACCACAGTTTGGGAGGTATGCGACTCGCTTTTATGAACATCCAAATATGATTGAACTCAAAATATAAATTAGTCGAGAGATGGAACCGAACTTACAAATAAGATTTTTATCAAAAACTAAGGATGTTTATTGACAATCAGGAATGGTTCACATTTGTTTCAGGCGGCAGATTTTTCCCTTGGCTGGATACAACTGACTGAAAGTGAATAACACAACAAATCAAGTTTTATATCTGTAAATCAATTACTTGACTGGCTTAGCAAAAATTCGATTTACACAAAAACGCCAGATTTCAGATTCTAAAAAAAATCAATGGATCTGCGGAATTAACCTTTGGCATTCAAGAAAAAAACCAGGGTAATATTTATAAGATTTGAATTGAAAAAATCAGTATAAGAATAAACTTTTTCAGGATTCGATGAAAAGAAATTCTCTCATTTTGCCATCCTTTCAAAACTTATTGGAGAATTTAAAGCAGAACACCAAAATTGAATTGACCCTGGATTTGTCGTCAGGTCTTCGTAATGAGAGGCTAACCCGGGCAGCAAATCTGTGCGGGGCAAGCTTACAAAAAATCAGCATTTTAGACTAGGAATCCCTGCCTCTCGGCAGACAGGAATTTCCTTATGATAATTCCGGGATGAACCTAAAAGATGCAGGATAATTAATCGCAAGTTCAATTCAACAAAAAGAACTTAAGGACTCAACCATGAAAAATCAAATCTTAAATAAACCTGAATAGGATTTCTCACTTGTGAGAAAATACCGGCTTTCTTTTCTCAAGAAATGCACCTACGCCTTCCTTCATGTCTTCGGCTTCAAAAGCCTTTTTAAAATTATCTGATTCCAAATCAAAGCCGGCACTTTCGCCGGAATTTTGAATGGCTTCAAGGGCCAACCCGAGAGAAATTGAAGATTTAAAGGAAAGTTTTTTGGCAAAATTTTCAATAAAAACCTGGGCTTCTGCAATATCCGGAAATAAAAAATCAGCCGCTCCATTGGCTACTGCTGTTTCGGCATTCATATTTTCAGAAGTTAAGGTATAGTAGATGGCTTTCCCTTTTCCTATCAAACCAGGAAGTCTTTGGGTTCCTCCATATCCCGGAATGAGCGCAAGGTTTAACTCAGGCAAACCAAGAATTGATTTCTGGGTTATCAACCGGATTTGACAAGCCAAGGCAAGCTCCAAGCCGCCGCCAAGCGCATATCCATTGATT
The DNA here is from genome assembly GCA_027485575.1 of Cytophagaceae bacterium. GTDB lineage: Bacteria > Bacteroidota > Bacteroidia > Cytophagales > Flexibacteraceae > CAMDMI01. Next base: position 12,915 of record JAIXQU010000019.1, read on the forward strand.
AAAGCGATTGTTGGCAAACAATATTTCTCAAGCTTATCAAAAATCTTTTGCCCTTTCTGGCTCATATTTCTGGCAGCATCACCGCTTAGGTTTGAAAATTCAGTGATGTCAGCTCCGGCTGCAAACGCTTTTTCACCGGACCCGGTTATTACAAGCAATTTACTTGATTTGGGCAAAGTACCACTTAAAACCTGGTCTAACTCGTTAAAAACCTCCGCATTGAGTGCATTCAGGGCTTGTGGTCTGTTGATGGTTATCTGGCTGTAATTATCAAAATGGCTTAGGACTAAACTATTCATCTGTACTTCCTGGTTTGCTTAATATTTCTAATCTTGTTCTTTCTTCTTTTGAAAGTGCTGAAATTCCTTTTTCTGAGATTTTATCCAATAAAAAATCAAGTTCATCTTGTCTGGAAACTTCCATTCTGGCAGATTCCATTTTCACGATTTTTCCTTTCAACTGGCTTTTTGGCAACTTAACTTTCCAAAACCTAAAACTACCCTGAAGATATTTCAAATAGAGAATTCCACCCAATGCCCCTCCCAAATGGGCAATATTTCCACCCGGATTTCCATTGGGAATCTGAATAAATGAAATCAAAACTGTAGCCATGGCAATGTATTTTAACCGGACCGGACCAAAAAACAACAGGTTCATGGTGTAGTTTGGAACCAAAAAAGCGGCTCCGCAAATGATTCCATATACTGCACCTGATGCACCTAAAAGGGCTGAAGCAGGTGGAGCAATTGAATTGGCAGCTATTAAATTAAAAATTAAAAGGAAGAGTAATCCGCCGGAAAGGCCACCAAAGAGATAAAAATACAATATCTTTTTTGGCCCAAGAAAATCCTGGAGGATATTTCCAAACCAATATAAACCCAGCATATTAAACACAAAATGCCCTAGATCTAAATGAACTATGGAATAGGAAATCAAGGTCCAGGGATGCAAAACCACTTTCAGCAAATTGGAGGAAAGCTCAAGATAATCAATAAAAAAAGCATCCAGCCCTTGAATGCCTGAAGCCCAGCCAATAACCTTAGCTGTACCCGCAACCAGAAAAAAAGCAATATTGACAACCAATAGTTGTACCACGCCATTTCTATTTCTTTGAAATGCTGAGCGTATTTCATTACTAATTTCCTTAAGCATATATCAATAATAGTTTGAAGAAATTTTCCAATAACGAATTAACAAAAATGCAACCAACATACCTCCCAGGTGGGCATAGTGAGCAACATTGTCACCCGGAACTCTTTCAACGGCTGAATATAGTGCATAAATGGCGTAAAAGCCAACCAGATATTTGGCCCTGACAGGAATGGGTGGAAACAAAAGCATCATTTGAAGATTTGGATACAGGTAGCCAAACCCAAGCATTATTCCGAAAACTGCTCCCGATGCTCCCACCATGGGCGTGCTTTCCCTCATAAAAATAAGAGATTCAACTATCTCTTTAGATTTCTCCTGAAACTCAATGCTGTTGTTGTTTCTCGCAAATTCGTCAATAAATACAAGGTAGGCCTGATAAACTGTGCCATCATAGTTAGAAAGCAATTGGGCAAATGCCTCTGCTCCTGGTCTTTGTAGATAACTTTGGGCTGCCTCTACAAAGGGATAAACCTCCAGATAGTGTATGATACTATATATGATTCCGGCCCCAACGGCGGTGATGAAGTAAAAAAGTAAAAATCGCTTCGAACCCAGAGTTTGTTCCAGAATTGGCCCAAAAATCAAAAGACCGAACATATTGGAAAACAAATGGGACCAATTGGCATGGATCAAGGCATAGCTAATCAGTTGGGTAGGAAAGAATGACGAAGAAAAAACATACCTCAAGCCGAAATATTCCACAAATGAATTGTGGTTTGGCAAAATCAATTGTGGAACTAAAAACATAACCACATTGATAAACAAAAGATTTTTTACGATTGGGGTCAGGTTAAACATGGCTGCCCTTAGGTGGTTGAAAAAATAGTTCCAAGCCCCAAAATTAACGAATTCAGGAAAATCAAATCTCCTTTTTCTAAAAATAAGACGGGTAATTTTTAAATGGCATTTTTCGAGGAAGAAATACCCCTGTTTTGCCTGAATTATATATTCCTATTGTGTTTCCTGTCTTTCCTTTCTGATCTTCAGATTTTGCTTCTCATATTTTGAAGGAACTATCAAAAAACCAAACGATTCACAATTCTCTTTGGAATGCTTACTGTGGTGGACATAGTGCGCATTGATCATTCTGTTGAGATAATTGCTTCTGTTTTTGGGTCTCCATTTTAATCTTTGGTGCACAATAAAATCATGAAAAACGACGTAGAATAAACCATACAAAAAGATACCCAGCGACACAGAAAAAAGATATGGTTTATTGTAAGTAATTGCATACATGGATATTACAATAGAAGGGATGCTGAAAACAACCCCAAAAAGGTCGTTTTTTTCAAGAGTATGCTTGTGGACTGTGTGGTGAGACTTATGCCAGGACCATAGAAAGCCATGCATGATATATTTATGTGAGAACCAGGCCACAAACTCCCAAAACAAAAAAGTTGCGATCGTTATAATGGAACAAATAAGGAAGAGGGTCAAATTCATTTTTAAAAGCAACGTCAGGAGATTTTAACTTCCCCTTTTTTTTAAAACCACAATATAAACTGCAAATATCTGTTTCAGTTTTTCATAAACAGAAAATAAAACCACAAAAGGCCTTTTTCTACCGAACATCAGGAAATTGAAAATTGAAATATCCTGAAAATCAACTAAAAACTTCACGAAGAACCGAAATTGATTTCAGTTGGCCGATTCCATTCAAATGAAGCTGCATATAAGCAATTAACCGGTCAAGAATTACCTGACGGGTTTCATTATCCAGATGGAAAGCAGTTGATGAATTGGAAATTACTGAATTAAAAAATGCTTCTGATTTGTCCTTGTATTCAATTTCGGCATTTCCATTTTTAGAAAAAATATCCTGCCAGCTTTCAGGGGTTATGCCCAAAGGTTGAAGCATGTTCCAAATCAACCGGATATGAAAAGATTCGAATCCCTTTTGGCTTTGGTCAAGTTCAAGAATCCAATCCGAAATCATCTTGAAAAGGGAGGTATTCGCCTGACCTTCCTGAATGACTTTGGAAACCAATTCTGCCATAAACATGGCCTGGGCCGACTTTGCCGGATGAAAATGAAGGCTGGTTAAAGCAACTCCAGGCTTCAATTCCACCAAACGCTGCAGGTCCTTGCCTTCTTTGTGGTATTGAACCACCTCAAGAATTTGAAAAGGTTGAAAAAAACCCAGAGGAGTCTTACTTTTTGCAGTCCGGACTCCATTGACCAGAAATGATTGTAAGCCAAACTTATCTGTAAAAAACCTGGCAATGATTGAAGACTCTTTAAATTTAATGTAGCTTAAAGAAATAGCCTCAGTTTTTTGAAGCATATATTTTTGGTCTAAGCAACTTTAAGTTTCATTTTGGTTAAATCTTTTACAATTTCTTCAAAGATAGGGGCAGTCATTGGTTTGGTCAAATATCTCAAGACCCTATTTGAATTAACTATTTCATCCGTTTCACTCGTTTTTTCAAAGCCCGAAAGAATGACGACAAAAGAATCTTTGAACAGCTTTAATGCCAGTGTCTCCAACTCATGCAGAAAAACAATTCCACTCACAATGGGCATATTTATATCCAGTAAAATAAGGTCAGGAAGGTTCTGTGGCTTGTTTATATTCTCAAGAAGGTATTCTTTGGCCTGAATTGCAGACGTAAAATCAACAATCTGATCGGCCAGATTGGTATGATTTATTATAGACCTTGCAATATAATTATCGGTTTCATTGTCATCAACAAGCATTACCGAAATTCTATGACTCATTTTCCAGGAGGGATTTATATATATAAAATTGGGTATTAAGACCCGCTAAATCAAGTTGAAAAAATTACAGCAATAGGATTTGTAATATTTTCACAAAGGCTCAATGTTTTCAATATTTTCTCAAGCGGTTCTGCCACTAAAGTCCATTTGCATTTGGATATTAAAAGAAATATTTGAAGGTTTGATTGATAAAACAGAATTTGCCAGCTTGAATTTTAACAGTGCATCTTTTTTCAAATTTTTAACTTTCGGAAAATGAGTATAGAAAACACCTTATTGGAAAAAATTCCTTCACTCGACCTTGCAGATTTCACAAGTGGCGACCCTGATAAAAAGGCAAAATTTGTAAATGATCTGGGTACAGCTTACAATCAGATTGGGTTTGTGGCAATAAAAAATCATGGTCTGTCCGATGACCTTACCCGGGATTTGTATGCCTCCGTTAAAGAATTCTTTTCCCTTGATGAAGCCACAAAAAAGAAATATGAAATTGCCGGACTTGCCGGGCAAAGAGGCTACATAGGCAAAGGAAAAGAACATGCCAAAGGCAGCACCACCGGTGACTTGAAGGAATTTTGGCATACAGGCCAAATGGTGGACGATCCCAATGATCCCATCAAATCGGAATATCCTGAAAACATTGATTGTGATGAACTTCCATCTTTTAATGCTTTAACCAAACAAGCCTATAAAACCCTGGAAAACACGGGCAAAATGATGCTTAGGGCAATTGCTTTATACCTGGGTCTGGATGAATTTTATTTTGAAGCCAAAGTCCATAATGGAAATAGCATTTTAAGGTCGATTCATTATTTCCCGATCCTCAACCCGGATGCCTTGCCACCGGATGCGGTCAGAGCTGGTGCCCATGGCGACATAAACCTCATTACCTTGTTAATGGGTGCTTCCGCAGATGGCCTTCAGGTTTTGAGAAGAGATGGTGTCTGGATTCCGATTACTGCACTTCCGGAGCAAATTGTTTGCAATGTAGGAGACATGATGGACAGGCTCACAAACCATAAATTGAAATCCACAATCCACCGGGTGGTGAATCCTCCAAGAGAAAAAATGGGAACTTCAAGATATTCAATTCCTTTTTTCATGCACCCACGGTCTGAAATGGACCTGACCTGTTTGGAAAGCTGCATTGATGCCGAACATCCAAAAATCTATGAAGACATGACCGCCGGAGAATTTCTGGATGAAAGATTAAGAGAAATCGGGCTAAAAAAATAGCCTGTTGTTTCCTGAAGTCAGTTTTTCAATAGAGCAATTGTATTTCGTTTCTGAATAAACCAGTTGGTTTTTCATGTCAAAAACTGTGTATAATCTTTTGGCAACCCATGGCGACTCTGATATCACCTACAGAGACAAGGTAAGGTATGGCGTTTTTCTGAATGACGTCTGGAAACTTGCCTGCACATCTTTTGGCGGGCCTCAGGTTCATTTGTCGATGTTTATGAACCTGCTTGTAGATAAACGAAAATACCTGACCTCAGCCGAGCTGATAGAACTCAATGCCCTTTGTACTTTTCTGCCTGGCCCGACTTCCACCCAAACTTTAACAGCTACCGCATTTAAAATAGGTGGCCCAAGATTGGCCGTGCTCACACTTTTGATTTGGATAACACCTGCTGTGGCGTTTATGAGCATTGCCGCAATGGCCATGGTAGCCTTAGAAAAGCAGCAGGTTTCATTCAATTTTACAAGATTTTTGGAACCCATTGCCGTAGGCTTTGTTTCCCATGCGGCTTTCCGGCTGGCTTCTTTTACGATAAGAAGCAATGCAGGACTTGCATTAATGTTGAGTACGGTTTTGGTTTCATTCTATTACCATTCTCCCTGGGTTACACCTTTTCTTATTCTTGCCGGTGGGTCATTGACCGCCATCCGGTATAAAAATCTTCAGAAAGATGACCAGGAAAAATCCTTTGAATTTCATTGGATAAATATTATCCTTTTTTTCACCATCCTCATTGGAGCAGCAGTTTTGGGTCAGATTACTTCATGGTTACCCATTCGTCTTTTTGAAAACTTCTACAGAAACGGAAGCTTGATTTTTGGTGGCGGGCAGGTACTTATTCCCTTGATGTATAACGAGTTTGTTGAGTTTAAAAACTATCTGAGTTCCGAGGAATTTCTAACGGGATATGCTCTGGTTCAGGCTTTGCCGGGACCGGTTTTTGCCTTTTGCAGCTATTTGGGTGTTTTTGCCATGAGGCACGAAGGTATCTGGGGCCAACTTCTGGGTTCTGCCGTTTCATCTGCCGGAATTTTCCTTCCCGGGACTTTGCTCATATTTTTTGTTTACCGGTTTTGGGGTCAGCTCAAAAAATACCGTGTGGTAAAAGCCTCATTAGAAGGCATTAATGCCGTAAGTTGTGGACTTGTGGCTACAGCGGCGCTCATTTTGGTCAAACCAATGGACCTGAACATCCTGAATTTACTTTGCATTACAGGTACATTTTTAACTTTGTATTTCACAAAAGTACCCGGTTACCTGATTGTAATTACCGGCCTACTTGCTGGTGTCGGTTTTGGTTTTGTTTAGCAATTTCCAAATTAAAAATACCGCACTTTTTCAATTAAAAGGCTTCTCCAAAAGAAACATAAAATCCAAAATCATTTTGTCGGGTAAGGGCAAAATCAAAGCGCATGTACGAGTTTTCTTTGGGATCTACCAGTATCCTCAAGCCAAGGCCGGCGGCAGATTTTAAAGCCCCGTTTTGTTTGGCGTTTTCAAAATTCCGGACATTGCCAAAGGCACCAAATGCTGTCATCCCAAACCATTTGTGTATTTTAAACCTGTACTCAAATTGGGAAGCCAAAAGTAGATTGTCCCTGTATCTTCCCTGATAATAGCCACGCAAAATCATGGGACCGCCCAAAAGGCCGAGCATCCGGTAGGGTGCGCCATTTGTTCTTAACTGACCAAAAATCTGGTATGCCATCAAGCTGGAACCCGTTATTTTCTGGTAAAAACGGGCGTCCAGATCGGTCAGCGTAAAACTATATTTACTCCCAAAAATCTTTCCAAACCGCATAGATTGAATGGATATAAATGCCTCACGCGGTCTGGGATTCAATAAATTGGTTCGGGTATCAAGCAGCAAACCCAAACCTGCACCCGAGGATATGCCAGAACTCAACTGTCCATAGATTTCTTTGTTGTCTTCTGAAAGGTTAATTAAATCCAGTTTGCTAATTCTTTGAAACTGCTGGCAAATCCCCAGATAGATTTTACCTTTTGCTTTCCGGTACAAGGCATTTGCAAGTTCAAGTCTGTTGGCATCATACAAAACCTCATTGGTTTTGGGTTGCCTCCCTCCTATTCCCCAAAAAAGTTCCGGAAATTTCAGCCATGAATTTTCTCCTGTTACAACCCAATCTCTATTTGAATTTGTCAATGTCCAATCAAACCCAACCACAAATTGTTTCTTTAGGGTATAGGTGAGCTCAGCCTTTGCGACTGAATGCCTTGAAAGTGTATCATTTTTTGAAAAAAAATCAAAAAGTGAAACGGCCCCAAAATAAAACCCGGTCTCCGGTCCTGAGCCAAGCGTAGGAACAGCAAAAATCCTGGTTTTAATTTTCCTATCCGCAGCTTTAGTTGAATCCTTGATTTGAGCAACAGTTTGAAATGGAAAAAGAACAATCCAAACCAAACCCCAAAAAGTCAAACCTGTAGTCCTGAACATGAATTCAATAAAAGATACAAATCAACTTCAAATTTTGAAATACCCGATAGAATCAAAAATCACTTACTATTTCTGATGGCATCTGCATTCAAAAATAAACCCGTAAAGTCTTTGATTTCTTATTAAAAGAAACAATATAAAATTTATAATGGTCAGGGTCTTGTATAAATAATATGAAAATAATAAAATTGCACTATGTTAAACTACTGGGTGGTATTGGGCTGTTGTCCAATGGATTATCTTTTGCAATGAAAGCCATTGCAAGTCAGGTAGGATAGCCGGAAAGAATGCAATTCCCAATGGCTATTCTATCTTCCCGTTGTTTCGGATTGATTTGATTTATTGAACCTTTGTTTTGCCAGTTTCAATAAAAAACTGAAATTGCATACATATTCGCTTTTGAGGGAGATGTTAGGCTGTTGTCTAACGGACTATCTCTTGTATGATATTTTCATGCAAGTTGCAGGCAGTCGGATTGGATTCTGAAAAGAATTCAGTTTGACTGCCTTGTTTTTTGATTGGCTTTTCGAATGGCGTGAACTAAACCCGGAATAAATCTCTGGTCAAAAATCTGAAGTTTGGTTGTGGATGGAAAGCAGTTTTCTGGTTGGGTGATGGTTGGAGAATAGAGTATGTTTGTCTTATCAAATTTTTATACAATACAATATGAAAAATCTTTTGATGTTCCTTTTGTTTGTCATTCTGTCTAATCCGGATTGCAAATCCTACGATCTGGAGTACGGGATTGCAAATCCCGTACAGCGGTTGCTTTCTGAGGGCAAGGGCTTTAAACATAATCTGCACCTGCAAACAAAGGTATTTCCGAATGGATTGTACCGAATTATCCTGGCTGGAAAAAAGGAAACAAGATCAGCAAATTTCCAGATTCTCAAATAGACTATGGCCCCATTTAGGGTTTCTATTCTGGTTTTGTTCCTTATCATTTCAAATCTGGGCTTCTCTCAAAAAAGAGAAGCTCAGAAATGGAGATATGGTGGTAATAAAGCCAATGAATTAGATTTTGGGTTCAATCCAATAAAGAGAAAAAATGTAAACTCTAGCTATGTACTTGGAGTTGCTTCTATTTGTGATTCTAATGGAAATTTTTTATTTTGTGGAAACAGAGGTTTAATTAATAGTCTCGACTCTGTAATGCCCAATGGGGACTTACAACCCAGATACGGTTATCCAAACTTTGGTTGTTTTTTAATAATTCCATACCAAATTGAGAAAAAAAAATACCATTACATTTTTGTTTCTACTAGACAAAAAATAGATGATTCAAGTCCTCCTTATTTCATTTATGATATTACAGTTGATATGCGTCTGGACGGCGGGCTGGGTGATGTAGATACGACCAAAACCCAGATCATAGACAGTCTGGTAGATCTCCAAATCAGCTGCATGCTTCATGCCAACGGGCGGGATAGCTGGCTGATAAGCAGGGGCTACAAAAGCGACAGCCTTTTGGCCTACCTTATAACTGATTCAGGTGTGGTTAAAAAAGTGATCACAGACATCAACAGCCCTGTAAAAAAACCCAACCTCAGCTATCTTTCTATTATTGGAAGTCTGTATGATTCCCAACTCAAAAGTTCGCCAGATAGTAAATTGTTGCTTATTCCTCGAAGGATGAAAGAGTATCCCTTTTCAGAACTCCTTCAATTTGACAGGGAAACAGGTCGGTTTTCAAACAAAATAATCATAGCCGATACCACAGGAAACTTTAACATCACCAACTATGGAGATGGCTGCTTTTCGCCAGATTCCAAATTGCTATATTATTCCATTGGAACAAAACTGGGTAATACAACATTTGAAGAAGGCCCCGGGCATTTCTGGCAATTTGATTTAAGCAATTATGATTCTGCTGCAATAAACCAAAGCAAACTGTTTTTAGGTCGTTTGGGTCGAAGGGTCCCCGGTGTACCAGAATTACGCCCTTGGGCACCCAAAATGCAATTGGCCATGGATGGCAAGATTTACATCAGCCCGGGTATTCGCACAGATAAGTATATGAGCACAATCCGATGCCCAGACAAACGAGGTGCAGATTGTGGTTTGGAATTCCGCACCATTGACCTGGGCGATGGCAAAAACGGGGCTTACTTCCCCACCCTAAACCAAACCTTTGTGCGCAATGCTGGCATCTTCCAGGTGCAAGCCAACAAAAGAAACCTCTGTCAGGGCGATACCTTAGAACTTTCCGGCTATGGCGCAGGTGCTGAAAGGTTTCGCTGGTCGGTAAGTCCGGCACTTCCGCAAACTGTAAAAGTAGATACCCTGACCTGGCAAAAGATAGATACCAGAAACATTCCACCCGGGGCTTATACCTTTAGCTGCCAGAGCAGCAGCAGGTGTGGAGATAATTATGATAAAAGTATAACCATACAAATCAATCCCAATCCGAGCCCCTCCCAGCCTCCCCAAAAGGGAGGAGTTAGTGTGCCTTGTGCCGGAGACTCTGCTTTTGTTTTTATTCCAAATCCTCAGGCAGGCTATCAATATTTCTGGAGTACAGGCCAGATAGATTCTCAGATTGTGGTGAAGCAAACAGGGAAATATTCTCTTGATTCGGTTTCCAATGCTTTTGGCTGTGGCATAAAGGTGCGAGATACCGTTTCGGTGGTGATTAAAGATTTTGCAAAACCACCAACACCTGTTTTATTATCCTCTTTGGAACAAAACATTTGCGAAGGACAGCGTATCAAGTTGAAAGTTTTAACTCAAAATTCAAAAGTAGTTTGGAATAAGGGGCAGGAAGGAGACTCAATTTCAGTAACCGGGAATCAGGAGTTGGGAGTCAGGAAGAAGTTTTGGGCATTTGGTCAAACAAGTGAAGGTTGTGTTTCTTCGGCGTCGGATACCATGTTTCTGACCTGGCTGGCCAACCCAAGGCCTCGGTTTGTGGACATAGATTCGATTTTGAGTAAGGAAAAGGTTTTCAATCAAAACTATTGCGTGCAAGGCCAAACTGGTTCCAGGTTTTCTTTTTCTGTAACCGGAGGCGAGAAAGTGGACTCCTCCGAAAACTGCATCACTGTGAATTGGAATAAACTGTCAACTTTCAACTATCAACTGTCAACCAAAGAAACACTTCAAAGTTTACCATGTTCCGGTTCGGTTAGCCAGAATTTCATTTACAGTCCCAGCCTTCAGATTCCAAACCTGGTAACCCCCAATGGAGATGGCCGCAACGATGCTTTTGAAATAGAAGACCTGGAATTTTATGCCCCACACAGTCTTCAGATTTTTGACCGCTGGGGAAAGAAATTGCTGGAAACCAGTGCTTATAAAAACGATTGGAAAACGGAGCCAGGAATTTACTTTTATA
>JAIXQU010000060.1 GCA_027485575.1 Cytophagaceae bacterium
ATACCTGATTTGTATCTCTGTTTTTTTTACAATTGCCCTTCAAGTTGAAGGGCAATTTCATTTTGGAAAAAATTTTAAATCCAAAAATAAGGAGGTTTCTGCCATTTTTGAACGGTTTGGTAAACTACCACAACTCAAGGGTTCTAGTTTCGGTGTGATTGTGAAAGATTCAAAATCAGGCGAAAATCTTGTCCATTACAATTCTGAACTTAACCTAATCCCAGCTTCAAATATGAAGCTATTAACCAGCTTAAATGGGTTGAAGAATTTAGGTCCTGATTTTAGATTTAAAACGAAAATTTACCTTTCAGGTCCGGTTATAGAAAAAGAATTGAAAGGGAATATTTTCATTGAAGGTACTGGTGACCCAACCATTTATTCAACAGACAAAGAAAAATTTAATGATAACTTTTTTAAGAAATTATTGAAATTGTTCGTAGAGGCTGGCATTGAGCGGATAGAGGGTCAGGTTCTTTTAAAAAACAACAGCAATCCATATGAAGGTATCCGATCCGATTGGAGTTGGAGTGATGTTGGAAACTACTATGGTTCAGGAATTTATCAGATGAATATAAATGAGAACCAATATTCACTTTTTTTATCTGCTCCTAAATCGGGAAAGCCAGCTCTAATCAAAAAAAAGGACCCAATTACAGATGTTAATATTGATCAGGAAGAGGTAATTGCGGATGGCCCAAATACACCGGATTTATCCTATATTTATTGGAAGCCCGGTACAGCAAAAGCAAAGATTGTTGGTTCACTTCCTCAGGACTCTAATCTTCAGAAAGTAAAAGGGGCACTCCAAAATCCCCAAAAAGTATTTTTAGAGGTGTTAAATTCTGAACTTGAAAAGTCAGGAATTAAACTGGAAAACAAATCCATAGAATCAAATGAACTCACAGAATTGGGTTCCGTTGAATCTCCACCTTTGAAAGAAATTATCAAGGAAGTTAACCTTTCTTCGAATAATTTTTTCACTGAAAGTATTGCTTTTGGTCTTGCCGGTAGCAAAGATAAACTTGACCAATCAGGTTGGACTCAATTGGCTAAATTTGGCAATCAGATTGGATGTCCTCAAGGTTTTTATTTTGCTGATGGTTGTGGATTATCTCCCACAAACCGGATTAGTCCCATGGGCTTTTGTAAGGCATTGGGATGGGCAATGCAGCAATCTTTCTATGGCGATTTTTATGCATCCTTACCCATTTCTGGCATTAGTGGAACCATGAAAAATTTCTGTAAATCAGAAATGGCAAAAGGAAAAATAAGGGCCAAAAGTGGAACCTTAACCCGTACTTTTTGCTACAGTGGATATGCCCAATCAAAAAGAGGGGCTTTGGTTTTTTCAGTTATGATAAATTCCTATTCGGGAAATTTCAAAGAAATGAAATCTGAATTGGAAAAGATTTTAGAATCTTTGGTTGAAATACAGTAAAAGATTTCGTCCCCAAGGGGACTTAAACTTTTGCTTATTCTTAGTTCTACCAACATCGCCTATCTAAAGGAAGGCCATTATCTTTTTTCCTAGGTGTCCCAAAGTGGAAAACAGGAAAAAAAAATGCCCGACATTTAATGACGGGCATTTAAAATGAAGACCTTATTTTCTAGAAACCGACAACTATTTTTTGCCGGACATTCCAGCCATTGTTGACCAATTCAACCAGATAGACTCCTTTTGATACAAAGTTCAAATCTAAAATTTGGTCTTTGGCGCTCACATTTTCGGCAATAATTTTTCCTTCGATGCTTAAAATACGGATGCCGGTGTTTTCTATACTTTCATCCATTATCCTGAATTTTTTATTTTCGGTTGGAATAATTGATAAAAATGGTTTTTCAGGGTCGCTGGTCGCCATATTAACCGACCTGACCGGAGACTTTATTGTTTTTTCATCCTTAGCAGAAGCTTCAATCTGGTAATAATATCTTGGAGACCCCATCAAATTATTAGCATCGGCTGCCTGGAAACTGGTTTCACAACCAGAATCGTCTACCTTTAAATCGGAGATTTTTGACAATGAACTGGCATTAACTCCTCTTTTAATTATAAAGTTTCCATTTTTGAAGCATTCAGCCATTTTCCAGTTTAACTGAACCGAATTTCGCTTCCTGAAAGCCCTGAAGTCAATAAAATCCAAAGGCAATGCTTCTTCTCCACCTCCAAGTGCAAAATCACTGAATCCAGTTAGTCCGGACCTTCTAACCGATCCATCAGATTGGATATAGGTAAATGTATTTTCAGGATTACTTAAAGATCCGGTAATTGCCCATTCATTTCCCCCCGTAGCCCTTTTGAAAATACTATATTGAGGGAATGTCGAGGTAAAGCTAGGAAGCAACCAAACATCATAATTGGCTGAACCCATATCAGGATTAATACTCCAGTAACCATTAGGTACGACTGTTGAGAAGTATGAACCTCCCTCCAGAAAAGGAGTTACAATTGAGGCTACAGGACTCGTATTTGGGTCATTGCCAGTGAATCTGGTCGTCAGATATTGCAATCCACCAGAGATTGAATTGAAGTTAATCAGTGAATTTTCGAGCGTGGTAAGATTGCCAACCGGAAAATAATAGGAACTGCCTGTTGTTACTTTTCTTTTTAAAGCACCATTAACCCAACTTGTATTTGAAAATGCCGCAGCTGAACTTAAGCTACTTTCAATGGTAATTAGGTGACTTCCCATATCCAATCTTCCATTTGTCAATATAAGAGTTTGGTCTATGGTAATTGGATTTACAGCAAAAGCATGACCCGGGGAGTTGATTTGAAGATTGTAAAATCTACCCTGAACTTCCACAGGCGTTGCCGCATTTGTTAATGCCACTCTTCCTCCACCAGACCCGGTAAAACTTCCTCCACCCGGAACCACTCTTTCAGAAATGGTTAAGGTACGGGTTCCATGATTGATGATTGAATTGCTGGTTTGGAGCCAATTTTTTACCGATGTGTTGATGTTGATGGCAATTCCTCCTGTATTTGATATGTTTAGAACATCAAAATTTGTAGGGACAGTTCCACCTATTGTCTGACCGGTAAAGTTTCCTCTGAGATTTAGTTTTGCATTTGGGTCAATATTGAAGGCAGTTGCCCCGTTGTTTATCCAGTTTGCCCCATCCAGATTCAATTTGGTTCCGGCAGGTAAATTGAGGATACTACCAGCACCAAAAGTCAGGTTTCGGGAATCTATATTATTTCCAATCAAGGTTAGAGAATCTGTAATGTTGAGCACCTGGTTGTCCCCAATGTTCATAGAACCTGCATTTTTTACTTTTTTAATAATGATGTCATTCACTCCTGTAGATTCAGAATAGAAATCAGCAGCGGCATCTACATTATCCAAAACCAGGGTACAACCATTTTTAGTACGCACTTGAGTATCGATATTATCAAGAATTCCTGATATTTTTAGATCTTTGAAAGTAACTTTAGGAATTCCATCCAGGGTAAGGTAAGCCAGGTCATCCATTTCATTAACGAGGTTTACAGAATTGATGGCACTTTTTGGCTTAATCACAAGGGTGGCATCTCCAAAGGTACAACCGGGAGTAAAGATTCTGCTAAACGTAGCTGGAGAGGAATACCTGGAATACAAACTGGGGCTTGAAGTATTTTCTGTTAGAAGAAGAGTAACCTCGGAGGCATCTGTTCCTTTAAAGGATAGCCATGTCGCCGCTGCAGATAAAGTATTAAAGGTAGGCTTAGGACTGCTTCCACCGACAGTGAAAACAGAAGCGAGATAGGGTTCATTTTCAATAAAAATCAGTTCGGATTGACTTCTGGATGACCCACCCTTTGTAGCACCGCCGTTAATATCTTCATTCGAGCCTTGAGCAGATTGACCAAAATTGCATCCAATGGCTAGGCCAGTTACATCCGCATCTGGTTGAGAAAACCAGGCAACACCACCTCCACCTCCACCTCCGGCTCCATAATATCTTTTCTTATCGGTGGTAACACCAGGGATGCCAGCCTCACAAATGGTGGCAACTGAATTTCCACCATTTCCACCATTGACCCGGCATTTAACAAGGTCAGGATAAGTATCAACCATCAGAAGAACAGCCCCGCCGCCGCCGCCGCCACCGGCACCATCACCAGCTGTACTTTCACCATTTTCGCCTTTTGCAAGTATTTCATAATTGTTGGAAGTAAGTGCATTAGCTTTTAAAATCACAATTCCACCACCAAATCCACCAGAACCATTGCTTTGGGCTCCTGCTGTGGCATTAAAAGCATGGCCACCACCACCACCGCCACCAAGAAAAATCCGGCAATTGGCTGGTAGATAGAAATAAGAAGTGGAGCGTAAAACATTTTTGAATCCAACCGGAGTTGAAGGATTGGTTCCTCCCCCCAGACCACCTCTCGCCAGGTCACCATCGCAAGGATATACAGTCGAGGCACATAGTGATGTTGGACTATCGATGTAGCTTGACTTGCCACCTCTTCCACCATCCTGCCAGTTGGCGCCACCGCCACCACCTCCTTCCGGTTCTACACCGCCACCGCCACCAGTTGCATACCTTCCTTTTCCTCTCAAGGAGGCAACCGGTATATTGGTTATGCCTTCTCCTTTTTGGCCTGCCCTTGTATAGTTTGAGAAATTAGTGGCAAATTCAACTGGTCCGCTGCATGTTGGGCTAATATCTCCTTTATCGCCAAACATTCCTCCGGCAAAGCCCATCCCGGTCATATGGATTGAATCAAGCATGGTTAAATTTCCATCTACCTCTAATGCCAGTATTCCTCCTCTTTTTCCATTCCATTGCATGCCAGTCAAACCTGTAACAGCCAATGCTTTGGCTTTATAAGCAGGTAGGTCAAATGGAGGTACTGTCGGGTCTGGAAGCGTAATTATAGGCGGTTTGTAATAGCCAGCACCTGCATCAACTACCTGAATTTCATTAATTTGCCCTAAATTATCGGTTAATGCACGCAAGGTTAAACCAGCTCCACCCATAACCGGAGTAACGGTAAATCCGGTTGTGATTATAGAATTTGGCGGATATCCCATGCCTTTACTGGTAAGGCGGATGGCTGAAATTGAATTTGAGGGCTTTACATTATAGTTTCCGGTGTATTTTGGAATCTTTACCAACTGGACAAAAGCCGAGGATGAATATTGTTTTTTTGTACACCGTTTAAAAAATACAATGTCCCCACTCACAGAATCAATATCAAGATATTCATGATTTCCAGCAGTTCCAATATCCGTAATGTATCCATACGTTATATCAGTTGGTGAAGCTGGCAAAGAAATGCCTGCTCCTTTCATTTGTATTATCATCGCCCTATCTCCTGCTGCAAATTGACTTCCTAATCCTGTACCTACTGTGCATTTTAATGAACCAACAGGAAGTGAACTTGGTGCAACAACTTCTGCATATTTGTTAATTACTCCTGTCAGGCCAAATGGGTCAGGAATGACATTAAGAATTTTGCTGTCACTAATCTGGCCACATCCACCGGCATTTACTGTAAGTGTCAGCGTGATTGTTGGTGCGGAATTTATTGAAGCCTGATAAGTTGCTGCACCTGGGGTGGACCCGGAATTGTTAAAAAACACACCATCTGGTGCTGACCATACGCCTCTTGTAGCCCATCCTCCGAAAGAACCTCCCAATGCACCAGTAAAACCTCCTTGCACCACATCTGGAATAGCCGGACCGGCAGAAACTGTAGATGGCTGGTCGACCCTTATCTGAATTGATGGACTAACATTGGCGCATAAAGCTGTATTTGTTATTCTTCTATACCAGGTAGTTGAACCAATTACCCCTGGACTATATGTTGGAGAAATTTCTCCCGGAATATTTGAAAATCCTGACGAAGCACTCGTTGTTGAGGATTCCCAACTATAAGAATATGATCCACCGCCTCCTGTTGGAAGACTTCCATTTAAAATTGGAGAGGCATTTCCTATACAAATACTATCAGAGGAACCTGCCAAATTATCTGCAATGGCGGGAGTAACTGTAACTGCAATTGTATCGGAATAATTTACAGGACATGCTCCCGAAGTGACTCTTCTTCTATACCACCTATTGGCAACAATAACTGTAGGAGAGTAATTGACACTGGTAGCGCCTGCAGATGAAAAGGTTCCTGGCAAAGAGTTTGAAAATTCCCACAAATACGCATAGCTTGTACCGTTACCCCCTGCCGCAACTGTACCAATTAAAGTGGCTGGTGCAGTGTTGGCACAAATGGTTTGGTTGGCGGATGCATCATTATTTGTAATTGGTTGGTTTACAGTAATCGTTACAGGTGCAGAGGGGTTGTTTGGACAAGAGTTTGAAACCACAATTCTTCTGAACCATGTCGTATTTGAAAGAGGTCCGGAAGCGTAAGTTTGTCCTGTTGCGCCAGAAATGGCCGTATAACCAGCAGATGAACTTGTTGTGGAAGACTCCCAGAAATAGGAGATTCCACCTCCACCTCCCGTAGCCAAAGCTCCATTAAATCCAGCTGGCGTGGAACCACTGCAAATGGTTTGAGATAAGGTAATTGTATTGTTGGTAATTGAAGGAATAATAGCAATGAAAACGGTATCGGAAAGAGTTGAGGCACATACACCCGAGGTTACCCTTCTCCTAAACCACCTTGCAGTATTTTGATTTGGTAGTGACAGGTCCATTGTTCCTACACTAATAGAAGAATAGGTTCCATTAAGGCTGTTAGATGCTTCCCATGAGTAGGAAAAAGAGGTTCCATTTCCGCCTGTTGGCAGACTTCCAGTAATTAATGCAGGGGTTGTTCCGGAACAAATGGTTTGGCTTCCGGTAATGTCATTGTTAACAATGGGTTCATTTACAGTAATTTGTACGGCCAATGAGGTGTTTGCAAGGCAAGGTGGGGAAGAAACTATCCTTCTGAACCAGGTAGTCTGTGTTAATGGTCCAGGTGCCAATGCAGCTGACGTTGCTAAAGAAATTGGGGAAAACCCTGTTAAGGCACTTGTTGTCGAGGATTCCCATTGGTAGGTATAGGTGCCTGATCCACCACCGCCATTTGGATTGTTACCTGTTAAGGTAGCAGGGCTTGATCCGCTACAAATGGTTTGGGCGGCCGAAATAGTATTGTTTCCTATAGTTGAATTGATAATTACGGCCACAGCAGTAGAGGTACTATTTGCACAAGGACCAGAGGTAACTACCCTTCTGAACCATCTGTTGCCAGACAAAACGCCTGAGGTGTAATCCTGCGTATTGGTTGAACCAATTGCAGAAAAACCTGAGGTTGCATTGTTTGAAGAAACTTCCCATGAATATGTATAAGCACCATTTCCATTGGTTGGCAAAGAACCTGTGAACGTGGCTGGTGCTGTTCCTGTACAAATGGTTTGTGTTGAAGGCGTAACCACATTGTTTGCAATGGACTGTTGAACCGTAATTTGAATTGCGTCTGAAATATTTGCAGCACAAGGAGCTGAAGAAACAACTCTTCTATACCAGGTAGTTGTTGTCAAGGCAGGTGGTGAATATCCAGAACTAGTGGCTGCAGGTACGATTGGGGCAAAACCAGTAAATGCATCTGTTGTTGATGATTGCCACACATAAGAATAACTTCCACTACCTCCTGTTGGTGTTGTTCCGTTCAATGATGCCGGTGCAACTCCTGCGCATCTTGTTTGTGCGGATGAAATTATATTGTTTCCAATATTATTTTGTATGGTTATCAGAATGGCAGGTGAAACATTGGCTGCGCACAAAGTTGAAGTAACGACCCGTCTAAACCAAGTATTTTGGGTCAATGGGTCAGGGGAATAACCTGACGAAGTTGCCAAAGAAATAGGTGAAAATCCTGCAGTTGCACTGGTAGTTGAAGATTCCCATTGAAAGGAATATGTTCCGGCACCTCCTCCTCCATTTGGATTGGTACCCGTCAAAGGAGCAGGACTTAGACCAGTACAAATGGTTTGGGCGGCCGAAATTGTATTGTTTCCAATAACTGGATTGATAACCACGGCCACAGCGGTAGAGATATTATTTGTACAAGGAGCAGAGACAACTACCCTTCTGAACCATCTGTTGCCAGACAAAACACCTGAGGTGTAATCCTGCGTATTGGTTGAACTAATTGAAGAAAAACCTGAGGTTGCATTGTTTGATGAAACTTCCCATGAATATGTATAAGCACCATTTCCATTGGTTGGCAAAGAACCTGTAAACGTGGCCGGTGCTGTTCCTGTACAAATGGTTTGTGTTGAAGGTGTAACCACATTGTTTGCTATGGGCTGTTGGACCGTAATTTGAATTGCGGCAGAAATATTTGCCGCACAAGGAGCAGAGGAGACAATTCTTCGATACCAGGTAGTTGTTGTCAAGGCTGGAGGTGTATAGCCAGACCCTGTAGCCGCAGGTACAATTGGGACAAAGCCACTGAATGCATCTGTTGTTGATGATTCCCAGACATAAGAATAACTTCCATTCCCTCCATTTGGGTTTGTTCCGTTCAATGATGACGGTGCCACGCCTGCGCATCTTGTTTGGGCGGATGAAATTATATTGTTTCCAATATTATTTTGGATGGTTACCTGAATTGATGACGAGACATTATTTGCACAAGGGCCTGATACAACAGTTCTCCTGAACCAGGTTGTTTGGCTTAGGGAACCTGATGAATAATCTATTGAGTTTGCCCCTGGGATTAATGTAAATCCAGCAGAAGAACTAGTTGTGGATGATTCCCAAATGTAGTTAAAAGAGCCATTTCCACCCGTTGGAGTGCTACCAATTAAGGTTGTTGGAGAATTGCCTGTACAAATGGTTTGAATGCCAGAAATTGTATTATTTCCAATCAATTGATTGACAGTTATTGCAATTGTATCTGAGTATGAAACTCCACAAACACCAGATGTAATTCTCCTTCTATACCATCTGCTCACAGTCATTGTTCCAGGTGAATAATTCGGCAGGTTGTTGGTGCCACTTGCATTTGCATAAGGCCCGGCTAAAGAAGTAGCAGATTCCCATAGATAGGCATATACACCAGTTCCGCCTGTTGGGGTTGAGCCAGTTAATGCCGCAGCAGATGTATTGTTACAAACCGTTTGAGAAGAAGAAATGTCATTATTTAAAACAGGAAGATCGGCCTGGATTGCCAAAACATTAGAAAAAGTTCCTGGACAGTTGCCTGAAACCACAATTCTTCTTATCCATGTCGGGCTCAAAATGGGATCAGCAGTAATGGATTGAGAAAAAGCTGTTTGAATAGATGTAAAACCAGCAGTTGCACTGGTAGTTGAAGATTCCCATTGATAGTTATAAGTCCCGTTTCCTCCGGTTGGAAGCGAACCTGTTATGTCTGGTGTTGCACCAAAGCAACCTGGAGCAGTGGTGCTTATTGAATTGTTTGCTATGGCTGTATTCAGTGTGATAACAACTGGAGCTGATGTTTTTACGCATCCATTTGAAGTAACAGTTACTGAATATGAGCCTGCTGTTGAAACACTTATTGAAGAAGTGAGCTGACCAGAACTCCAAACATTACCAGTCGGATAAGAAGAAGTTAATACCAACGAACTGGCCGGGCAAATGTATGTGGCTGGTGACGTAATAACTGGAACTGCAATATCCGGATTAACAGTAAGTATGGCAGGATTTGAGCTGTTTGTGTCTCCTGAAATAAACCACCTTGCTCTGTATTGGTTCCCATTATCTCCAAAGGATGTTGAAAAAGTATAACCTGGATTTATTGCTCCGGGAATATTGGTCCAGTTTGTTCCATTATCAACACTGCGTTGCCATTGAACTGACGGGCTTGGAGATGCAGTAGCCGCCGATAAAAAAGTGACAGGCTGTCCGGCACAGATGGTCTGGCTGGTTGGCTGGGTAGTAATGTTTATTGTACTGCTTGTGCTGGTTACAACCACAAGTTCCGGAAAAAAAGAAGCTGCTTCTTTGGAGTTAATATCTACGCGGCTTGCAGTTGGAACCGGGCTGGAAAGGGAAAATTCCAAAGTTGTTTTACCAGCCGCAACACTTGAAATTATAAATGAGGATAAATCCCACTCATAGTATTGTTTGGTGGTTCCTGCCATGGTTTGAGTAGCTAAAACTGTAGGAAGAACGGCCGGTTTGGTGTTCCAGGTAACAGTGCCCTCATTCCAAACATTTGTAGTTCCAACTTCTCTAATTTCTACTATAAGGGAAGGATTAAAGTTGTCACTTAGGCTACCATAAAGTCTCAGCTTTGATTCTAATGGTGCTCCAACCAGTGTACTAAGATTGAAACGAATTAATGATTCCCTTACGGTATTCGGATCTGCATTTGCTTTAACGATAAGTGTGGCGGCTGACCCATAATTGGTGTTTGCATTTGTTCCTGCATTTACAGCTGCATCATGACTTGGATTGAAAATTATGGGAGACCCGGTAGCAAGAAAGGCCACTAAATTTGGATTAGAACCGGGTATGGTAAAGTTCTGGGATTTGGTTCCACCTTGACTCCAATATTTAAAATAATTTGAGCTTTGAGGCGTAGGAAAATCTAAAGTATGCACGCTTCCTTCAATTAAGGTACTGCTACTGGGAGTGCTCAAAACAGAACCATCCAGATTTACATTGAAACCGGAAGGCGAAGTTGCCAGAGAAAGAGTCCTTAATCTGGGTTGAATATCTCTGAAAATAGTATCAAGGGCCCCTTGCGGGTCTCTTGCAACTAGAACAAAACGATAAAAAACATTATTATTGGCTTCAATAGTGTTTGGAATTATGTAAGACCCGGAAAAACCAGCAGGAAGATTTACGTTTGAGACTTCGAGCCCATTTCTAAAATATTTTACACTCCATGTTAGGTTGGGACTTAAAAGCGGACCCGTTTCCGGATCCACACCAGATCCAGAATAAGATATAGATTGTCCCATGGCATAAGTTGAGCCTAATGCCGGGGTAGATATTGTGGGTGTTGGTTTTTGGTTTATCAACAAAACTGAAAGTTTTGCAACATTTGTTTCTGCCACCCCAAAACCCAATCCGTATCCAACCTCGACTGTATAATACCCTGTGTCGGTGGGTTGAATGTTGGAAAGATTTAAGGTTGCTGATGTTGCTCCAGAAATCGCTACACCATCCTTTTTCCATTGGTAAAAAAGTGGTTTAAGACCTTTTGCAACGACTGAAAAAGCACCGTTATTGTTAACCGAAACTAAAGTATCCTTTGGATTTGAAAGAATTACCGGAATTAACTCATAGGGTGTAATGACCAATTGTGGAGGATTACTTCCCGCCTCTTTGGATAAAAAATCCGCAAGTGCATTTGAACCAGGATCCTGACTTAATTTCAGGTTGACCAGGTTTTTCATGGCTATTTCCTTTTGAGCTATAATATAGGATGTTACATCCCATTCATAGTACTTTTGGGTTGTGCCGGAAACTATTTGACTCGTTATTTTTCCACCTGATTCTGCAGGTTTGTTGTTCCAGTTCACACCATTTTCGGTCCACGTACCATTGGGGTTTAAGCCGGTGGCATTGACGAGTGCATTTCCTGAAGTACTGCCATTTATTGCTCCATAAACCCTAAGTTTAGCAGATCCAATATGATAAGATACACTGCTTAGATCAAACCTTAATAAGGATTCAGAAATTGAACCGGAACCATTGTTCAAAGAACCCAAACCTGGACTGGAACCAAAATTTGTTGAGGCTTGTGCTCCATTTTTTACAATGGCATCAATTACGGGGCCTAAAGTGATTGGATTTTTTACCGGAGGTGTTTTTTGATAATAACGGATATAATCCACCTGGAAAGAAGAAGGAAGTTGGCTATCGTCAATTGGAGCTGTGTAACCGATACATGTTAGCCATATATTAACTTTTCCGGTTATCAGGTTTCCAACATAACGCTTGTCTACCTGTAAGTTGTTATAATAAAATGTAATGCTGTCTGCCTCATACAAACATCCCACCTTTATAAAGGCAGAATTCAAAGCAGCTGTATTGTAAACTTTAATTCCCAGATTTGCAACCGGGTTATACTTTCTGTGTAAACAGGTAAAGCTGTTCAAATTTCCAGATTCGTTTTCTAAAATATCTATTTCCAATGTAGCCTTGGCAACGCCGGTTCCTCCGGTTCCATCCTGCTTCATCAACCAGAAGCCACTGTGCCAACCTGCACCTTGAGGAGTTTTTAATGTGGCTTCGTAATAGCCGTAGTGTAAAGTATCTTCGGAAATGAGGCCACCTCCCGTATAATTTTTACCGCCAACAGTTTCCTTTTTTAAGGCCACATTTAAAACACCGTTTTTTAAGGTGCTATTTGCTGGCAATTGGGTACTTAAAGCTTTTGAATCTCTACGAAAATCCCATCGGGTAGAATCAACCCTGGCACCAGTGAATTCATCACTGAAAGCAAGATAGTATGTGTTGCCACGTAGGGTTACTGTTCCCGGCTGAGCATTTGAATAACCGAAAATGAAGAAAAGCAAGTAAAATATCGGGAAAGATCTATTCATAGTGATGAGTAAAATGGATTGGATAAAAACTGAAAATGCCGGGTTTTGATAATTTTAATGAATCAATTTCAATTGAAAATACTTTTAAAAACAGTTGACCTGAAAATACAGAGGCAACCACCCCATTATTGAATGGGTTTTGATTTGTAAGGTTTTTAATAAAAATGTGAATGCAACTGCTTGTACTCAATTTTTTTAAAATGTTAAATTTTGCCATAATTGGGTTGATGGTCAAATGTTTTGCAAATATATAGTAAAAAATAATTCAGATAAAATCTTTTTTTGACCAATATAGAGTACTTCTAAATCGAAAAATTTAAAGTAATAAATATCGATGTGTGTTGTGTTATTTTAATTAAGTGTTATATTTAATTCTATGATTAATACAATTTTAATGTTGTATATCCAATGTTAAGCAGTTTTAATCTTCCATTATTTTTTAAAAAATGAAAGATTAATCGGGTCGTTTTTTTGATGAATTTTCAAATTGGGTAAACCCAAAATTTAAAACAGCAAAAAAACATTGCCTGCAGTCGAAATATAAAATTAAAACTGAGTTGTTTTCAATCGGAGTGGCTGGGTGTAGCTATTATAAATAGGATATACGCAAATTCTAATCCGATCGAGTCTAACAGGTGCCAAAGGTGGGTAAAGATTCTGGTTTTTAATTTTCTAAAGCAGGTTTAAAAGTTACATCAGAAACTTTTCTGCAAATTTCTATTCTAAAACTACAGATCTTAGAAAATGAATTTATGATAATTGAGTATGAATGAAAAGATTCAGCCTTTCAATAAAAGGCTTGATTTTTTATACCTGCTGGATGTTTTCTGCTTTTGATAGGCCCAGACATCTTTATCTTTTTTTTCAATGGGGAGCAACTAACTTTTGCCTGTCATTTTTCCGACCTCCAACAACAAACTTATCTACTTCTGCATTTCTCACCAAAAGCATTTTTCCTGTGCTTTTCGTGGCTTGCATTAACTTCTTTTAGAATAAAGACTATGGTTTTATAAAGAAAAGAAAGCTTTTGGTTTGGCTATCGAGGCTATTTGGGTAAAACCCCGGTATAGTTTTCCGGCGTTATATTTTTCAATTCCATTTTTATTTCATCTGGCAAATCCAGACTTTCAATAAAATTTTGAAAATCAGAAATGGTTAATTTCTGACCCGTACGAGATAGTTTTTTTAATGCTTCATAAGGCATTGGAAATTGTTCTCTTCTCAAAATGGTTTGAATGGCCTCGGAAATAACTTCCACATGGTCATTGAGATCGTTTTTAATTTTGGTCGGGTTTATTTCGATTTTTTTCAAGCCTTTTAAAATGGATTGATAGGCCACCAGACTATGGCCAATTGGCACTCCAATGTTTCGCAAAACTGTACTGTCTGAAAGGTCGCGTTGAAGCCGTGAAATCGGGAGTTTATTTGAAAAATGATTCATAATGGCATTGGCGATTCCCAGATTACCTTCCGCGTTTTCAAAATCAATCGGATTTACTTTGTGAGGCATGGCAGAAGAACCTACCTCGCCATGGCTTATTTTTTGCTTCAAATAGTCCATGGAGATGTATTGCCAAACATCTCTGGCGAAGTCAATTAAGATTGTGTTTATCCTCGAAAGGCAATCCATATAAGCAGCCAGATTGTCATAATGCTCGATTTGGGTAGTGTATTGGCTCCTTTTTAATCCAAGACCTGTTACAAAATTATTTCCAAATTCGACCCAATCTACCTTTGGATAGGCTACAAAATGCGCATTAAATCCCCCTGTTGCCCCGCCAAATTTTGAAGAAAACGGTATTTGATTTAAAAGCTGAATTTGCATTTCCAGACGCTCAGTAAAAACCAATAGTTCTTTTCCAAATCTTGTTGGTGAAGCGGGTTGGCCATGGGTTCTGGCCAACATGGGAACCAAAAGCCATTCATTGCCAAGTGACTTTATTTGGTCTACCAATCCTTGTATTTTTGGAAGCAACACCATTTCTGTGCTTTCTTTTAGCAATAGCGGAATGGCGGTATTGTTAATATCCTGTGAGGTTAAACCAAAATGGACAAATTCCATCCATGGGTTTAACCCCTCATTTTCCAGTTTTTGCTTGATGAAATACTCGACCGCTTTTACATCGTGGTTTATTTGTTTTTCAATCAATTTTACACTTTGGGCCTGTTCAATATCAAAATTTTCAACCCATTTTCTAAGGATTTGCGCTGTTCCCTGGGGTAGGGGAGGGCAATTCTTTAAGTTGAGGTCAGAAAGAGAAATAAGGTACTCAATTTCTATTCTTATCCGATATTTTATTAAGGCAAATTCAGAGTAATATGGCGCAAGTTCTTGAATATGAACGGAATATCGACCATCAAGTGGTGAAATGGCCATTAAAGATTGTTCAGACATTTTCGGTTTCTAAAAGACAAAGGTCTTAATTTTATCTCATTTGAAAACCATTAATATCCTTGACAGCTCATTCTGTAAAAGGAATTTGGCGGTTTGTTTTAACCGGAATGAATCAAAAACCAGTGAATGCGATATGAAAATATCATCTAAATGGATTCAGTTTGCTATGGGTCAGGATTTAAGAGAAATGATGGGAGGAAAAAAGCCATATATTCCCAAGGTTAACTCCCTCAGCTGTAGCCGATAATAGGTTGCCGGTTAACCCGGTTGCGTTTTAGCGCCAGAAAAAAGACGACTAAAAAATTTTATTTTAACAAAGTTGTTCGTTTTTGAATGAATTTTGGCATTCGCAAAGAAGGAGTTTCTGATAAAAATGTTAAATCAGATGGATTCAATGTCCTGGAAATTAGTCATTAGGCCGTGCTTTGGATTTATGTAAAAAGTCAGGAGGGCATTCAATCTTTAAGCCACGCCAACAAAATCCGGCTTAGTTTGAGCAAAACCATGGTATGGCAGAAAAATCCGGATGAGGTTTTATAGAAAATAGTCGTTTATCAAATAGGAATAGTACGCATGGTCAGGTTCTTTTTTTTTCTTTTTTTCTTTTCAATTGGGATTACCAGCCCTTCCAATGTGCCGGAGCCCTGCGAAGCGGAACAAATGTTAAAGAAACTTGGCTTGGTAGATTTGCAGGAAATAGACCGAAGTATTCAAGTAGAACTCAAATACTCAACCACAGATAATTTCTTAAAATTTGATGTATATGGTTGCCTGTCAAAAGCTTATCTTCAGAAAGAAGTTGCAGCTAAACTGTCTGACGCATCTGACGTGTTGAAAAAAACGAATCCTGAACTCTCTCTTCTGGTTTATGATGCTGCCAGACCTTCCTGGGCTCAAAGACTACTTTGGGACAAAATCGATAAACCAGAATCATCAAAGCATATTTATGTGGCAAACCCCAGGCGGGGTTCCATCCATAATTATGGATGTGCTGTGGATCTTACCCTGGCCTATTCCAATGGAAAACCACTTGATATGGGAACCGATTTCGACTATTTTGGAAATCTGGCACAACCAAGACTGGAAAATGAAAATCTAAGAAAAGGCCTGTTGACAAAAGTGCAAATAAAAAACCGGCAGCTTTTAAGAAAAGTGATGCAGGAAGCAGGTTTTCAATTGACCAGTTCGGAATGGTGGCATTTTAATTTTTGTTCACTCAAGGCAGCCAGAAAGAAGTTTAAGATCATTCCTTAGTTTTTTTGAAATTTTTGTCACATTTTTTTTGATTTAATGCCAATCGGTATTATGCCTGATATTCTTTTCCGATGTAAGATTGGTATTAGTCGATAAATAAGCTTGTCTCCTTCGATTTTCGAAGTTTGGGGTTGAAAATGTGGATAAGTCGGCGAAGTTATCCACATTATCCACATTATAGAACCAGTTTATCCACAAATGGCTGCATACATCACAATCGCCAAATAAAAAAATTTAGTTTGAATGGATGTAATTTTTTTGTGAGAATAAGTGGTTTTTGGAAGTCATTGTCTCTAGAAATATGCTTAACACTGGATATCTGCTTTTGGCCCAATTTTGGTTTTTATTTGAAATCCCGGATTGGCTTTCTTTTTTGAATGTTAATGCAGTGTTATTTTTTATTTTTCAAATCATTAATTCCTTCAAGGAACCTTGGGCCTGGTCGACTTGCGAAATCATCATTTAGTTCAAATATTTTTTTGTTTTTGTAGGCATTTATATTTTTCAATTCCGGGTAAATCCTGAAAAGTGTAGAGTCCAGCTTTTCGAAACTCCCTCCAAAAACTATATCTGGATTTAGTTTTAGAACCGCTTCCCTTTGAAGCGTAGGATAAGGTTTATCGAGGACTTCCTGTAAGCTGTTTTTTCCCCCGGCAAGCCACATTTTGTCACTCATCCAGGTGTCAGCACCGTAGGCAAAAATTGGGTCTATCCAAGTGATTGCCAGCATGGAGGGTCTGTTTTCAATTTTTATTTTTCCCGAAATATTTTCAAGGTTTTCAAGATTTTGGTGCAAAGAATCAAGAAGCGATTTTGCATTTTCTTTTGAAGGACACCAACTGAAGATCGAATCCATCGCATTTAAGATGTCCCTGGTTTTTCGGTATTTAAAAACATAAATGGGTATCCCTGTTTTTTCGATTTGAGCAATATCTGCCAAAGAAGTTATTCCTTCTTCAGAGAAAATTATGTCTGGATTAATAGCTATAATTGCCTCTATGTCTAAGGGATAGGTGTTTATTCTCTTTTTCCTACTCACTGCCTCCAGAGGGTAATTACAGGTATGTGTAACACCCACAATATTATTTTCGGGAACAATACTGAATAATATTTCGGTCATTGCTGGTGAAAGGCCAAGAATTTTAAGCGGCTTTTTGGGAACAGTGACTGTCCTGTTCAATCCATCTAAATGGGTAATCGACAGGTTTTCTGAGATTTTCGTGTTGGTAGATTGACAGGAAAAAAGGCCAAAGAATAAGCCAATAATTATTAATCTGATAAGATTCATTTTGCAAATCAAAGCGATAGATTCAATTTACTAATATTGCAGTTCAATTCTTAAAGCAAAAAAATGATAGTTGTAACAGGCGCAGCAGGATTTATTCCCAGTTGTTTGATAAGGAAACTAAACGATGAAGGTTTTTATACAATTGTGGCTGTGGACGATTTTTCGCATCCTGAGAAGGAAGAAAACCTGAAAGGAAAGCAGATATCCCAGTTTGTAGATAGAAAAGATTTTTCAGGATGGCTGCGAAAAAATGCCTGGGAAGTTGAATTTGTATTTCACCTTGGTGCAAGAACCGATACAACTGAAAAGTCCGTTGCCTTGTTTGATGAACTCAATCTGAATTATTCAAAGGAGGTTTGGTCCATTTGTACGGAATTTCAAATTCCCCTGGTCTATGCCTCGTCGGCAGCCACTTATGGAAACGGTGAATTGGGCTACGATGACAACCACGACATTATTCCACAGTTAAAGCCTTTAAATCCCTACGGCCAATCCAAGCAAGACTTTGATGTATGGGTGTTACAACAGGAAAAATCTCCGTTTTTCTGGGCAGGACTTAAGTTTTTTAATGTTTATGGTCCAAATGAGTACCACAAAGAGAAAATGGCATCTGTTATTTTTCATGCCTATCATCAAATAAAGAAAAACAGGAAAATGAATCTCTTCCAAAGTCATAGGCCTGGCATTGAAAATGGACATCAGAAACGAGACTTTGTTTATGTAAAAGACGTAGTTTCAGTTTGTTATTGGCTTATGCACCACCGAAAAGATTCAGCCATCTACAATCTTGGATCGGGAAAAGCCAGAACATTCTTAGACCTGGTGAATAGCACCTTCCAGGCCATGGATTTAGAACCGAAAATCGAGTTTATTCCAACTCCAATTGAGATAAGGGATAGTTACCAGTATTTCACTGAAGCAAACATGACTAAAATAAAAGCAGCAGGCTATCCCTTGGAATTTCATAGTTTAGAAAAAGGAATAGACGAATATGTGAAGTCTTACCTGATTTCGGAAAGGTATTGGTAGACAATTTTTAAAAATAAGGAATAAAAAAAGCCTTACCCAGATGGGAAAGGCATTTTCTTTCACTTTTCAACCCAAAAATAAAACTTGCGTTTTATCAGCCACAAATTTGATCCATCATAAAAGCAGAACCAAATAGATATGATGAAAATGATTAAAAACTAATTCAAATGTAAGTTTCTGCCCATGAGTCGAATTATTAATTGGATTTGTTTTAAGGAACTGGTTTTTGTTTCTGGTTTCTGGTCAACGAGACCAACCTTATTAATAGAAGAAAAAAATGCTAAGAAGAGATAGGTATAAAGCCATACTAGAATATTTTTCCAAAAATTTTTCAATTGCTGAAACGGAATTGGAGTATCAAAATCCATTTCAATTGTTGGTTGCTGTTGTTCTTTCAGCCCAATGTACGGACAAGAGGGTGAATATGGTAACTCCGGCTTTGTTTAAAAGATTTCCGGATCCAGGCACTTTGGCCAACTCTGATTTTGAGGATGTTTTTCAGTTAATCCGAAGCATTTCTTACCCAAATAACAAGGCAAAGCATTTGATTGGGCTTGGTAAAATGCTTGTTGAAGATTTTAATTCTGAGATTCCGGAGTCTGTTGAAGACCTTCAGAAATTGCCGGGTGTAGGTAGAAAAACGGCCAATGTTATTGCTTCAGTTGTCTATAATCAGCCTACCATGGCCGTGGATACCCATGTTTTCAGGGTGAGCAAGCGGTTAGGGTTAGTGAATCAGAACTGTAAAACTCCGCTTTCTGTTGAGCTTCAATTGTATAAATACCTGCCAAAAGAGATTATACCCAAAGCGCACCATTGGTTGATATTGCATGGAAGATATGTTTGCCTGGCCCGAAAACCCAAATGCCAGGAATGTGGGTTGGCCCCGTTTTGCAGATATTTTAGCTCAGAATTAGAAAATGAGGGATAAAAAATGTCTGACCAATTGTTCAGGCATAAGTTATTTTTTATCCGGAAACTAAGTGCTAAAAAATTTGATTGTCAAGGATTTAATTAAATAGAAGCATGATAATTATCTGAAGGGTTAAGGAGATAACCTCCCTGTTTCCCATGATTTTTCATTGGTGTGTTTGTAAAACAAACGGTCGTGGAGCCGGCTTTCCCGTCCCTGCCAAAACTCAAAATAAGTTGGAATTAGTCTAAATCCACCCCAATATTCTGGTTTTTGAAGTAAAGTGGATTCAGGCAAAGACATCATGTCTTCATATTTTTTTTCCAAATCCAATCTATCGACGATTAATGAGCTTTGAATGGAGGCAATGGCTCCTGCCTGAGAGCCCCGGGGCCGGGTTAAAAAGTATTCTTCAGATTCAGATTCAGATATTTTTTCTACTGTTCCGGTTATTCTCACCTGTCTTGCTGGCGCTGGCCACCAAAAAGTAAGAGATGCTTTCGGGTGTAATTCCAGGTCCATTGCTTTTTGAGATAAATAGTTGGTAAACCAAACAAAACCATGGTCAACGCCTTTAAGCAGAACTACCCTCCCTTGCGGCCAACCTTCCTTATTTAAGGTGGATAAAACCATGGCATTGGCATCGGCAGGATTTATTTTTTTGGCTTCTTCAAACCAAAATTCAAACATATCAAATGGACTTTCCATTAGGTTTGACTCCAGTAAGGCATCCTTTTTATACTCCTCCCTTAAATTTCCATACTTCATAGATTTTCAATTTATGGCCAATACTATATCCGTTTTTGTTCATAAAAAAGGACTTAAACCAATATTTAAATAATTTAGATTTGTAAAATGGAACAGGCAGCCAGGCAAGAATTTGGAGGAAAAATAAGACTCAGGATTTGCGGCATATTGATTGAAGATAACCGAATTTTATTGGTCAAACATTTGGGAATTGGCCCTTCCGGATTTTTATGGAATCCACCTGGCGGTGGTGCCAACTATGGAGAATCCTATGCGGAAACTTTGAAAAGAGAGTTTTTAGAAGAAACCCATCTTGACATAGAAGTTGGCGATTTTATGGTTTTCAACGAGCATATTTCCGACAATTTACATGCGCTTGAGCTCTTCTTTAAGGTAAAGCGACTATCCGGAGATTTATGTTTGGGTTCAGACCCAGAACTTGGTGTAAATGCTCAAATGATGGTTGACTTAAAATTCTGGTCCAAAGAGGAAATTGCTGAGCACCCGGCAGTTTGTTTTCACAAAAGACTACCGGATTATTTTTAACGGCAATGGGGTTATAGAGCGCTATTTTATCAATTTTCCGGCTAATCCAAAACTTACCCAGCCTACAGGACCTTTTCCACCTTCGACAAACAAGCTGTATTTTGGCGTTGGAATCCATTTTAAGCCAATAACAAGACCAACAGAGCCAAAGGATGCATCGGTAAAATCTTGTGTATCAGTGTAAATGGGAGCAACCTGCCATTTGTAGTTATTCCAACCTGCAGACATGGTACTATACAAATCCCATTTTTTTACATTTATAACCTCGGCAAAAGCATTGTTGAAAATGTCCGAAAAATGAAGGGTTAGCCTTAAGCCACCATTAAAGGCTTTGATTTTGGCTGAATACTCTTCATTTCCGAAATTGTCGGTGTAAGTGGAATTAAAAAATCCCCCATAAACGCCTATAGCCCAATGGTTATCAAAAGAATGGTCTATTGAAAGCTGCAAAGGAGGCAGGCCAGATTGGGAACCAAAAGTTGGATAAGTAATAAATGCCCTGGACATTTGAAGGCTTACCCATAAAGACCCGGATCTGTAAGGCCATTTATTGCCTATAACAGGAAGGTTCATTCTTAAAAAATCCCTTTTTGGCGCAGGGTTTGAAAATGCCGCTTTTGGTTTAAATGAAATGAAAAAAACCAAGAGAAGTAGACTGTAAAATTTCATAAGGCAAAGTGTGGATTAATAGAAAATCGAATGGCCTTTCATAATTTTAAAGATAGGAAATTCACTTGCCAGCTTCCTTAAATATTTACCTTTTTCAATATGAAGTAACTTTCTGATTTGGTTTAATTCTAAACTGTTTTCAAACCTTGGAATAATTCAATCTGAATAATTCAAGATTTATATTTTTATCAAAAAATGCCCATTAATAAGCGTATTTCCGGTTTTTATTGGAGTTTTCTGACAGGTAAGTTTTTTGACTTTTATTTAAGGAACGATGTGTTATTGATGATTTCTTCTTTTTTGTTTTGGTAAGAAATTTTTATGGGAGCCAAAAGGGGGTATTTTGGTTAAATTCAAAATAAACTCAGCATTACCTGACTTGCCCAAATCAGGTCTCCTTTTTTGCAGAATCAGTAAGCCCATTCGGGTTCTGAATCTCTCTTCTATATCACAATTTCAAATGGTGATTTTTACAGGTAGCTCAGCCACCATTTTTCTTTATTTCGGGTCTTGTACTGGTCGAACTTTCTGCATAGTGGATATAGTGCCAGAATAATTCCTGTCCAGACCACATATACAACCCAAAGGCGGAAACCATGCATAGCCAACTGGTTAGCCAAAAGGCTTAACGTATGGATAAGATAAAGATGCAACACATAGTAAAAGAAAGGGACCCTTCCAAAGGTGCTGAAAAAATCAACTATTCTTCCTTTCAAATTTTCTGAATTGGCCATAAAAACCATTGCCGGTCCCAAGGTCATCAGCAAATACAATAGAGAAGGAGGGTATTTTTCAGGGTTTAGAAATGAAATCAGAGACTGGGAAGTGTTTTCGAATTGAACCCAGGGTCTTGGGTTTCCAAATAGGTTAAGCCCTCTGATTAAAAAGAAAAGTACTATGGAGGTGACCCCGACTATGTTCAGTATCAACCTCCGGTTTTCTGGCTTAAACTCCTTTTTATAAATGCTCCCGAAGTAATAACCCAAAGACATAACTGCGACCCAGGGAATAACCGGGTAACCCACATAAAAAGTAATATTTTCAAATTTAAATTGTCCGCCACGATGCATGGCCGTCCATAGTAAACTGCCTTCAAATTGAACTTTGTCAAAAAAGTTATGTCCAAAAATTAGTAAAAGACTAAAGCCCAATAGTATGGGTTTTGGCAAATAAACCAGACCAGATAAAACCACCATTGAAACACCAAGGGACCAAATGACAATCAGGTAAAACGTGTTAAATTCAGTTGAAAACGACCAGCCAAAATTTATAATTGTTAGCTCCAGGAAGATAAGCCAAAGCCCTCTTTTTAATAAAAATTCTGAGACCTCTTTTTTCGATTTTTTAAGGCCAATCAGAAAGGCAGAAATTCCTGCAAGAAACGAGAAAGCAGGAGCGCAATAATGTGTAATCCAGCGGGTTAAAAAAATGGGCAAGCTTGTGGTAAGCGGATCCTCAACACCGTAGTGGAAACTATAGGCATGAAAAAAATCCCGGGTATGGTCGAGTGCCATCACCACCATCACAATGCCTTTTAGCAAATCGAGAGACCCGATCCTGTTTTTTGATAGATTTTCGGTTAATACCTCCATGATTTTAAATCAGCTCCTTTTGGGGCTCTTTTTTTCATTTCTTCTGCCCATTTGGGAATGAACATCTGGTGATACCGCATCCTGCTGATGTAGTTGGGTAGTTTGTGGTCGCCATTCCAGCAATGTTCAGCCCGGTCACCATAATCCACTTCGCAATTGCAAGCGGGATTGGAAAGTTTTTTTAGCATTTCTTCTGCTGTGTAAACTGCATTGTTCAGGTAATAATTATCCATGTCACCTACATAGATGTGGATTTTACCTTTCAGCTTTTCTCCGATTTTTGGCCAGTCTCTTTTGATGATGTGGGTCAAGTCATAATTGTCCCGCCAATATCTGGCAACGGACGTATCAATTGCGCCGGTGTATTTGTCATAAATCCTTTTTGGATAGCCATCCACATCCATTGGAGAATAAACAGCTTCCCATATATCAAACTGGTCGCCGCTTCGGCTTCGGGTGCCCAAGGCCAATTCTCTGTGATTCATTTGCTTAAGTGTGGCGCTTACATGCCCGAGATAGTTTCTATGGCCCGGTCGTTCCAGTTTTTTAAAATCACTTTCCACGAAGTAGGCATTTTTATCCTTGTAAATATCCAAGGTTGTATAATGCTGAAAATCAACAGGGTCCGGGCAGGCAGCGTAGCAGCCGTTGTATTCTTCAGGATAAAAAACCTGGGCAGCCAAAACTTCCCAGCCTCCGGTAGAACCTCCATACATAAACCTGGCCCAGCCTTTTCCGATTCCTCTGAACCGCTTTTCTATCTCCGGAATTAACTCGTAGGTGATTGCATCGCCATAAGGGCCAAGATTTGCGGAGTTAACCGCGTAAGAATCGTCATAATAAGGATTTGCATGTTGAATTTCTACGGCCAGCACCCTGGGGAAATTGGGACCAGTCCATTGCTGAAAAAACCTGTAAGACTCCTTTTGCTCAATGATGTTCAGGCCGGTAATATGAAAACGGGTACTTGTATCCGGAATCAGATTTGGGTCGGGTGGATTGGTACGGAATCCACCAAAATCTGAAGGGAAATGTCCATGAAAAATAGCCATTGGATACTTTGCATTTGGGTGGCTTTCAAATCCTTCCGGCAAAAGAATGTGCGCCCCAAGAAACATGGGCCTTCCCCAAAACTCAGTCAGCAGCTTACTTTGGATTTTAATGTGTTTAATGTATTTTGTGTCTTCCGGTTCTTTTATGGGGGGTATTTCTTTGTTGATTGTCAGAGAAATTTCATTGGATGATTTTGGGTCAATTCTGATTTTGATTGGTTCGGAATAAATATTTCCCGGTGCTTCATTCCAATGCTGACCTTCGCCCCGGTCCATAGGCAGTTTAACGGTTTGACCAGTTTTTAATCGAAAGGTTTCATATTTATGTAAGAGTGCTTGCACGTAATAATCACCCGCCGGAATTTCATGTAGCCGCTCTATGGGATAACCAAAGGCATCTTCACTCACCAATTGTGATTTTCCAGGCTGCCAGTTGTCCACATCTTTTCCAAAAACCATTTGGGTATTTGTGGCATCGTTGATCTGAAATCTAGGTTCCTTAATATTGGTTTTGGCAATGAGCAAAAGCAATCTTCCATCCAGACTTGTTTGGTTAAGTTCTTTGGAAATGGTTACCCGAAAGCTTTGACAATTGGCCGCCATCAAGGCAAATAACAGCCAAATAGAAATGCATAATTTTTTTATAATCACTTGATTTTCAATTAAAATTTTTTAAACCTTATTTATTATTCAATTCCATATAGTCAAAAACCAGATGGCAAAATGCCTTTACGCCGGTTTTAAAAGAGCCATCATCCAAAATAAATTCGGGCGTGTGGTGTGGGCCAGCCTCTGATGCATTTTTGCCTTTGGGCAAACCACCAATTCTAAAAAATAGAGCAGGCACTTTTTGGGCATAAAATGAAAAATCCTCAGCCCCTGTATTCACATTTGCCAGAACCGTATTTTCCTTACCTGCAGCTTTTTGGAGAGAAGGAAGCATCCTTTCAGTAAGAGATACATTGTTGAATGTTACCGGATAATACAACATTGTTGGAGGAAGGATAACTGTGGCAGTTGCACCGGCAGCTTCTGCTGTTTTTTCAACTATCTGCCGTAGTCTTTTGTGAATCAGGGCAGTATCAGATTCGCTGAAAGTCCTGATGTCACCTTCCATTTCAACCTCTGTGGGAATAATGTTTGGACGGTTTCCCCCTTTGATGGAACCAATGGTTATCACGGCCGGGTTTTGGGTCAGGTTTACATTTCTGCTTACGATGGTTTGAATATTGGTCACAATTTGCGAGGCAACCAGAATCGGGTCCACGCCAAGCCATGGTTTTGAGCCATGACTCGGTTTCCCTTTTACCTTGATTTTAAAATCGCTTACGCTGGCATAGCTGCCTCCTGGTCTGTAGTCAATTTTTCCTGATTCCAGCAATGCATTTGTATGCAATCCAAAAATGACGTCCACGTTTGGATTCCCAAGGACACCTTCTTTTACCATCAATTTGGCGCCTCCTTCTTCACCTTCCGGCGGGCCCTCTTCTGCCGGTTGAAAAATGAACTTGATTGTGCCTTTGATGTCTTTCTTCATGCCTGCCAAAATTTCTGCAACACCCATTAAAATTGCCGTATGTGCATCATGTCCGCAAGCGTGCATCACGCTGGTTTTCTGGCCTTTGTACATCGTTTTGACTTTAGAGGTAAAGGGCAAATCATTTTTCTCTTCAACCGGAAGTGCATCCATATCGGCTCTCAAAGCTATCACCGGGCCGGGTTTGTTTCCTTTTAAAATCCCCACAACGCCGGTGTAGGCGATTCCAGTTTTTACTTCAAAGCCAAGAGATTGCAAATGTTTGGCTACCAAGGCAGCTGTTCTTAATTCTCTGTTTCCAAGTTCCGGATTTTGGTGAAAATCGTGCCGCCATTCAATGACTTTAGCCTCAATTTTGTCAGCGGCCAATTCAATCGCAGTTGAATGGTTTTTTTGCGCATTGGTCAATGCCGGAACAATCAGAATGAAGATGAGAATTTTGAATTTTATATACACTCTTTGGTTCATTTGCTTGAAGAAAAGGCAAGGAAACCAATTTCTTTGAAAATAAAACCAATTTTTAATGCCATTTCCAAAATCAAAAGCAGACCTGAGTCCAGACCGAATTTTTTTCTCAATCTGTGCGGCAATAAAACGGCTGTTTTAGTTTCGGCTTCTTGGTTATGCAGGATGTGATTACAAGGATCAATCACAGGAATTCCACCTTATTTATATGGCAAAAAGTGATTTTTTGAGGTAAGGTGAAAAATTAGAGGCTAATGGCTCAAGAGGCAAAATGAAATTATCAGGCATTGAGGAATCGACATCAAAAAAACGGAAGTTTTTAAATGATTGCGGGAAATACAGGACTGATCAAAATCAAAAAAAGGACTGTTGAATGATTGCTTTCAACCAGAGAAATTATTGAATCTTGGCTGTGAAAATTTTTATAAATGCCATGAGAAAATTAAATTATCAATTCAAAGTTACAGTTTTAATTTTAGGTTTTAGCCTTTGTGCCGGAGAAAAATCTGAAGCTCAACCATACTCTTTTCAAAATGGAATTACCTCAGCCGGAGGTATTTCTTCAACTACCCACCTGGATGCCGATTTCAAAAAAATAGCCGAAAAAAATATCAAAGAAGAGCTGGGTTTTTCCTGGGAAATAGGATACTTAAATACCAAATCGTTAAACGAAAAAGTTGCTTTTACGTATGGCATTTCGGTGATGTCGCTAAGAAATACTATTAAAACCGGCGCATCGAAATACACAAGAAAGGACGGAAGTAAGGAGGAAATTAATTTTATAAATAGCCAGCAACGACTGGACCGGTTTCTGCTTGGAATTACGTTTAAGTGGTCCTTCTTTTTAAACCAAGGCGCCGGCCGTTTCTATGTGGGTCCAGGCTTCGCATTTGCGGCTCCGGTGTTTAATGTTTCTGATATTTCAGGGTCTACGCAGGTTTCCGATTCTATTTCCTTTAAAGACAAATATTTCACAGAAACAGGTCCATATCTATTCATTCCGGTGGAAGGAAATGTTGGCTATCAAAGAGAATTTCAAGATTGTTCCTTACTACGAATTGAAGCATTTTCGTTTTTCAGGGCAGATGGAATTATTATGAAAGCCAATCCCAGACATCTGGAAAAGTGTTTTGGCTTAAGGTTGGCATTCTTTTTTTCACAATGATTTATTCTTTTCTCCATTTCGGATATTTGGTCATTTAAAATGAGTCTACCCGGACAGGTTAACTCAGGATCAATATTCTATGGTTAGCATTTCTTCTATATATGCCCGATAAGCCAGGTCATAATCTTTTTCGTGGACCAGACGTTTTTCTTCCAGGTCTTTTACTACTTCATTCGCTTTTTTAATGTTGGCATTATAATCGGCAATGGCAATCCGGTACCGGTCTTTTTCTTTAGGGGTTAATTCACCCTTTTCTTTTGATTTAAAGTGATGCTTGTAAAAATCCTGTTCATGTTTCCTGAAATTCAATAGTTGAACCAACGCTCCACTTGCCTCTGCTCGATATAACCGGAGGCTGTTTAGTGCTGAGTTCTTTAAACTTCTATCATTTTTATGGGTAGGCAGGCCTTTTAGTTTTAAAGTGCCCTCTTCGGCAGCAAGTATTATTGTCTGCCGTATTTCATCTGGCCTATTTCCAGTGTCTTTCCCAATGGAATTTAAAAACAGCCGCTCGATATGCCGTGTACTCATGACACGTTTATTTATTTCGATACAATACTCCTCTACCTTAATGGCCTCGATAAAAATAGAATTGATTCCGATCTCTTTTGGCCTGTCGGGAATTCGGTTTACCAAACAAAAATTTTGTTGTTCCTCATGGATCCGAATAGAAGCTTTGTACAACAAATCAAGATTGAATATAAAAGATTTCTGGATCAGAAATACAGAATCAGCATTGTAACTTTCGGTTTCCGGAAAATCAAATACCTGCTGGGTAGTAAGGTAGTTTTGAACAGATTCTAAAAAATATAAACTTTCTTTTTTCAGGCTTTCCTGTCCTACAAAATCTTCTTTTTTTTCGAACCTGGCTCTTTCCCTTGCGGTATTATCGAGAATGTTTTTTTTTAGATCTTCAGCCTTGTTCTTATTTGTTTTTATGAACAGATGTTTGTTAAAGGCAAGAATATCAATGGCAATTTTTTTTACGGGTTCTTCAAAAAAGTCAAGGTATTTGTTTGCCAGATTATTGGTCTGGCCAAAAGCAGGCTTCAATAGCAGAATAAAAATAAATGCGACCAGGGGTTTTCTGTTCATGGTTTGCATGATTAAAATCACCTTGCAATCATCCCACCATCTACCACAAGTTCTGCACCTGTCATAAAGGAGGATTCGTCTGACGCAAGAAACAACGCGGCATAGGCAAGTTCCATTGGATCAGCGAGCCGACCTTGAGGTGAAGTTGCTTTTATCAATTCCTCTGCTCCGGGAACCGCGACAAAAAACTCAGTCATTGGGGTCAGAACCCCGCCTGGGTGGAGCGAATTTGCCCGGATTTTGTCTTTCGCAAATTCAACCGCAAGGTCTTTTGTGAGGAGAGTCAACCCAGCCTTTGAGGCGGAGTAGGCGGGTCCATTTCCACCCACCAAACCTGCAATGGATGATACATTCACAATTGAACCTCCGTGTATTTTTAAATAAGGAAGTGCAGCTTTTACCCCAATGAAAGGACCGGTAAGGTTGATGGCGAGGACCTTTTCCCAGCCGGTTTTGTCGGTGTTCTCTGTATTGGATCCAGCAGGGAAAACGCCTGCATTATTCACCAGAATATTGATTTTCCCATAGGAGGAAATGGCCTGTTCCACAACCTTTTTCCAGTCATCTTCCGAAGTGACATCATGAGAGATACATTCAATGGAAAGTCCGGTTTTTCGGGCATCATCTACCCAGCGTTTCATTTTATCATATTGAATGTCAGTGGCCAATACATTTGCACCTTCCCTGGCAAAAAGAAGAGCTTCGGCCTCACCCATGCCGCCTGCGGCGCCAGTTATAATGGCCACTTTGTTTTCAAGTCTTTTCATTGTGTTTTTTATTAATTAATGATGTATCAAAATGCTTTCTTCAGCTTTGGCTATGTTTTCAATGCCACGAATCAAAGAATCGGGGTTGAAGGATATGCTATCAATCCCTTCTTCAACGAGGAAATGGGCAAATGCCGGATAATCACTTGGGGCCTGGCCACACAGCCCAATTTTTGTTCCTGTTTTTTTGGCCTTTTGAATGGCAGTTTTTATCATCCACATGGGTGCCGCATTGCGTTCATCAAAAATATCGCTGATGATGGAAGAATCGCGGTCTATCCCCAATGTCAACTGCGTGAGGTCGTTTGAGCCAATCGAAAAACCATCAAAAATTTTGGCAAATTCTTCAGCCAAAATCACGTTGGAAGGAATTTCAATCATCATGTAAATTTCAAGGCCATTTTCTCCGCGGGTCAGACCATAATTCTCCATGATTTCCAGTACCTTTTTGCCTTCTTCAACAGTTCTGCAAAACGGAATCATGAGTTTTACATTGGTAAGGCCCATTTTGTCTCTTACAAATTTCATGGCTTCACATTCCAGTTTAAATCCTTCTTTGTATTTCGCATGATAATATCGGGATGCACCCCTGAAGCCAATCATAGGATTCTCTTCTTCCGGCTCAAAGAATTTGCCACCCAAAAGCGAAGCGTATTCGTTGGTTTTGAAATCGCTCATCCTAACAATTACATCTTTTGGAAAAAAGGCAGCAGCCACCTGACCAACCCCTTCTGATAGCTTTTCTATGAAATATTGCTTCTTGTCCGGAAATCCATAAGTTTTGCCTTCAATGATGGATGTATCAGGTCCATCGGGCAAAGTTTCGAAATATGCCAGGGCCATGGGGTGAGCAGCAATTGTATTGTTGATGATGAATTCCATTCTCAAAAGTCCAACGCCTTTGTTTGGGTAAAAGGAAAGCTCAAATGCCCTGTCCGGGTTTGCCAGAATGAGCATAGGATCTGTATGGGTTTCCGGCAGATTGTCAAGCCGGAACGATTTTTCTTCCCATTTCAGGGCACCCTCAAACACCCTTCCGATTTCTGAATCTGCGCAACTTACGGTTATCATTTGCCCATCCTCAATCAAATCGGTTGCTTTATTTGTTCCAACCACAGCGGGGATACCGAGTTCCCGGGCTACAATGGATGCATGGCTCGTCCGGCCCCCTTTGTTGGTTACAATACTGACAGCTTTTTTCAATAGGGCATTCCAATCCGGATTGGTAATGTCTGCAATAATGATATCTCCTTGCTGCAATTTTCCGGCATCGGCAAGAGAATTGATTACGCACGCCCTGCCACTTACAATGCTGTGCCCTACGGATTTACCGGAACAGATTTCTTTGCTTTTGGTTTTTAGTGTAAAGGTTTTGGC
The DNA here is from genome assembly GCA_027485575.1 of Cytophagaceae bacterium. Lineage (GTDB taxonomy): Bacteria > Bacteroidota > Bacteroidia > Cytophagales > Flexibacteraceae > CAMDMI01. Next base: position 30,356 of record JAIXQU010000060.1, read on the forward strand.
CAGTTTACCAGAAGTTTGACTTTGAACCGTTTCGGGCCTTGCCTGAACAATGTATATCAAATCATCAATTCCATCTTTTGCCCATTCTATATCCATTGGCCCGTTATAATGGTCTTCAATCAATTGACACCAATTTGCCAGCTGATGAATCTCTTTATTTGTCAAAACCAGTTGTTTTCGTTTATCCAGACTTGTGTCCTCGTTCAAGGTTTTTGGTCCTTTGCTGCCTTTCTGGGCATAGACCATGGTTTTTTCCTTCAGACCTGCCTTCTTTTTAAGGATGGCATAGAAGTCTTTTTTCAGGGTAGGTTTGAAGACAAGGTATTCGTCCGGGTCAATAGCTCCTTGTACAATATTTTCGCCCAATCCCCAGGCTCCGGTCAGGTAAATAACATTTTTAAAGCCACTCTCAGGGTCAATTGTAAAAGCCACCCCGGCAGAAGCCAGATCGGAACGTACCATCTTCTGAATGCCGATGGAAAGTTCCACATCCATGGGTTCAAACCCATTGTCGATCCTATACTTAATTGCCCGGTCGTTAAACAAGGAAATGTAACAAGCCTGGCAACTTTTGATCAACTCTTCTTTTCCTTTGATATTCAGAAATGATTCATGCTGACCAGCGAAACTAGCCGTTGGTAAATCTTCTGCAGTTGCTGAACTTCGAACCGCCACAGAAAACGATTCATCTTGTTGTTTGGCAAAATCCTCATAGGCCACAACAATTGCGAGTATTAAATCCTCTGGCATTTTTGCCTTGCCCACCAATTCCCGGCAGGCTTTTCCAATTTCGGGGAGATTGCTAAGCTGGTCTTTGTCAAGTTGGCTTAGCAGCCCGGTCAGTTTTTTGTTAAGTTGGTTTGAATCCAGAAAATGCCGGTAGGCTGTAGAAGTAATAGCAAAACCGTCTGGTACACGAATGCCCAAAGGAGTCAGTTGATTAAACATCTCGCCGAGGGATGCGTTTTTACCGCCTACTTCCGCCAAATCGCGGAGGCTCAATTTTGAAAATGGGATGATAAAAGAATTTGACATAGAAACAGGTGTTTTGAAAAGCTAAAAATGCAGATAATAAAAAGTGACCGAAATGAGAAAGCGCAGCCTGAAAGTGGACAAAAATCAACTTTATCAAATGGTGGGAAAAGGGAAGTATTGCGGGTTAAGTTATTTTTAAATCAACGGTTGATTTTGGGAATTATATTGAGTCTGAATAAAAATTGAACATAAATTACCATTACAGCCCCATTCCGGTTTCTTTCGCCAAGGCGAAAGAAACCGGGAGAAATGATTTTAGGCATGTTCAATTTTTAAATGGACCTAACATAATTGAGATGAAGTTGTAAGTAATGGTTGAGAAATTTCGTTGTATGGAGGTTGCGAATTGTGTGTTATATATCCTAGAATCGGGATTTCTGGTCTGCTTGAGCTTACCATAACCGTTATCCCGGATTGCCAGTCCAAAAGCTATTTCTTTTTAAAAAAGCCCGGATAATTGTAGCCGGGCTTTTTTGTTTGTCAGTCGATTTTGACTGTTTTTTTGGAAGCAGACTTTGCCTCTGTTTTCTTTGGTAAAACCAATTTCAAAATGCCATTTTCATATTTGGCATCTATTTTTTCTACCTCAGAATTTCCGGGCAAAGTGAAAGAGCGTGAAAAGGAATTGTATGAATACTCTTTTCTTGTAAATCGCTCATTTTCATCTATTTTCTCGTCCTCTTTTTCAGCAGAGATATTAAGCATATCGCCTTCCAAATCGATTTTGAAATCTTCTTTTTTATAGCCTGGTACAGCCAGCTCAATATTGAAATTTTTGGCGTTTTCTTTTATGTTGACGGCGGGTACTGTTTTTTCCAGTTCTCTGTTCAACCATCCTGGCCTGAAAAAATTATCCGTATTGAAGAAATCGGAAAATAGGGTAGGGAATGTATCCCCGTTGGTTTTTGTTTTTACTAGAGACATGATTTTTAATAATTAGGGTGAAAGAATAATTTCAATACAAATGAAAACCAACCTGATGTTCTTTGAAATGAAGTTTATCAGTCTCTGAATTAATTTTAGTCCGGTTTGGAACTGATATAAATCAACTGAATATCCGATTTCAATTGTAGAATGCTTATCTGGTCTTTCCATCTCCTAAAAGTATGGATAGCAATTCCAGACCTTTGATTCGATCCGCAATCAGCTTCAATATACTGGTTAAAGGGATGAACAAAATCATTCCGGCCGGGCCCCAAAAAATACCGCCCAGGACTATCATTATGATAATGGCGAAGGTGTTTATCTTTAACTGATTGCCAACAGCAAAAGGAAAAATGAAATAAGCTTCCAGAAACTGAACAACAGAAAAAACCAGTATCACGCCCAATGGATACCAAACAGAATGAAACTCTATCCAGGAAGCAGCTATGGGTAGGAGAGAGGCAATCATAATTCCGAAGTATGGAATAAAGGTTAAAATGGAAGCCATAAACCCAAATACAAAAGGGTGGCTAATGCCAAGAATGGCAAGGCCTATGCTATTCAGAAGTCCCACTATTAAATAAACAGCTGCCATACCTTTTACAAAATTGAAAAAAGCATCAATTGTCCCCAATAAAATGCCGTTTATCGTTTCCTTTTTCTCTTTTGGGAAAATCTGAAAAAGAGCATTGACCAACATCTGCCTATGGTAGAGCTGAAGGCCTGAAAAAATCGATATCATCACCAGGAAAAAAAAGGAATCGGAAAGAGAATAGGCCGTGCCACGGATGATTTCCACTATTTGTGAACCTGAGTTGTCAATCAGGTTTTTTAAAAGGGAGGTTTGTTTTGAAACACTAAATCCAAATCGTTCCGTTAAAAAGGAGCTTAATTGGCCCAATGCATCGGCAATGGATGATTTAATGGAGGCCCAATCCTGATAGAATTTAGACAATTGTAGAAGGAGTACATAAATAATCAAGCCTAAAAAAAAAGTTACAGTTGCAATGGCAATCGCGGTTGCTACATTCCGATTGACTCCTTTGGCTTCCATCCACTTACAGCCCGGGTAAAGGACCAGACTAATAATGGTTGCAAAGCTTAATGGGATGAAAAGCGTTTTTCCAAAATAGAGCAAAGCCAAAATCAGGCTTAAGCTCAGGAGGTTTGATTGTAAACCAGACTTCATTATGAATTATAAGAGTTTTTAAAAGAGGCTATAAATGCCATTTCAGTGTTTTAGGAATGCTTAAGATAAAAAATCAAATTGATTTCGACCCTGAGGCTTTGGTTAGTCGGATTCATGCATAGCCAGAACAGGTATGTGGCTGTGATAGGCCAATCTTTTGGTCAGGCTTCTGTCAAATATTTTTTGGAATAAAGACCGGTGCCGCATGCTCAAAACCATAATATCAGGTTTAAATTCTTTCATATATGCATCCATGCCTACATATACATCCGCGCTTACAGCCATGCATGTCGTTATCTTTAGATAATTGTTTACATGCATTACATGGGTTTTTAGTGCATTGATTTTTGCTTCACCTGAAGACCTTTCACTTTCACTTTTTACAAAATGAAGCATGATTATTTCTGGTTCGTAGGTTTTTGCAAAATCAACCAGCTTGTTGAGATTTCTTTGGTTATAAGGGCCATAATCTAAGGCATAGACCATTGTTTTCAGGCCGTTAAAAACTGCATTTTCAGGAATTGCCAAAACGGGTACGCTGGCATTTTCCATAACAGTGGCAGCAATGGTGCCCAATAAGAATTCTTTTAAACCTCCCGTCCCATGCGTTCCCATAATTATTAGGTCAGCAAGGTCTTTTTTTGCCTGTAATTCAATAACATCTGAAGCCATTCCCATAGAAGCAACCACTTCAAATTCTATCAAAGGATATACATTCTCATAAATGTTTTTTGTTTCGTTTAACTGTTTATAAGCTGAGTCTTCAATTTGGGTTAGGGATATTGCCTGTAGGGCAAATTCATCGGCTGGAACCGGAATATGGAAAGAATGAAAAATGATGATTCTTGCCTTAATTTCTTTGTTGAATTCACAAGCATAGGTAAGTGCATTTTCAGCATTTTCAGAAAAGTCTGTGGGTACCAATATGGTTTTCATAATTGTATTTTTAAGTTTTAATATTTCGAAGTCCTGTTGTTTTTCACATTTTTATAAATTCAAAATATTTAATGAATTTTTTCCCCCAGATAGTTTAGCAAGTGCTCTAAGGTATCTGTTTTTGCATAGTCCTTTTCAGGCACATCTACACCCAGATGTTCATCGAGTGCAACAATAAATTGTAAAGCATCAAAAGAATCGATTCCCAGAACATCTCTGATTTTGTCATTATCTTTCAGGGCTTCCGGTTCTGTATCAGGTGCAATTTGTTTTAATAGTCCGCAAATTTTCGTGCGCAATTCTTCTCTGTTCATATTGTTTCTGGTTTTTGTAGAAATTGGTTAAAGGCTGACAGAAAGCGACTTCCGGAGAGTCCATCGCTTGCACGATGGTCAGCAGCGAGCGTGACAGAAACACAGGAGCGAACATCAAGCATCCCGTTTTCAGCCCAGGGTTGTTCGGATATCCTTCCAATTCCGATCAGGCCGGTTTGTGGTGGATATATGATGCCATAGAGGGTATCGGCTCCGCTTTCTCCTATACTGGTTAAGGTGAAAGTGGAATCGCTCAATTCTGAACTTCTTAATTTAAGGTTTCTGGCTCTGGGAATGAGGTCGTTCAGGTCGGCCATGAGCTGGTCCAGACTTTTTTGATCCGCATTATGGATGGCAGGAACTATGATGCCTCCCGCCTTAAGGGAAACCACAAATCCGATGTTGATTTCCTTTTTTAAAATAAGTCCATCTTTCCATTCGGCGTTCAATTCAGGACATTGTTTCACAGCCAGAGCAGCCGCTTTTATATATAGAACTACTGGCAACAACCGGTCTTTCGGACTTCGTTTTACATTCATTTCCGACAACCATGCCAGAGCATTCCGCATGTCAATCCTCGATTCCAGATAGTAGTGTGGGATTTCCCGATTCGATTTTGACATGGCCGCGGCCACCGCCAACCGAATACCCAAACTTTGATCTACCGGGGATTTAGATTTTTCGGTTTTACTGGTTTGCGCAGAAATGGCCAATTCAACATCTTCTCTGGTGATGGCCCCGCCTTCTCCCGTGCCGGTGAGGTCACCCATCTGAATGCCTGAATCTTCCGCCATTCTGCGGGCCAGGGGAGAAATTTTAATCCGATGGGATAAAGATTCATGGGCAGATTCCATATCCATTGGTTTAGTTTCATCTGGTTTAATGGTTTCAGGAATCTCAATTGCTGGTTTTTGTTGCGGTAAAGATTCTGCCCCATCATTTATGACAGCAATCGTGGTGCCCACTTTTACTTTGTCCCCTACCTGAAGCAACAACTGGTCCACCTTGCCTTCTTCAAAGATTTCGATTTCGATCAATCCCTTCTGGGTTTCGATTTCGGCAATGATATCGCCTCTTTTCACAAAATCTCCTGGCTTTTTCCGCCATTCTATCAGTGTGCCATCTTCCATATCGGCACCCAGACTGGGCATTTTGAATTCTATCATTTGCTGAGCATTTTTCTGATTTGTGAAACAATTTGTTCTTTCTGCGGGACACAGGCATCCTCAAGATGTTTGGGATACGGAATGGGAACTTCCAATCCACATAGCCTTTCAACCGGAGCATCCAGGTCGTAAAACACATTTTCCATAATCCTTGCTGAGATTTCGGACGAGATGCTGACCGATCGCCAGGCGTCTTCCAGAATGATAGCCCGATGTGTTTTCTGAACAGAAGTAAAAATGGCTTTTTCATCCAACGGCCTTAGCGAACGAAGGTCCAATACTTCAATATCCATACCCAACACAGCAAGATCTGCCGCAGCTTCCAAAGCTTTTATCACTCCTGAACCATAGGTGATTAAGGATAAATCTTTGCCTTCTTTCCTGATTTTTGCTTTTGTAATATCGACCTCGACGGCAGTTTCAGGTACTTCGCCTTCCACATTTAACAGGCCGGTGTATTCGAAAAGTATGACAGGATCAGGGCTTTTTAGTGCTGTCAGTAACATTCCTCTGGCATCTTCATGGGTTCCGGCTGAAATCACATTTAATCCCGGAATATGCGCAAACAAGGGTTCCCAACTATGGGAATGCTGCGCCCCAAGTTGCTTTCCAACCCCGCAACTGATCCGGATAACGATGGGTACATGAATCTGGCCACCCGACATATGCAGCAGTGTGGCGGCATTGTTTACAATCTGGTCCATAGCCAACAGGCTGAAATTGACTGTCATAATCTCCACAATAGGTTTCATTCCACCCAATGCAGCCCCAATTCCAGCTCCGGTAAATCCTGATTCTGAAAGTGGAACGTCCATAATCCGGTCAGGGCCAAACTCCTGAAACAAACCTTTGCTCACCGCAAAAGCACCGCCATAGCGGCCCACGTCTTCTCCCATCAGGAATACTTTTGGGTCAGCATGGAGGGCTTCTCTCAATCCCTGTTTCAGGGCTTCGCGGTAGGTAATTTTTGCCATTCTCTTTTGATTTTGGGGTTGAATTGTAGAGTTACAAAAGATGGGGATCGCCCTTCCAGCGTTTCAGATGGGGCAACGTATCCAGGGACTTTTGGACCAAACCGGGTGGCAGGTTCATTTTTCCCATCTGGGTTTTCAGTACGCCCTCCATTTCAAAAAAGGTCATATCCGGATGGACGAATGCGCCATTCTGATAGCAATACATACAGTATTCATTGCTTTTAGAACCGTCTTTTTCGGTTCCCTTTAGCGCCTCTGAATCGAGAGGCATAGTACAGCTTTGGCATAAATCTAACTTTTCCATGGTTTTTTCTTTAGGATTAAATGTTAAGAAAAGAGCTGGTTTGAAGCTCTTTACAATTTATTTTGGTTTTTATTCTTTGGGTGAATAAACATAGTTCTGAAGGTTTTCTACGGGTTCCCATGAGCCGGCCTCCGCAAAATCTACCGCTTGTTGAACTTCTTGATCACAGGCAGACTCAAGGTCTTTAAGCTCAGACTCTATGAATTGAAAATTTTCAAGCAGATACTGTTGCATTTTTGGAATCGGGTCCAGCTTTTTCCAGGTTTCTACTTCCATTTTATCCCTGTATAATTCCGCATCAAACATGGAGTGGGCTTTGAACCGGTAGGTATTGCACACCATAAAAAATGGCTTCCCTGTCAACCGGATGTATTCAATGGCTTTTTCTGCAGCAGATCTAACCGACAACACATCCATTCCATCAACGGTTGCAGACTCAATTCCATAGACTTTTCCTTTTGCTTCGATATCCGGATTTGAGTGTGTGTATTGCACAGCCGTTCCCATAGCATACCGGTTGTTTTCACAGACCATAAGTAGCGGCAATTGCCACAAAGCAGCCAGGTTCATGGCTTCATGAAATTCGCCTTCGGCCATGGCGCCTTCTCCAAAAAAACAAGCTGTGAGGTCAGCTTTTTCCTGTTTTTTGCTTGCCAAAGCAAGGCCAACGGCAACAGGCAAATGACTGGCGACAATGGCATTTCCACCATAGAATTTCTTTTTTGCATCAAACAAGTGCATAGATCCTCCGCGTCCCTTGCTGCATCCTTCCACCTTGCCATACATTTCAGCCATGATTTGGTTGGCAGAAATTCCCCTGGCCAAAGCATGACCGTGCTCCCGATATGTAGCTAAAATATTGTCTTCCGGACCCAGTAAATCCGTAATTCCCACAGCAACAGCCTCTTCGCCGATGTATAAATGCAGGAATCCTCTGATTTTCGCTTTTGTGTACATCTCAGCAGCTTTTTCCTCAAAACGGCGGATTCGCATCATCTGGAGAAGAAGGAACACACCTTTCTCTCTTGTAATTTGTAAAGATTGGGACATGTTGTTTTTCATTTCAGGTTGAATTCAGGATTGTTCTAAAGTTGAAAGATCGCCTTCAGGCAGGCCCAGTTCTTTAGCTTTCAGAAGTCGTCTCAGTATTTTACCGCTTCGGGTTTTTGGCAGGTTATCTGCAAACTGGATTTCTTTGGGGGCCACGGCTGGTCCCAGTTTTTTTCTGGCAAAGGCAATGATGTCCAGTTTCATCGCATCATTTGGAATTTGGCCTGATTTCAAAACCACGAAAGCTTTAACCAATTCTCCAATCAAAGGATCTGGTTTTCCAATAACTGCCGCTTCTGCTACTGCCGGATGACCCATCAGGCAACTTTCCACTTCAAACGGACCCACCATATGGCCTGAAGTTTTGATAATGTCGTCAGCCCGGCCTATAAACCAGAAATAACCATCTGCATCTTTTCTGGCAAGGTCGCCACTGATGTACCAACCATCCCGGAAACATTTTTTAAACCGCTCTTCTTCATGCAGATAGGTGCGAAATTGTGACGGGAATCCTGCTTTTAAAACCAATTGTCCCTGTTGGTTAGCCTTCTCCAGAATCTGGATTCCGGTTTCGGTTAACTGTCCGATTGCGGCCTCAATTCCGGGCAGGGGTTTTCCCATAGAGCCTGGACGCACTTTCATGGAAGGGTAATTGGCAATCATTATTCCTCCCGTTTCGGTTTGCCACCAGTTGTCAAGAATAGGAAAGCCAAAGGTCTTTTCTCCCCATAAAACCGCTTCGGGATTCAGTGGTTCGCCTACACTCAGGATCTGCCGAAGGTGAGAAAGATCATATTTTTCATTGGGATTAAAGTCAAGACGCATCAACCGTCTTAAGGCAGTAGGTGCGGTGTACCATACATTTACTGTGTGCTCCTCCAAAATGGAATACCAGCGCATGGCATCAAATTCTTCCTCATCAAAAATATTGGTGACACCATGAACCAAAGGAGAAATGATTCCATAGGAAGTGCCTGTCACCCAACCCGGATCGGCAGTACACCAGAAAACATCTCCCGGATGAAAATCCAGTACATATTTACCTGTTGTATAGTGGGTTAAAACGGCTTTGTGCACATGAAGCGCACCTTTTGGCATGCCGGTGGTTCCACTGGTGAAATGCAACAGGGCGGGATCTTCCGGATCGGTGGGTGGAATATGAAAAATGGGGAAAGCAGTTTTTATCAATAAAGGAAGTGACAGCACCTTTTCTGAAAGGTTTATATCTGTATCAGTAATCAAAATGTATTTCAATTCGGGAAGTCTTTCCAGCATCGGTTTTATCTTTTTCTCAAATTGGGCCAGTGTTGTAACCAAAACCCTGGCTTCACCTTTGCTCAGTCTTTGAAAAATAGGTTCTGGTCCGAAGACAGAAAAAAGCGGGCAAAAGACAGCCCCGCATTTGAGAGTTCCGAGTACGGAGATATACATTTCGGGAATTCTTCCCATAAGAGAAAACACCCTTTCTCCTTTTACAATACCCAAATGGGCAAGCACATTGGCAAACTTTGAAGTCAGGATTTTGAGTTGACCATAGGTAAAATCTTCAAAACTTCGGTCCTTTCGTATCCAGCGCAGGGCAACGGTATTCCGGATTTGGTTATCGGCATGTCTGTCAACGGCTTCATAGGCAATATTAATCCCCTGATGATCCGGCAATCCATGGAGAAATTTGGCTTCTCTTTCCCAGGAAAAGTCGCTGAATGTACTTTCATATTCCAAAAGATTATTCTGGATTTTAGCTTGTTGAAAAATCTGTGAAGTCTTCACTTGTTTTTATGATTTAGGTTGATGCTGTCCTTCGTGGATCCAATAGATTACTTCATCATCTGTAACCGGTGAAAAATCTTTGTAATACTGGCCTACAGACTTAAAATCCCTTGCCTGATGAAGGCATATAAATTCATCTACTCTGTATCTGAAATAATCAGCCGCTTCAGCAGGAGCAACTGGAACAACGACTACAATTTTTTTTGGATTTTGGTCCCGTACCATTTGTATGGACTCCAGCATTGTGTATCCCGTTGCGATGCCATCATCAACCAGAATCACCGTTTTGTTGGTAAGCGAAACCGGTTTTTGGTCACCCATAAATCGTTCATATTGGTCATGAAGAAGTTCACGAATGCGGGCGGTTTCCTCATTGATATAATCCGAATCTATGTCCTTTCCCGGATCCAGAATCCTGCCAATCAGACTTACTGAACCTACTGCAAATTCCGGGTTGCATGGATAACCGATTTTTTTGGTCATCATTAAGTCGAGGGGAAAATGAAGATGGCGGGAAATGAGAAATGCGATGGGGACGCTGCCTCTGGGTATTGCCAGAACGACACCGTCTTCTTTTCTGTATTTCTCCAGATAAGGAAGCAATTGTTGGGCTGCGTCAAAGCGATTTTTATACATTGGAATAGGGTTAAAAAGAACGATTGATAAAAACTAAAAGACAAGGAATACGAAGGTCTTATTTTATGAAAACCAACTTTCTATCCTCTTTCTGGTCAGACTTTTAGCAAGACCGGCTTTATTTCGAAAATTCAGATTTTTATCAAAAACGATTCATGATTATTTGCAAGAATTTTTATGATTTTGGTCATCTAAGAAGCAATGGTTTTTTTAAAATCAAGTACCTCAGTTCAGCGAAGTCTCAGACTTCGTTTTTTTGTATTCAAAACTTAGTTTTGATAGGGCCTAAAAATGCATATGTTCAGTTGGCAGCATATGGGGATTACAAATCCGCTATATCCATCGACCGGGATGCCCTTTGGAATATCTGCAAATTATTTAGGGCCTACTGAAAAAAGAATAACAAGTTTTATAGCAATTAAATAAGGCCGCGTTTTAGGAATCAGGTGCATGGGTTTTAGCTTTAATTCTTAAAAACCTTGCACATAAAATTTATATAATTAGCACTTCTGCTGCTGCATTTCCCATTTTAACCTTACGCCAAAGGCGCACAAGCACCCCAACCCCTCTCCAGAGGAGAGGAGCTTAAAAATTAGCGAGATAAAAATACAAGAATTACTGGCTTACTTTTTCAGTAAGCCCTATTTAATATCCTCAACCATCCACGCAATTCCCAGGTCAGACCGAGGGTGATGTAAATCAGGTTCTGTTTTCTTTCTATCTGCTATCCATCAATAGGACCTGCCCGACTTGTCTTTTGGGTACATTATCTTTGTTTACGAAGGATATAATCCAAAAATAAACGCCATCCGGGTGTCCCTTTCCTTTCCATCCATCCTTTTTCAGGTCGCTTACAACGGCTATCCTTTTTCCCCATCGGTTATAAATTTCCATGGATGCTTCTGCTATTCCAAGTATGTGTTTTGGCTCAAAAACTTCATTCCATGGATCTGAATTTGGGGTAAAAAGAGTTGGCATCTCCAATTTTTCACATTCGGAAATACGGGTTTCAAATCGATTAATACAATTTCTAACTTCCACATCTACAAAGTAATCGCCAGGTTCATTTGCTAAAAAAAGCGTATCTGTAGAGCCATCCTGCCAACGAATTTTGGCATCGGGAATTTTGGCCACAAGCCTTACCGGTCCATCGCCGCAAAAAATATTTGTTCGACTAATCCCGATTTCGGGAATCTTTTGAATCCCTATCTGAACGGTATCCACAAGGGTGTCCAGCTGGCAATTGTCTATCGCCCGCACCCAATATTTTCCCGGTTGATCAATGGTGATTTCTTTTGCCTGGCTTCCGGTTGACCAGATGTATTGATCAAAAGCTATGGCAGTTTTATTTGCCAGTTTTTGAGGTACTCCTTCACAAAAGCTTGTATCTTTTCCCAAATCCAGAATTGCCTGATCTCCGCAATACGTTGTATCCGAAAAAGTAACATTCCGGATGGTCGCTGTTTGTGGAACAAGATTCCAGGAAAATGGAAAACTTGTTGTCGGAACAAGTTGGCTGTTGAGAGCAAGGCTGTCGTTTGAATTTGGATAAACCACTGAGGAATCGCGGCAACCAGTTCCCAATTGGGGATTTGTACGGGCTAATACTAGGGATTCACCGTTGAGAATGACATTCCAATTAAAATATCTGCCCGCCATCAAAACAGATCCGTCTTCCAAAACCTGAAGGTCAACCGGAGCCAATGTTTCCGGGTAGTCTACCAAATTGAGAACGTTGCTGCGAATAAGGTTAAAATCCTGGTCATATTCACTGAGCTGTGGCAGTCCGTTCAACCTAATCCTTTGGATTTGATCTGCCCTTATCCAACCTCCATCTTTCTTTTTCCTAAAGGGCGTATGTGTCAAATTCATTTGGAATTTTCTTTTCTCAAGGACTTGCTGGCCATCTTTCGAAACACGAACCATATACCAACTGTACAGACCGGTTTGATTAAAAAAAACATTCAATGGAATCCAATATCCATTATCACCCTCATATGGAAGTACGTATGGAGTAGCGTTTACCAGGAAAATCCGGGTCCATACCACTTCGCCATCTGAATTGGTTTTAACAAGGGTATTTCCAGTCCGAAACAAAAAACCGTTATCCGTAGTACAGAAGCCTTCGCCATAAGACCAGCCACGATTGTAAGACCTACTCCATAATAGAATCCCATCCGGAGAAAATTTGCTGAGATTGTTATACGGTTCTCCACCACCAATGCGACCTAAATTGCTGTAAATAAAAAGATTCCCAAACCGATCCTGATCCAGAGAATATGGGTATTGCTCGAATACATTATCATCTAGTACAAATGAAAACACCACATTTCCCAGGCTATCCAGCTTTGTAAGCATCGCCTGGTTTTTCTGGTTTCTTTTTACCCTATTCAATAAGGCATATCCTCCATTGCTGGTCAATTTAAAAAACGTACGGGTCGTTATGTTGTTTGTACCGCTCAAAATTTTAAGACCTGGAAAAGAATAAGATAAGCCTTTTTGCAAAGCACCACAAGCAGTAAACCGGAGTAAAATACTGTCATTGGACAGCAAGGCTATTTCTCCTCCCTTCAACCCAAGGATCCGGCTTCTGATTCCTGGGTTGGGTACATTCAATCGCTTAAAAAAGACCTGACCAAACAGGTTGATTGAACCAAAAAACGGTATTAGAAACAGGGTTAATCGTAGAAGGAGCATTATCAAACAAAACCAGGTTTAGAGTTGGCAATCTAGCAATGAAACAGGTCTTAATAAACAGAAATTAAAAACCAAACTGCATTCCAGGCTCGCGTTCGTATCAAAGAAGTATTTTCTCTGTTCGGCGAAGTCACAGACTTTGTTGTTTTGTATTCAAAGCATAGTTTTGATAGGGCCTAAAAATGCATATGTTCAGTTGGCAGCATATGCGGATTACAAATCCGCTATATCTATCGTCCGGGATGCCCTTCGGAACATCCGGGACAGCGGATTAGTGATAAGGCGGGCAATTAATTCAGCCCTGGACTACCAGAAAACCAAATGATTCCGAGCTTATGAATTCCTTTATCTGATCTACATTTTTTCGGATGATATCAGCCAAATATTGGTTGGTAAGATTACCGGTATTCAGAAAAACTACCTTTGGTGGACTGCCAAACAGAAGTGACAATTTTATAAAGTCTTCATCCCTTGTCAGAATGTGGTAACCATTTTCTTTTGCATATTTCCAAACCAAATGATCGGAAACTGGGGGAACAAGACCAGTTTTAGGTGACAATAAATAAGTAATTTCTCCCAGCGAATCGTTAAGAAGTGGAATAATTCTCCTGGAGATATTTTCATCCAAAAGAAATTTCATGCAGCAATAATGCGGGTAGTAGATTCCTTGTCAGCCGCAAAGGCAAGTGCGGCCAAAATCTGTTCTTTGTTAAGTTGCGGGAAATCTGAAATAATATCTTCGTAAGTCAAACCGGAGGCAAGAAAACCCAGAATATCAGCCACAGAGATACGTGTACCCGAAATGCAGGGCTTACCAAACCGAATTTCCGAATCAATCACAATAAAAGGTTCCCAGCTTTTCATTGATGCAAATATAGAAAAAACAGTCCTAACTTCCTTTTAACTTTGATTCGTTTAGAAACATTGACTGCGGTATGGCTCTGTTCGGCGAAGTCACAGACTTTGTTGTTTTGTTTTCAAAACCTGGTTTTGAAAGGCCTATTAAATGTTTGTGCTCAGTTGGCAGTAGGTGTGGATTACAAATCCGTTATATCTATAGTCCGGGATGCCCTTCGGAATATCCGGGACAGCGGTATTACTGAAGGGTTTTGCCATCATATTCTGAAAACACCTTGCCAACCATTTTTAAATCAGACAACCGGTCTGAAATTTCAACAGGAACCCAAATGAACAGAAAGGGATATCATCAGTTCCTCACACATCGAACAAAATAGCCCATCGTCTTCTTTGAAAAACTGGTTCCATTGTCAAAACTGGCACTTCCATTTGAAAGGTTAACACTGAAAGCCCATTCTGCACTGCCTCCATCTTCTGCTGCCCACCAAATCATTTGATTACCAGCGTTGGTAATTCCTGGAAAGTTGCCATCCCAATGGCGATAATTGCCTGGATTTGCGGTAAATCCACTTTCATTGGTGGCACCCAGGTTGGGAAATTTCCATCGGCTTGTTCCCACCTCCTTCATCTTACCTCCTGCTACCTCGGAGCCTCCGAGGTGGGTGCTCAATGTGCCCCATTCCGTAATTGAAGGCACATGCCAACCTGCAGGACAGAGGTTCGCGTTTGCTGCAATGTACCAGTTGTATATGCCTCCTATGGAGTCTTTATAATGGACGTCGTTGTTGTACCAGCAATAACCGGGACTTGTAAGATTTGTCCAATCGGTCCAGGCTGGAACAAAAGGAAGGTCAGAACCATTGCTAAACTTTGTCGTTTTCAGGTTTTCAGCCATCCAGACCTGGGACCCAATTTGAACGGTAGGGTAGTCGTTGCCTTCTCCATCTGTGCATTCAAAAAAAGTAATTGGAATCAGGATGCTGGCCGAAGGAACAATTGTCGTAACAGAAGAATAAGTTTCCGAAAATGCTTCTACCAACAACCATTCTCCATCGTTGTATTGCATGCCCGTAGAATTGGCGGTCGTGGTGCTGATTCTGGAGCCCTTGTCCGTAAGCGACTTGCCATCTGAAAAACAAATATCTGCAATTTCGTTTCCTGAGTATTGGCTCATCAGTTTTTCCGAGAAAAAATATGTCGGAGAACTGATTGCCAGAAGATTCAACCCTTCATTCAGGTTATTCAACTGAAAGGTGTGTTGACCTTTTTCTAAAAACAGGTCGGAATGAATCCATCTTTTTCCTGAAGTGTTGAAAATAGCAATGTTTGCCGGACAAGTTTCAGGTGCTTCGAATTCGATTGTACATTTTTGGCCCATTGGATTGGGATAGATTCGAAGTGATTTATTGGTGCTGTTGAATGTATTTGGCACATCAAGAACTCCTTGCAAGTTTAATGTATCGGTTCCCGCAAGCGTTAAAGCGGTTCCCTGGGTAAGATTCCGGACCTGGATTGAATCTATGCTGTTGGAAGCTCCGGTGGCAGCAAAAGTCAGGCGGTAGTTTTGGGCATTGGCTTTATAAAATGCCAGAACCATGAGGATAGCTACTAATTTGTTCATAAGAATTTTTAGAATAGGGTTGAAAAAATGGTGCAGAAATTTTTCCTTGAAAAATTCCAGCCTCCCAAATTTACCTGTTGATAATCTGTTTTAATTGATAATGAATTCAAGAAAAGTTGATTTGCATCAGTTCCTGAACAAAAGAAAAACAGAATGATTTTTTGGAGGAGTATTTATTCATCATTGGGTG